>JBKPSZ010000327.1:0-11105 GCA_046735265.1 Acidobacteriota bacterium | reverse complement strand
ATCGTGCAGGTCACGCACTCGGAGGAGAACGCGCGTTACGGCCACCGGATCATCCGTCTGCGCGACGGCTGGATCCTCGGGGAGGAGACGGTGAAGGACCGGATCGGAACGACGACCGGAGCGGCGAGGTAGCGCCTTGCGGGACATCTGCGTCGCCGCGTTCGGGCACGACCTGCGGCAGGCACTGCGGAGCCTTCGCCGCGCGCCGGGGCTCGTTCTGGCCGTCGTCGCGACCGTCGCGGCAGGAGTCGCCGCCGCGACGACCGTCTTTGCCTTCGTCGACGCACTCTTCTTTCGGCCCCTGTCCGGCGTCGCCGAGCAGTCCGGACTCGTCAACGTCCACGCGACGGCTCCGGACGGATCGAGCTTCCACGCCGTCTCGACGCCGACCTGGCGCGAGCTCGGCGACGGCGGCGGCAGCTTCGAGAGCCTCGCCGCCTTCAGCTCGCGGCTCGTCAGCCTGACCGACGGCCGCAACGAGCCGAGGCTCGCCGTCCTGCAGCTGGTCAGCGGCAACTACTTCGAAGTGCTCGGCGCCCGCGCGTCGCTGGGCGGGTTCTTCGGTCCGGCGGAAGACGCCGTGCCGGGGCGCGACGCCGTCGCCGTTCTCGGATGGGGCGCCTGGAAGAGCCGGTTCGGATCCGATCCGGCGATCGTTGGGCGACCGATCGCGATCAACGGCCGGCCCTTCACGGTGGTGGGCGTCGCTCCCTCGGGTTTCTCGGGAACGTTCCTTGCCCTCCCGTTCGACGTCTGGATCCCCCTGGCGATGGCGCCGACGCTTTCCGGCGGAGCGGGCCTCGAGGACCGGAGCCGCCTGTGGCTCGAGATGGTCGGCCGGAGGAAGACGGGAGTGACCCTAGAACAGGCGCGCGAACGAATGAAAGTCGTCGCGGCGCGGCATGCGCTCGCGTATCCCGAGACCCAGCGGGGCGTCGGCTACGACCTGCGCCCCGTCACGGGCTTCGAAGACTCCCTGCGCGACCGTGCCCTGCCGTTCTTCGCCGTCCTGGCCGGCCTGGCCGGTCTCGTCCTGGCGGTCGCGGGAGTCAACGCGTCGGGGCTGCTCCTGGCGCGGGCGCTCGCGCGGGAGAAGGAGTTCGGCGTGCGCCAGGCTCTGGGAGCCGGTCGGGCGCGTCTCTCCCGCCTGCTGCTCATCGAGACGCTCCTCCTTTTCGCCGCCGGAGGCGCCGCCGGCGCGGCCCTCGGTGGGTTGACAGCACCGCTTCTCGAGCGCTTCCGGCTCCCTCTGCCGATTCCGCTCGCCTTCGACTTCTCTCCCGGAATGCGGGTCATCTCGCTCGCGCTCGGCGGCGCCGTGGCCGCGGGGCTGCTCTTTGGCGCCATCACCGCGGCGGCCGCGACGCGGGGCGGCCTCACCGTCCTTCGCTCGGGCGCGTCGACCGAGCGGCCGGCGGCGGCGCGGCTGCGCTCGTTGCTCGTCGCGACGCAGGTGGCGGCGTCGGTGCTCCTTCTCGTGGTGGCCGGCCTTTTCTTGCGCACGGTGCGCCGCGCGACGGCCGTCGATCCCGGCTTCGATCCGAAGGGGCTCTCCCTCTACGCCTTCGACCTCTCGATCCTCGGCTACGACCCGGGCCGGGCGGCGGCGTTCCGGGACGCTCTCGTCGAGCGGGCGGCCGCGTTGCCCGGCGTGACGTCGGCGGCGATTACGGGAGAGATGCCTCTCGGCCCCGGCCACCGCTCCGACTCCGTGGGGTTGCCCGGCGCCGCGGCGGAGGAGCGCGTCGCCGTCGACATCGCCGACGTCGGCGAGACCTACTTCGCGACGATGCGCATCCCGATCCGGAGCGGGCGCGGCTTCGCCGCGGGCGACACGCCCCGCGCCGAGCCCGTCGCGATCGTGAACGAAACGCTCGCCCGACGGCTCTGGCCGGGCCGCGACGCCCTGGGGAGGACCCTCGTCCAGGAGGGCCGCGCTCTCCGGATCGTCGGGGTGGTCGGCGACGGCAAGTACCGCACACTCTGGGAAGCACCGCGCGGCTACCTCTATCTGTCGGCCCGTCAGTCGAGCCGACTGGAGCACACCCTCCTGATCCGCTCGAACGGATCGCGCGAGGCCCTCTCCGCCGCGCTCGCGCGGGAGATCCGGCGTCTGGAGCCCGCGCTGCCGCTGTCGGCGCTCGTGACGGCTCGCCAGCACATGGGATTCTCGCTTCTGCCGCAGCGGGTCGGCGCCGCGATCGGGGCCGTTCTCGGCGCGCTCGGTCTCGGCCTGGCGTCGATCGGCCTGGCCGGGCTGGTCGCCTACTCCGTCGGCAGGCGAACGCGTGAGATCGGCGTGCGGATGTCTCTCGGCGCCAATCCGGGCGACGTCCTGCGCCTGGAAATGCGGCGCGGGGCGCGCGTGGCCGCGGTCGGGCTCCTCGGTGGAACGGCTGCCGCGATCTTCGTCGGCCATTCGATCGCCGGCTTTCTGTTCGGCGTCGGCCCGATCGATCCCGTCACGATCGGCGGAGCGCTCTTGCTGATCGGAGGGATGACTCTCGCCGCGACTTACGTGCCCGCGCGTCGGGCCGCTCGGGTGGACCCGATCCGCGCTCTCCGCACGGAATGAGCGAGGAGGAAGAGAGATGAATTCCGGCGTTGCGGATTTCCTCTACTCCCTGCGGATCCTCCGCAAGAGCCCGGGACTGACCGCGGCGGCGGTCGCCACGATCGCCCTCGGCGTGGGGGCGAACACGACCGTCTTCTCCTGGGTGCGGGGTGTCCTTCTCGATCCCGTTCCCGGCGCTTCTGAGCCCGCCCGCCTGCGCGTGCTCTTCGGCCGCAGCCCGTCCGGGGACACGGTCGCCCTCTCGCATCCGGAATACCGGGACTTCGCGGCGCGGCGGGACGTCTTCGAAGGCGTCCTCGCGCAGCGTTGGGCCAGCGTGGCTCTGGGAGCGAGCCGGGGGGAGCCCGCGCGGCTGCTCTCGGGTGCGCTCGTGTCGGGGAACTATTTCGAGGTGCTCGGCGTGCGGCCGGAGCTCGGGCGCTCGTTCCTTCCGGAGGAAGACGCGGGCAAGGGCGCGCCTCCCGTCGGCATCGTCTCGGACTCTCTCTGGGAGCGGTCCTTCTCGCGCGACCCGGCGATCCTGGGTCGGGCGGTGCTCTTGAACGGGCAGCCCTTCACCGTCGTTGGGGTCGCTCCCCGCAGTTTCTTCGGCAGTTTCCTGGGAGTCGACGTCCACGTCTGGATCCCCCTCGCGCAGACGGGAAGGATCGACCCGGGCGGCGACCGGCTGGAGAACCGCGGGGACCGCTGGCTGCTGGCGCTGGCGCGGTTGAAGCCGGGAGTCTCCGGCGCGGTGGCGCAGGAAGCGGTGAACGCCGAGGCGGCGACACTCGCTCGTGACCACGCACAGTTTTCGCGAGGCTATGCCTTGCGGCTCTCGACCCTCGGCGAGAGTCCCTGGGGAGTGCCCGAGATCCTGCGGCCGATTCTGCTTGCGCTCGCCGGTCTCGTGTCACTCGTGTTTCTGCTCGCCTGCGCGAACCTCGCGAACTTGCTCCTGTCCCGCGCCCTCGGCCGGCGCCGCGAGTTTGCCGTGCGCCTCGCTCTGGGAGCCAGCCGCGGAAGGCTCGTGCGGCAGCTCTTGATCGAAAGCCTGCTTCTCGCGCTCCTCGGGAGCGCCGTCGCGGTCGCGCTCACCCTCTGGACCTCGGGAATCCTGACGTCGTTCACGCCGCCGACGGGCCGGCCGATCCGCCTCGACCTCGCGGTCGACTCGCGCGTGTTCGTCTTCGCCCTGCTCGCCGCGGGAATCGCGAGTCTTCTCTTCGGGCTCGTGCCGGCGCTCCAGGCCTCGCGACCGAGAATCTCCCGGGACCTCTCGAGCGAGGCCGGCTCGGTCGCGGGGGCGCGCGGCCGGGCGCGTGTGCGCGGCGGGCTCGTCGTCGCGCAGCTGGCTCTCTCGCTCGTCCTGCTCGTGGCGGCTGGGCTCTTCCTGCGAAGCCTGGCCGTCTCGCGGGCGCTCGACCCCGGATTCGACGGCCGGCGGATGTTGCTCGCCGAGCTCGACCTCTTTCCGCTGGGTTACGAGCCGGGACGAGGCCTTCTCTTCTTCGATCGCCTGCTCGCCGGCGCGCGTGCGATCCCGGGCGTCAAGGCCGCCGCGCTCGCCCGCCGGGTCCCGCTCGGATTCGGAGGATCCGGTTCCAACTCCGTCGAGGTCGAGGGATACGCGCCGGCGGCGGACGAACAGCTGATGATCTCGTACAACGACGTCTCCGCCGGGTACTTCGCGACGATGGCGATTCCGATCCGCCGCGGGCGAGAATTCGAACCGACCGATCGCCAAGGTTCCGCGCCGGTCGTCATCGTCAACGAGACCTTCGCACGGCGCTATTTCGCCGGCCGCGAGCCGGTCGGCGGCCGCGTCCGCTGGAACGGGGAGTGGCGCGAAGTCGTCGGAATCGCCGCCGACGCCAAGTACCGGACGCTGAACGAGCCGCCGCTCCCCTATCTCTGGGTTCCTCTGGCGCAGGTCTACCGGCCCGGCATGGTCCTTCACCTGCGCACGGTCGGAGATCCGGCGTCGGTGTTGCCGCCGGTGCGCGAGCTGGTCCGGAGCCTCGATCCGAATCTGCCCCTCTTCGAGGTGCAGACGATGGAGCAGCACATGCAGGAGGCGCTGCTCGCTCAAAACATCGGCTCGAGCCTGATGACGGTCCTGGGCTTTCTCGCGCTCGTCATCGCGTCGGTCGGACTCTACGGCGTCGCCAGCTACGCCGTCGCGGAGCGCCAGAGGGAGATCGGAGTCCGCATGGCACTCGGCGCCTCGCCGCGTCAGATTCTCGTGCCGTTCTTCGCGGGAAGCTTGAGGCTGGCGGCGCTCGGCACCGGGATCGGCGTCCTCGCCGCGCTCGCCGTCACGCGTCTCTTCGAGAGCCTGCTCCTGGGCATCCGCTCGACCGATGCGACGGCGTATGTCGGCGTGAGTCTCCTCGTTCTGGCGATCGCCGCGCTTGCGACCTATCTGCCGGCCCGGCGGGCCACGCGGGTCGATCCGATTCGAGCGCTGCGCGTCGAGTGAGGAAAGCGATGTCGTCTTCCTTGGTCCGCTCGAAAAAGAGCCCCCGGCGGTGATCGAGGACCTCCGCTACGCCGCGCGGTCGCTCCGGAAGAACGCCGGGCTGACGGCGATTGCGGTCGCGACGCTCGCCCTCGGGATCGGGGCTTCGACAGCCATTTTCGGCGCGATCCGTGCGCTCCTCTTCCGACCCCTGCCGGTCGAGAACGCCGAGCGAATCGTGGTCGGCTTCGCGATGCGAGAGGGGTTCGATCCCTTCGCGACTTCGCTCCTCGAGTACGCCCTCTACCGGTCGGAGAGCCGATCGTTCGAGGAGAGCGGGATGGGTGCGCCGCGCTCGTTCGAGCTCGCGGGAAGGGGCGAGCCCGAGCACCTTCCGGCTTCGGCCGTGACCTTCGGCCACCTCGGGACCCTGGGCGTTCGGCCCGTGCTCGGCCGACTCTTCACAGCGGCCGAGGACCGTCCCGGCGGCCCGGCCGTGGCGCTCCTCGGATACGCCCTCTGGCAGCGCCGGTTCGGCGGAGACGCCGGCATTCTCGGCCGCCCGATCGATCTGGACGGCCGTCCCCACACGATCATCGGAATCCTGCCGCCCGGATTCGACATGCCGTACGCCTCCGCCGTATGGGTCCCGATGCAGGTGGACATCGAGTCGCTGCCGCTCGACCGGCGGGCGGTCACCGGCTACGAGATGGTCGCGCGCTTGAAGCCGGGGGTGACGCTCGAGCAAGCGGACCGGGAGTTGAAAGAGCTCGCCCGGCGCCTGGAGACGGAATACCCGCAGATCCGGAAGGGCTGGAGCTACAGACTCATTCCGCTCCGCCGCCACCTGCTCGGCGACCTCGAAGGCCGCATTCAAAGGTCGCTCTTCGTTCTCGCGGCGGCGGTCGGGCTCCTTCTCTCGATCTGTTGCGCCAACGTGGCGAGCCTCCTGCTCGTGCGGGGCGTCGCCCGGCAGGGAGAGATCTCGGTCCGCCGCGCGCTCGGAGCGAGCCGCGCGCGCCTCTTCCGCCAGACGATGCTCGAGGGGCTGCTGCTCGCGATCGCCGGAGGCGCCGCCGGAATCCTCGCCGCTTTCTGGACGCTCCCGTTTCTCAAGGTTCTGAATCCGATCTCGCTCGTAATGTTTCGTTCGGTGCTCGCCGATTTTCGAATCGACGGCCCGGCCGCCATCTTCTGCCTCGCCCTGTCGCTTCTGACCGGCGCGCTCTTCGGCGCGATCCCGGCCGCGGCCGCGGTCGGAGAGCGACGTCTCGTCTCGAGCATCCGGCTGCGAGACGCGCGGGCCACGGCGGCGTCGGGACGAAAGTGGCTCGGCGTGCTCGTGACCGCGGAGATCGCCGTCGCCGCGACGCTGCTCGTGGGATGCGGCCTGCTCGTCGAGAGCTTCCGGTCTTTGCGGCGGCTCGAGCCCGGATTCCGCGCCGATCGGATGCTCCTCGCCGAGCTCCCTCTGTCGAAGCTTCGGTATCCGCGACAGGAAGATCGGCTCGCATTCGAATCGCGACTGCTCGACCGCGTCCGCGCGCTGCCCGGCGTCGTCTCGGCGGGCACGACGACGAACGTCCCGCTGCAGCTCGGGGTGACGATCGACACCCAGTACACCGTCGAGGGGACGCCTCCGGCGCGCCTCTCGGAGGTGCCGATCGCCGCCCTCCGCATGGTGAGCCCGGGGTATCTCGAGACACTCGGCGTCCGCCTCGTGCGCGGGCGGCTCCTGACGGAAGAGGACCGCGCCGGCAGCGCGCCCGTCGCCGTCGTGACGGAGGAGCTCGCGCGGGAGGCGTGGCCCGGCCAGGATCCGCTCGGCCGCCGCCTGCGCCGCGGGCGTCCCGGCGACGAGCGCTTCCCCTGGCGCACCGTGGTCGGCGTGGTGAGGAACGTGAAGGAGGATCGATTCAACTTCCGAATCGATCGCGCGGCGCTCTACCTGCCGTACGCGCAGGATGGGTTCATCGCGGTCGAGATCCCGTTGAACCTCGCCGTGCGGAGCGCCGGCGATCCGGCGTCGCTCGCCTCCGCCGTCCGCGAAGCGGTCCGCGCGCTCGACGCCGAGCAGCCCGTCGAGAACCTCCGGACGGTGCGGGAGCACCTCGAAGGCGTCCTGACGACCGAGCGGTTCGGCGCGGCGCTCGCCGGAACGCTCGCTCCGCTCGGGCTCGTTCTCGCGGCACTCGGCCTCTACGCGGTCATGGCGTATTCGGTCGCCCAGCGGACGGGCGAGATCGGCATCCGCATGGCGCTCGGGGCGGCGCCGAAAGCGGTCTTGAAGCTCGTGCTCCGGCGCGGGATCGTTCTCTCCGGAATCGGCGTTGCGATCGGTCTCGTCGGCGCGCGGGCGATGGCGAGCCTCCTCTCGGGCGCACTCTACGGCGTCGCGCCGACGGACCTCCGAACCTTCGGCCTCGCGGCGGCGGTCCTCTCCGCCGTCGCGCTCGCGGCGTGCCTCGTCCCGGCGCGGCGGGCGATGCGCGTCGACCCGATCGCCGCGCTCCGGGGGGACACGTGAGCGCCTTCCCTCAAGATCTGCGTTCCGGCGAACGGATGCCGCTGAAGGCCGACGGATGACCCGAAGGAGACTCCCGTGACCTCGTTTCTCGCCGACCTGCGTTTCGCGCTCCGCACCCTCGCCAAGAGTCCCGGGTTCACGCTCGCGGCCCTCGCGACCCTCGCCCTCGGGATCGGCGCCGCTTCCACGATCTTCGCCGGTGTCGACGCTCTCTTCCTCCGAGCGGTTCCGCTGCCCGAGCCCGATCGCCTGATGACGATCTGGGGGAAGCGCCGAGCCGCCGGCTTCGATCACTCGAACATCTCCTATGTCGACTTCCTCGACTGGAAGCGCGAGGCCGGGAGCTTCGAGTCGCTCGCGGCGATGTTCTACACGAGTCAGACGCTCACCGGCCGCGGAGAGCCCGAAGCGGTCGACGCGGTTCTCGTGACGGGAGACTTCTTCCGCGTGCTCCGGAGGCAGCCGCGACTGGGACGCCTGCTGACGCCGGCCGACGACCGTCCGGACGCGGCCCGGGTCGCCGTGCTGACCGAGGAAGCGTGGAAGAAGCGGTTCGCGTCGGACCCGGGAGTCCTGGGATCGGTCCTCAAGCTCGACGGCCAGCCGTTCACCGTCGTCGGCGTGCTGCCCGAGCGGGCGGTGCCGAGCTACGAAGCGGTTCAGGTCTATGCGGCGCTCGGGCCCGATCTGGGGAACCCCGAACGAGGGGACCGCAGCTACACCGCGCTCGGCCGCCTGCGGCGCGGGGCCTCGCTCGAGCAGTGCCGCGCCGAGCTCGATGCGATCTCCCGACGCCTCGCGGCCGCGTATCCCAAGAGCAACGCCGGCTTCGAAGTCAATGTGGTCCCGCTGACCGAGGACCTTTACGGCAAGAAATTCCGGGTGGGTCTCTACTCGCTCCTGGGGGCCGTCGTCCTCGTCCTCGCGATCGCCTGCGCGAACATCGCGCAACTCCTGCTCTCTCGCTCCGCCGCGCGCGAGCGGGAGGTCGCGGTCCGCGTCGCGCTCGGCGCCTCCGGGTCGAGGATCGTCCGCCAGATGCTGACCGAACACCTTCTGCTGGCGGCGGCGGGAGGCGCCATCGGCCTGGTCGGCGCCGTCTGGGGCGTGCAGGCCTTCATCCGTTTCCTTCCGCAGGATCTGGCGCGGCTCCCGGAGGTCGGCCTCGACGCGCGTGTCTTCGGCTTCGGTCTCCTGATGTCGCTCGTGACCGCTGCAGCCTTCGGCCTCCTGCCGGCCCTGCACGCGTCGAAAGCCGGCTTCTCGGAAGCGCTGCGGTCGGCGTCCACGCGAGGAGCGCCGGGCGGCCGCCGCGCGCGAATCCAGGCGATCCTCGTGGCCTCGGAGGTGGCGCTCGCGCTCGTCCTTCTCGCCGGCGCAGGACTGCTCGCCAAGAGCCTTCTCAAGCTCAAACAGGTGGACCCCGGGTTCCGGTCGGACCACCTCCTCGTGATGCGGATGGATCTTCCCGACCGGCAGTTCGACCAGCCGGAGAAGATCCGCGCCGTCCACCGAACGCTCCTCGAGCGGCTCTCCGCGATTCCCGGCGTGCGCGCCGCCGCGGCGGTCTCCACACTGCCCTTCACGGGCAACAACTCCTGGACTTTCATCGGAGCCGAGGGGCATCCGCCCGACCCCCCCGGCCAGGAGCCGCGCGTAGGACGGATCTACGTCTCGCCCGATTACTTCCGCGCGATGGGAATCCCGATCCTCCAGGGGCGAGCGTTCCTTGCTTCGGACGACGAGAACTCGCGCCGGGTGGCCGTCGTGAACCGCGAGATGGCGCGCCGCTACTGGCCGGGCGAGAGCGCGATCGGAAAGCGGATGCGGCGTCCGGGCGCGCCGCCGGACACGCCGTGGATCGAAGTGGTCGGCGTTTCCGGCGACGTCCGCCACCGCGGTCTCGCCGCGCCGATCCGGCCCGAGATGTACCTGGCGCTCGCGCAAGGACCGCAGACCGGAGTCAACCTCGTCGTCTCCGCGTCGACCGATCCCTCCTCGCTCGCCGGACCGACGGTCGCGGCGATCCGGGCCCTCCTGCCCGAGCAGGCGGTCTCGAGCGTTCAGACGATGGACCGACTGATCGGGCAGGACATCGGGTCCGACGCGCTCTGGACCTGGTTGACCGGGGCGTTCGCGGCCGCCGCGGCCGGGCTCGCCGCGATGGGACTCTACGCGGTGGTCAGCCTTCTCGTGGGTCAGAGCCGACGGGAGATCGGGATCCGCATGGCGCTCGGGGCGCAGGCGCGGGACGTCCTGGCCCTCGTTCTCACCCGATCGCTTCGGCTGGCAGGCGTCGGAATGGCTGCCGGGCTCGCCGCGACCCTCCTTCTCTCCCGGGTCGTTTCGACGCTTCTCTTCTCCGTCGCACCGACGGATCCGTCGGTGCTCTCGGCCATCTGCGTTCTTCTCGCCGCGGCCGCCGCCGCCGCGAGCTACATCCCGGCGCGCCGCGCCACGCGACTCGATCCCGCCCGGGCGCTGCGGGCGGAGTAAGGAGCACGGATGTCGTCGCTGCTCACCGACGTCCGACAGGCCGTCCGGATGCTCGGCAAGAACCCGGGGATCACGGCCATCGCCGTGCTTTCCCTGGGCCTCGCGATCGGCGCCACGAGCGTCGCTTTCCATCTGATCGAGGCGATCCGATGGCGAGCCCTTCCGTATCCGGACGCCGGCCGGCTCGTCGTCGTCGGAGAAGGGTCGGCGAGCCTCCCTCGCGACGAAGCGAGCTCCGCGAGGCTCTCGACCTATCGCGTCTGGGCGGAGCGACTCCGAACCATCCACCCCCTGGCGGCGCACACGGTCATGGGCGCCGACGTCGTTTTCCCCGGGCAACCGGCCGTCCTTCTCGGCGGAGAGGCCGTCTCCTCGAATCTCTTCGAGCTCCTGGGAGTCCCTCCGAGTCTCGGCCGTTCCCTCGTTCCGGCCGACGATCGCGCGGGGGCGGACCCCGTCGTCCTGATCAGCGACGAGGTGTGGCGGACGCGTCTCGGGGGATCGGCCGCCGCTCTCGGCCAGATCGTGCATCTCTCGGGCGTTTCCCACACGATCGTCGGGGTCATGCCGCCCGGGATGCGCTTCGAATATCAGTGCGACTTCTGGATTCCACTGACGCCGTACGCCGAAACGATCTCCGCCGAGCGGCGCGCGGCCCGCAGCGGCGATCTTTCGGTTCGATTGCTGGGACGGCTCGCCTCCGGCGCGGACCTTTCCAAGGCCCGGGCGGAGGTGGCCGCGACGACGCCCACCGCGCCGCCGGGTCAGGAGGGTTGGACATCCTTCACGCGGTCCTTCCGGAGCGACATGCTCCGTTTCTGGCGATCTTCCGACCTCGCCTTCGGCGCCGTGGCTCTCGTGATTCTCCTCGTCGCCTGCGCGAATGTCGCCGGTCTGCTTCTGGTACGAACGATCAGCCGGCAGCGTGAGTTCGCGATTCGCAAAGCGCTCGGCGCGAGCCCGGCACAGATCTCGCGACAGCTGATGGCCGAGGGCGCGGTCCTGACGGGGCTCGGAGGAGCGGCCGGAGTCGTCCTCAGCACCTGGGCTCTTGAGGTGATCTCCTC
>JBKPSZ010000326.1:0-27768 GCA_046735265.1 Acidobacteriota bacterium | reverse complement strand
GTGTAGAGGTGTTCCGAAAGGGAGAGAACAGCTCGTGGTTCTGTCCCCGGCCCTCAGTCCCTGGTCCTGAGTCGCTCGCGGTCGAGGATGAGCAGTCTCAGGCCTGAGACGACTGACAACGGACTCGAGAACTACTCGGGAGGTTTCGGCTGATTCTCCGGCGAAGCCGCGCCGGGGATGTAGCCGGTTTTGCCGTCCGCCGGAGCCACGCTCGGCGCGTTGGGCGCCGGAGCCGCATAGAGCGTCCCCTGCCCATACGGGTTCGGTGTGGGAGCCGGAAGACGGGGGGCCGCGGGAGCCGGCGCCGCCGCGGCGGTTGGCGGAGCCGAGGCGGACCCGGAAGCGCTCGCACCTGAAGCCGCCGCGGACGTTCCGGCGGAACCGGGAGCCGCCGCCGCGGCCGGAGGAGCCTGCGTGACCCAGCGAGGCGAGAACCGCATCGTTCCGACGGTCTTCTTACCGACGGGAACGGTCGCAGTGAAGTTGACCGCCTTGCCCGCCTCCAGAGTCCCGTTCGACACGCTCGCCTCGACCGAGTCGATCGCCTTGCCCTTCTCGTCGATCGGCGTGACGGTCAACCGGACGTTCAACGCCGTCGCGGAGCCGAGATTGCGAAGCATCCCCTTGACGATCAGGTTTTCGTCCCGCTGCGACTGCGTGTAGTCGGAGACGTCCACCCGCGCATCGCCGGTCGCCGCCGACACGGCCGCGGCGCCCTCTTCACCCGCCGCCGCTTCCGGCGATTCGGGCGACTCGAGATAGTGACCCACGTCGGCGTCCGTCAGTTTGACCTTGGCCTTGGGTCCTTCTTTCGCGGCCCGAGCGGCCTCGGCCGGCGTCCCCGGGGGCGCCGACGCGCCAGATGCGGGCGCCGCGGGCGCCGGCGTTCCCGTGGCCGCCGCCGTCGCTGCGGAATCGATATCGGCATACGGCACCGAGAGCAGCGTGCCGTCCTTGCGAGTCAGAAGCACGTTGTTGCCGCGGCGGACGGGCGGCTGCTTCAATTCGATGCGCGCGCCGCCCTTCAGGACGACGACGTCGGCCGCCGCGGCCGCGGCGCTCGCGGCGCTCGCGGCGAGCAGCATCGGAAGCGCGATCCGAAGCGTCCTCGTCAGCGTCATTGCTGCTCCTTCCAGTTCTCGTTGATCGTCGAGAGGTCTCCCGGCACGATCTCCGGCGGCGGCATGAACTTGTCGGCTTTCACGAACATGTTCGTGGTCTGCCCGTTGCCCATCGTCACCTGCGTCTCCGTCACCAGGCCCGTGCCCATGTCGGCGCGGTAGTCGCCGAAGCCGCCCGTCGGAGCATTGAGATTGTAGCCCGGGTTTCCGTTCAGGAAGAAGAACCGGTAGCGGAAGGAGTTACCGTTGGTCGTACAGGGGCTCGTCGAGTCCGGCGTGAACGTGATCAGAGTCAGGAAGCCCTGCGTGGAGAGGACGGGCGTGAGCGTCTTCTCGTTCAACGAAGCGAAGTCGAGGCGGTAGCCGTTCGGATCCGTTCCGGGACCGACGCCGGCCGGCGTGATGCCGCCGGTCGGAGTGATGTTCCGCAGGTCTCCTTCCCGGAGCGTGTTTCCCTGATTCGAGTCGAGGATGTAGTAGAAGCGCTGGACCGAGGTGTTCGTCCGCGCGAGCTCCGAACGATCCCCCGTTCCGAAAGCGATGCCGAGGGTCGGCCGAACGCCGCCGCTGACGAAGATCAGGGCCGGATCCTGGAAGATCGGCTGGATCGGCTGGCTCGAGGGATTGGCCGGGTTGCCGTCGGCCGTCGCGGCGTCATACAGAAGGAACGGGTCGTAGCCGGAGACGCTCTGGCTCGCCGTGTCGCAGTTGTTGCAGATGCCTCGGTTGGACGCGGAGTCCGGAGTCAGGTCGATCCGCCACATCCGCCCGTTCAGGTCGCCGATGTACGCCAGGTCGAGAGCGCCGTCGTCGTCGAAGTCCACCACGGCGGGAGGCGCCGGCATCGGAGCGAAGTCCACCGTGCCCGCCGCGCTGTCGTCGCCCGCGGTCAGCTTCGACAGGATCTTGCCCGTCTCGATGTCCACGATGTAGACGGCCCGTCCGCGCGTCGCGGGCCGGGCGGGGCAGGTCGGCGGGCAGACCTGATCGGCCAGGACGATCGAGTCGCCCGGCCGGAAGTTCGGGTCGAAGCCGCCGCCGAAGATCGCGACGTACTTCTCCTTCATGATCGCGCCGTCCAGGACCCGGATGCGTCCAAGCGTCGGCCGCGACCAGGTCTGTCCCATCCGCGGGATGGAGTTGTCGGTCATTTCCCAGAGGATCTCGGGATACTTGCGCGCCCCGATCCCCGCGGGTCCGCAGCCGCCGCCGCCGCCGTCGAGGCAGTCCGGCGAGTTGTCCTTGGGCGCCGTCTTGATTCCGGCGGCGTCTACCTTGTCCGGCTGCGTCACGTCGAGCGCCCACATCAGGGGGCCGCCCTGGCGGATCCCGCCGACGACGACGCTGCGCCACACGCGCTGGCCCGGAGTCGGGTTTCCGTTGTTCACCGGGTCGATGAAGGCGTCCGCCTTGCCCATCGAGCCGTCCATGAAGTACTGCGGGCGCGGCGGCAGGTTGAGCAGGGCCGGGAAGTTGCCGGCCATGATCGCCGTCGGAGCGTAGGCCGCAATCTCGCGTCCGGTTCCGAGGTCCCAGGTGTCGTCGAAGGTGCCGCCGTCATCGCGGTCGTAGACGCCCGCGTCGAAGATGTGAGCGAAGCCGTCGTTGGCTCCCACGATGAGCGCTTTGCGGCGGAACTTGTGCTGATCGGCGAACGCCGCGTAGTTGTTCAGATTCGCCGAGAGGTACTGGAAGTAGTTCGGCCGCTCGACCATCAACGGCTCGGAGTGGAAGATGTCCCCGAGCTTGTGTGAGTAGCCCTTCGGATCGGTCTCGCCGTCCGTCTGGAATTGAGGCGGCGCGCCCGGAGGAGGAGCCTCGTCCTGGTAGAAGTAGGAGTACTTCTGCTGCTCGCCGACGTTCGGCCCGACGGCGGGCGGCGGAGGAGCGACGGTCGGGTCGTTCAAGACCTCGTCGCGGCTGCCGTTGGTCGTCATGCCGCCGCGGAGGAAGTCGACCGTGAGCTTGGCGCGTAGCTGATCGGCGCCCGAGGCCGGATTCAAGCCGAAGGCCGTGATGAGCGCGTTCGGGCAGTTGCCGCCCGGGCAGACGAAGTCCTGGCGCGCTAACGGAACGTTGGTCCCCGTCCCCCAGACCATCTTGCGGCCCGGCCACACCGTGATCTCCGGAGCCTTGGGCGGGAACGGGCCCACCGGCGCCGCGTTCTGGTTCAGGTCCGCGACCGGATCGGTGAATCCGAGCACACGGGCGGCGTTCCAGATCGGCTTGCGATCCACCGGGTTGGAGTTGTTCGGATCGGACTCGTCGGGGAATCCGCCGAGGGTATTGATGGAGGGCACCGGAGTGGGCGTGCCCACTCCCGGCGTCGGCGTGACCGGGGTGACGATGGGGATCGTGCCGTTGCTGTCGAGGCGGTAGCTCTTGAGCGATCCGCTCCAGATCGACCACTGGGACAGCGAGCCATCCTCGTTCTTGTGGCTCGGGATGACGGAACCGATCTGCGCGGTGTCGGAGCCGAGCCCGCTCGCGAAGCCGGGCACGGTGGGCGCCGCGAACGAGTTCTCGTTCCGCTTGAAGTTCAGGATGCTCTGCAACGCGTTTTGCAGGTCGTTGCGATTGGTGACGCCGAACACCCGGCCTTTCCGGCTGGGATCGGTCGTGCTGCTGCTGTTGTCCGCGATGCAGGTCAGGCGCGGGTCGTTCGGATTCAGACCCATCGCGACGACGAAGACCGGCACGGCGTCGACCGGCACCGACGAGTCGATCGCATGGGCCGCGGCCCGGGCGCCGGACGGGCTTTCGGGCAGAGCGAGGGCGCCCAGGTCTCCGGCGGGGCCGAGACCGGTCGGACCGCCGGAGCAAGGATTGCCGAAGCACTCCTCCGCGCCGTCCGTCACGAGCACGATGACGTAGTTGCGGCAGTTGATCGCCGGGTCGTCCGTGAGCGGGAAGACCGCGTTGACGAGGTAGTTGTAGGCATCGTGCAGCGCGCCGGCGAGCGGCGTTCCGGGCGCGGAGACGACGACGTTGCGGGCGTTCTCCTCGAGCCGGTACTCGCTCATGTGCGTGGCCGTCGAGTCGTAGCTGACGACCGATGAAGCGAACCGCAGGAGCCGCTTGATCACGGGCACGCTCGGCGTGTCGCTCGGGATCCAGTCGCGCGGGAAGGGAATGACCGGCCAGTCGCCGGCGCCCGGAGGCGCAGCGGCGACCGGATACGGGTTGTAGCCTGACGGCGTCGCGACGGAGTTCTTGGCGATACCACCGCAGTCCTGCGAGTAGACGTCGCACGGATTGCCGAGCGGCGGGAACGGACACGAGATCTCGCCGAACGCGTCGTTGGGGAACTGCTGGTCGCGCTGGCGCTGGACGTCTCCATCGAAGATCGCCGCATACATGCCCTGGTTGTGGCGGTCGACGGACGAGCCCGGATCGGTCACGCCGTCCGCGTCGTTGTCCGGAACGAGCGGCTGCGAACCCCAGGGCGGATTGCCCGTGAGCACGTCGTCGGCCTGATAGATCCCGAGGCCGGCTCCGAGGTCGAACAGGTCGGCCCGGTGATAGCGGATCTGGAACGACCGGCGAAGGGTCAGCGTCGGATCGGGATCCGCCTGCGGGTCGTCGAAGCCCCGATCGAGGAGCGGCAACGGAGCCGGGTCGGGCTCGCCGTCGCCGTTCAAGTCGAGGAACGCGCAGAGCTTGGTCGAGTCGTAGGGGCACTCACCACAGAGCACCTGGTCCTGAGTGACGCCGGCCGGAATGCCGACGCAGGGCGTGGCCGGCGGAGGCAGTGGCGGCGGCGGGGGCGCCATCGCCAGCAGTCCGCGGATCGCCGGAGAGAGCCAGTTCGCAATCGCGGGCAGGACACTTCCCACCGGGAACTTTCCGAGAGGCAGCACGATCGGAGTCGGCGTCTTCGTCGGCGGGACTCCCGTCGGGGTCGCGGTCGGCGGCGTCACCGGAGTCGATGTCCGCGTCGCCGTGTTTGTCGGCGGGACCGGCGTGTTGGTCCGCGTCGCCGTGTTCGTCGGCGGGATCGGCGTGTTCGTCCGCGTCGCCGTGTTCGTCGCCGGGATTGGCGTGTTGGTCGCCGTCCGCGTGTTCGTCGAAGTCGGCGGAATCGGTGTGTTCGTCCGAGTCGGCGTGTTGGTCGGCGGAAGCGGCGTGTTGGTCCGCGTCGGCGTGTTGGTCGGCGGAACCGGCGTGAAGGTCCTCGTCGCCGTCGCCGTGTTGGACGGCGTGAACGTGTTCGTCCGCGTCGCCGTGTTCGTGCGCGTCGCGGTGTTCGTCGGCGTGCTCGTCCGCGTCGCCGTGTTCGATGGTGTGAACGTCCGCGTCGCCGTCGCCGTGTTGGACGGCGTGAACGTGTTCGTCCGTGTTGGCGTGTTGGTCGGCGTGTTGGTACGCGTCGGCGTGTTGGTGCGCGTCGGCGTGTTGGACGGCGTGAAGGTCGGCGTCCGCGTGGGTGTATTGGAGGGCGTGAACGTCCG
This sequence comes from Acidobacteriota bacterium, assembly GCA_046735265.1. Lineage (GTDB taxonomy): Bacteria > Acidobacteriota > Thermoanaerobaculia > UBA5066 > Gp7-AA6 > DATBFU01. Next base: position 22,196 of record JBKPSZ010000326.1, on the reverse strand, counting down.
CGTGGCGGTCGCCGTGTTCGTCGGCGTGTTGCTGCGCGTCGGCGTGTTCGACGGTGTGAACGTCCGTGTCGCCGTCGCCGTGCTCGTCCGCGTCGGCGTGTTGGACGGCGTGAACGTGTTTGTCCGCGTCGGGGTATTCGACGGCGTGAAGGTCCGCGTCGCCGTGTTGGACGGCGTGAAGGTCCGGGTCTGAGTGGGCGTATTCGTGCGCGTGGATGTGGCCGTCGCCGTGCGGGTGCTCGTCGGCGTCGCCGTCGTCGATGGCGTCAAGGTCTGAGTCGGCGTGTTGGAGGGCGTTCGCGTCTGAGTCGGCGTGCGCGTGCTCGTCGCCGTCGCCGTGGCCGTGGCCGTGGCGGTCGACGTGCGCGTGGGCGTCCGGGTCGGGGTGCTCGTCCGTGTCGGCGTGTTCGTCCGCGTGTTCGTCGGGGTCGGGCTCACGGACGGGGTCACCGTCGGCGTCGCCGGCGCTCCGTACTCATCGACCTGGACGAGGAGGTCCGGATCGCTGTAGTTCCCGGATACGACCTGCATCCGGAGCTCGAAGCCCGCCTTGTTGGGATTGCGGTAGATGACGAGACCCTGGTCGACGCCCTTTGGTCCGAAGGCGCCGCGCCAGGTCCCGGGCTCGGGCGGGTTCGGTTTGCCGGCGGTCACGCCCGGCACGCCCACGGGCAGACCGTAGGGGAAGCGGATGTCCGCCACCTCTCCGGTCGACTGCGGGGGCTGCGCCTTGGCGTAGTTGTGCATGACCTTGTGGCCGAGCTGCAGGAACCGGCCCTGCTGGACATCGGGATACTCGTCCGGGTCCAGCTGGCTCGAGATCGGGCTTCCGTCATCGAGAGTGTCGGCAAAGTAGAGCCACTCGAGACCGCCGTTCTCGAGCGGCTGGCCGGCCGTCTGGGCGCCGCCGACCGCCTGACCGAGGGGCCCGGTCTGCGAAGCGCCGAACGTCTGATTGGGGTTGCGGTAGTACGCGAAGGCCCAGTTGACGCCGACGGCGTTGGTGATGACCTGCCGCAGCACGCTCTTGGCGACGCCGAGCTTGGAGCCCTCGACTGCGAAGGTGCCCTGCGGGTAGAGGAAATCGTCCATGTACGCGGGGAGCCGGAACGTGTCGGAGAAGTCCTGGTCCATCGAGTGTGAAGAGTCGAGGATCAGCAACACGTTCGTGTTGGCGCCGGCGTTGGCCTGGAGGAGCTGCCGGTCGTCCGGCCGGGCCGGGCTCGCAATCAGGAACGCGAGCAGCCACGCCACGGCGGCTCGGTGTCGAGCCGCGAAGCCGGAGAGTCCGCGAGATCGGGTGGGATCGCTCATGCAGCGCTCCTAGAAGGGAATGTCCTCGGGCAGAGGCCCGAGTTCGATGTGCGCGACCAGCGCCTTCGAGTACTGCAGGATGGCGTCCTGGCCCCCCTGCGAGCGGACCTCGAAGGAATAGATCACGCGCTTGTTCTTCCCCTCCTTTTCGTCGTACCCCGGCGCCGGGCGCCGTCCCACCTTGCTCGGATGCATCACACGAACTTGAATGTCGCTGTCGAACGGGTCGCCGGTGAAGAGGCCCGCGACCCCGTGTCGGTGGCTGGGAAGCTGGAAGAGAACGGTCCCGAAGGGCGCTCCCGTGAACTCCGGGCGCGCCATGAAGGGGACGGGGTCGTGCAGCTGCACGGTCGCCCAGCGGATTCCGGAGTCCGACGCATAGAACGCGCGGTTGACCGACCACTCGTTGGCCGCGATCCTCGACTCGGTCGACGTGATCAGCATGAGCGCGATCCCGATGACCGTGAGGATGGCCAGCACGAGAATCGCGACGACGAGCGCGGCTCCGCGCTCGCCGCGCCGGCGATCACCTGCGGGGGGAAACGAGAGGTCAGTTCTGGACGGCATAGTTGCGCAGGTTGATCTTCAGCGTCTGGACGCGCCGCCGGTAGTGCGGCTCGTTCGCCGCCGGCGTCGGGTAGATCGCCACGTCCGGATAGGGCGGCGCGATGGTCACGGGTGAGTTGAAGATGCGGACGCCGAGCGACCCGTCCGCCCGATAGGTCGGGTCCGGATCGCGGGACTTGGCGATCAACGAGATCATGACCCCGTGCAGCCGCGGGCAGTGCGCCGGCGGGATCGCTCCCCCGTGCGTGAACGGAGTCGAGGCCGAGGCGGCCGCGGCGTCCTGCTGGAATTGCGGGGCCTGAAGGGGCGCCTCCCCATCCACGTTGGGAACCCACTCGTCGTCGTCGGCCAGGTTGGCCGAGACGTCCGGATCCGGGTCGTCGGGCGGAGACGGCGGGCCGAAACGGCTGACCTTGCTGTCGCCGTCGAGGTCCACGCCGTAGGCGACCTGCATGTCTTCGACGTCGTTGGCGATCTGCACGACGTCGAAGGCCGCCCCCCGCCGGATCGCCTGAGCGAGCGCGGGGTGCGCCGGGTCCGTGTTGTCGACGAAGTAGAGCAGGTCGTCCAGGATCCCGATCGTCCGCAGGGGGTTCCGGATCGCGGACGGAAAGCTGTAGCCGGCGAGGAGGGCCGAGTCGCCCGGGTTCTCGTTGTCATATTCGACGACCCGGAAGCCCCCGGTGTTGTAGGTGAAATCGACCGAGCCGAAGCTTCCCGTCGAGGCGAGCGTGGTCGGCGCCGTGATGACGCCGACGTTGTAGAGCGGCTGCGGATAGTGCTGCGGCGTCGGGATGCCGGAGCAGCCGGAGTGGATGTCGATGTTGGAGGCGACGATCACCATCATCGGCGAGCCGTTCGGCGGTGTCGTGCCGGCCGACGCGGTATAGGCGTCGACCGCGGCGAACTGCGGCCGGTTCGCGGCGTTGTCGTTGACGTGCCCGAGGTTGGTCGTGGGCTTCACGTCCACGATCGTTGAGCCGATGCACTCGTTGTTAGCCGACTGGCAGCCGTTGGCCGGATCCGCGTCGAAGGCGAGGAGCGGCGAGTTCAGGACCCCGCGGACCTGGATCATGTCGGTTCCCGGCCGGACGGGCACCGCGGTCCCCTGGAGGTTCGTGACCGTCGTGCCCGCCTCGACGTTGTCGTAGGAGTTTGCGTCGGCGGAGTTGACGATCGTCAACCCGGAGAGCTCCGGATCCGCGTGGTTCAGGACCGCCTGCGTCACGAAGAGACCGCCCGAGCCGGCCATCCGGATCGCCCGCGTCATCTGGTAGACGCCGTAGCGCACGTTGCCCTGGGCGTCGGCCACGTCCGTTTCGCTCTTGTTGATCCGCGCGCTCGCGTCGAAGACCGCGAGGATCCCGAGCATCGCGATCGAGAGCAGGAGCACGACGACGATCATTTCGACGAGCGTGAAGCCCGACTCTTCGTTCCCCGGGAGCGGCGTCGAGGCGCGGTTCATGGATCCACCGCCGAGAGATTCGTCGCCGGGTTCGGATTCTGGAGGATGCCGGAGACCCGGGCCGCCCGCAGTCCGATCCCGAGGTGCGCCTGATCCGCCTGCACGGTGACGTCGATGCGCTTGTAGTCGTAGGACTGGCTGGCCACCGTCACGCGGACCGGGATGAAGGGAGCGTTGGCAGCGACACTTCCGGTGTCGTCGGGCGGAATCCGCCACTGATGCACTTCGTAGGTGCGGGTGAACGGGTTGATGATCGTCCCCGGCGTCGGCGGCAACGGAGCCGGGAGCACCGGCGGCAGATCGTTGTTGTGCACGCCGGGAGCGAGCGCCGGATCGTTGAACGGCAGGTTCATCAGCTGCTCGAGCCGATCACGCGCCAGGTTGTGGATCGAGGTGTACTCGTTGGCGGAGTAGTTCGACTTGACGCTCGCGATGAAGAGCGGCGCGATACCGAGGAGGATGAACCCGAGCAGGGCGACCGAGATCAGGAGCTCGACCAGGGTCACGCCCGATTCCGCGCGGCGTCTCATGGCGTCACCGTCGGAGTCACGACCTCGACCCGGCCGCCGGAGTTGATCCGCACCCAGATCGGGATCGGCGTCGTCTGCCCGACCGGACCCGCCATCTGATAGACGGCGGGGGTCTGGTTCGCGAAGTTGAGCAGGCGCCCGTCGCTTCCGAACGTCACGGTGCCGCCGGCGGAGAGCGGGGTCGCGACGAATTGCACCGAGCTCGCCGGAAGCTTCAGGACCGGCGGAACAGGAGTCGGGTTCGGAGTGGCCGGGGGCGGCTCGACCGTCTTCAGCTCGATCGGCGGGGTGACCGAGGTGATGATCACGGAGACGGGGACGTTGCGTTTGACCGCCCTCATCCGTGCCGCGATCAACGTCGTCTGAACTTCGAACGCCGCGCTCTTGACCTGGTTGCGCTGATAGAGCTTCACGAACCAGGGGGCCGCGATGAGCGACATCATCGCGACCAGCGCGACGACGATCGCCAGCTCGACGAGGGAAAACCCTCGGGCACCGCCAAATACACGAGTTCGGTTCACTGGCGCAGGCTTGGAGCGATTCGCGTGCCTGCCGCCTCGAATCGACCTAAGTGTCGTCGGATCAATGAGATTCACCCCAGCGAGAGCGGTCGCTCGAATCCCCTCGCGCGCGATCTCGTTACATTTCGTAACGCCTCCGGCAAGGCTTCGGTTGACTTCCGGAATCTACGGCCGGGTCGCGTGAGCCGCTCCGCGGCTCGTCATCCGAAGCCGCTACGACGAGCCCTCCCTTTCGCTACCGCCAGCCCTCAGGTTCCCGTACACTGTCCAAAAACGGTCCATGTGGAGTAAGGAACGCTCTCTGACGGCGGAACCCCGCGCGTTGCTGTCGAAGTTGAAGGCGCGGGGCTGGAAAGGCGAGGCGGAGCGCGAGGACCTGCTGCGCCGCGTCGCCGCCGTCAAGGAGCTCGAGCCCGAAGACATCGCATGGATGGCGACGGAGACCGATCCGGCGATCCGGCAGGCCGGTCTCGCCCTGCTCAAACGGTTTCCGTACGAGCGGTCGGCGCAGTCCCTCTTCCCGCTGCTCGCGACGCGGTCGGAGGCGCTCCTGCGCGCGGCGATGCAGGCTCTCGAGGCGCTCGCCGGAGCGACGTTTCCCGACCGGATGCAGGAATATCTCGAGCACCGGGACCCGGCCGTGGTCAACGCGGCTCTCGAGTACGCGAAGCGTAATCCTTCGGAGCGATATCTCCCCGGTGTCGCGAAGGCCCTGCAGTCCCCATCGGCACCGATCCGTCGCAAGGCCTTCGCCATCCTCGAAGCCGCCGCGTCGCCGCGCGTCGCGACGTTCGCCATCAAGACCCTGGAGGACGACGACGTCGAGCTTCGTCTTCGAGCCGTTCAGCTCCTCGGCAAGTTCCCCGACGAGTCGCACATCGCGCCGCTCCTGAGGCGGTGCCGCAACGACACAGCGCAGATTCAGGAGGCCGCCCTAACGGCTCTGACTCCTCTTCTCGCCCGCGCGGATGATCGTTTCAATCTCGAAATCCTTCCTCTACTCTCCGACAACAACCCGAAAGTACGGCTGCTCGCCGTCAAGATCCTCCAGCGTCAAGCTCCCGAAAAGGTCGCCGACGCCGTCCTCCATGCGTTTCGCGGATCGTTCGGGGTCGTGCGCGAACGAGGCATCGAAGCGCTGTCGGAGTTCGGCCCGGAGTACATCCGTGCCCTGCTCGCGCACGACCAGAATCCGGATGCCGGGATCGCGGGGCTCGCCTCGGCCATCGCGGTGACGGTGCGCACGCCCGAGGCGGTCTCTCATTGCCTTCGCTACCTCAAGGGAGAGGACTTCTGGATGCGCGACCGGGCTGCGCAGGCGCTCGCTGAGATCCGCGAGATGAAGACCTTTCCCTACCTGGTCGCGATGCTGGAGGACCCCGAGTCGAATCTCTCCGCCGCCAACGCCCTCGGGGTGTGGGGTGCGGCGGAAGCGTTGTCCCCGCTGCTCGCGGCATACAAGAAAGGCGCGGTGGATTTGAGGCTGGAGATCCTCGACGCCTTTGCCCGCATCGGTGATCCGCGCGTGCCTGCCCTCCTCGACTCGATCGTGAAGGCGGACCCCGACCCGATGATCCGTTCCAAGGCCCTTCGCCTCGCCGCGCAGAGAGCCGGCGGCACTGGGACGACGGCCTCCCCCGCGGCGAGCCGGGAGTTCGCCCCGCTCGACCTGAAGGCCCACCCGCGGCCCCAGCTCGCCGAGTTACTGCGCCATGCCCGTGCGATTGATGCATCGGACGTGCATCTTTCGACCGGGACCGTCCCGCACGTCCGCATCCAGGGCGTCCTGACGCCTCTCGCGCTCCCTGCGACAACCGCCGAGCAGATGGAGGAATGGATCTCGCCGATCCTCACGTCCGAACGCCGGAAGCGTCTGGAGTCAGAGCGGCAGCTCGACTTCTGCCACAAGGATCCGGAGCTCGGCCGCTTTCGAACGAACGTCTTCTTCCAGCGCAAGGGAGCCAACGCCGTCTTCCGCCTGATTCCCCTCGAAGTTCCCTCGCTCGCGGACATCGATCTTCCCGAGGGCCTTTGGGATCTCACGAACTATTCCCAGGGGCTCGTGCTCGTTACCGGACCCTCGGGCTGCGGAAAGACCACCACGCTCGCCGCACTGATCGATCGGATCAACCAGACCCGGCGCGCCCACATCCTGACCGTCGAGGACCCGATCGAGTACGTTCACCGCGGCAAGGAAGCCCTCGTCAACCAGCGCGAGGTCCCCTCCCACACGCGCTCCTTCGCTCGCGCGTTGCGACAGGCTCTGCGCGAGGACCCGGACGTGATCCTCGTGGGAGAGATGCGGGATTTGGAGACCATCTCGCTTGCGATCACCGCATCCGAGACGGGCCATCTCGTCCTTGCCACTCTGCACACGACCACTGCGGCCTCGACCGTGGATCGGATCATCAACTCGTTCCCGCCGGACCAGCAGGGGCAGATTCGAATGATGATCGCGGACTCACTCAAGGCCGTGATCTCGCAAATTCTCCTCCCGCGGCGCGACCGTTCGGGTCGTGTAGCCGCTTTCGAAATCCTCCGGAACACGGGGAACGTCGCGGGACTCATTCGGGACGGCAAGACTTTTCAGATCGCCAGCGCGATCCAGACCGGAGCGTCGGCGGGGATGGCGACGATGGACGGCGCGCTGCTTCAGCTCGTCCAGAAAGGGTCGATCGATCCCCGCGTCGGATGGGATCACGCGCTGCGCAAGGAGAGCTTCGAGGCCCTCCTGGAAGAGTCGGGGAGCGCGGCGTGACGGCGACCGACCGTTCCCGGGCTCACCGGATCGACCGGTTCTTGTCGATCCTGCCGACTTCTAACGGCTCGGATCTCCATCTCGCCGTCGGCTCCCCGCCGATCGTTCGGCTCGACGGGGAGCTCGAGCGCAGCCGCTTCCGCTCGCTGACGGAGGGGGACTTCGAGAACCTCGTCCGCCCAATCACGCCCGCTTCTCTCTGGGAGACCTACGTTCAGGTCGGCGACGTCGACTTCGCCTACCAGATGGGGCAGGAGGGACGATTCCGCGTCAATCTCTTTCGGCAGGAGCTCGGGGGCGGCGCGGTCTTCCGCCTGATACCGTCCCGAATACCGACAGCCGAGGAGCTCGGCCTCCCCGCCTCGATCGCCTCGCTCTATGCGGCGCAACGGGGACTCATCCTCGTCACCGGGCCGACCGGAAGCGGCAAGTCCACGACGCTCGCCGCAATCCTCGACAGGATCAACAAGCGCCTCCCGTACCACGTCGTGACGATCGAAGACCCGATCGAGTTCGTGCACACCAATGACCGGAGCGTGTTCACGCAGCGGGAGATCGGCGCCGACGTTCCGACCTTCGCCGAAGGAGTTAAGGCCGCGATCCGGGAGGATCCCGATTGTCTGCTCGTCGGCGAAATGCGCGATTTGGAAACCATGCGTATGGCCCTGACCGCTGCCGAGACCGGTCTGCTCGTCTTCGCGACGCTCCACACCAACTCGGCGGCCAAGGCAGTGGATCGGATCATCGACGCCTTCCCCTCCGCCGAGCAGGAGGAGATCCGCACCGTGCTCGCCGAGGTCCTCCGCGCGGTCGTCGCGCAGCAGTTGCTCCGCAAGAAGGAGAAGGGGCGAATGCCCGCGTTCGAGATCCTTCTCGGCTCGACCGCCCTCGCCAACTCCATCCGGGAGGGAAAGACCGGTCTCATCAACAACCAGATCCAGACGGGAAGGTCCAAAGGAATGATCTCGATGGATCAGTCGCTGGGAGAGCTCGTCCGGGGCGGGGTCGTCGCGCCAGAAGAGGCGCTCGACTTCGCCTTCGACAAGGAGACGTTCAAAACGCTGATCGCGAGCTTGCCGAAGGAGCCGCGGCCGCTGGCCCCCGCGCCGTCGGCAGCCGCAGGATGAACCGGGAGCCGCCCCCGGGCCGCGCGTCCACCTCGACGGTTCCCCCGTGGAGCTCGGCGATCCGCCCGACGATGGAGAGCCCGAAGCCGGCGCCGTCCGGCCGCGTCGAATAGAACGGAACGAAGATCTTCTCGCGCTGCGACGGGTCGACACCCGGACCGCGGTCGAGAACTTCGAGGGCGACCTCGGCGTCGCCCGCCGCCGCCTCGACGCGGATCGCGCCCGGTTCGCTCCGCCGCGACGCCGGCGTCGCCTCGACGGCGTTGCGGATGAGGTTGACGACGGCGCGCCGCAGCAGAACCGCCGATCCCCGCACCTCCGGAAACTCGCCGCCCTGCTCCACACGAACGCCGCCGAACGCTCCCTCGATCTCGCGGCGGGCGGCTTCGACCACGGCTTCGAGAGAGACCGCCTCCGGCGCGAACCGTTCGGGTCGAGCGAAGAGGAGAAAGTCGCTCGTGACGCGGCTCATTTCCTGCGCCTCGCGCCGAATCGCCTTCAGGTGTTCCGCGGCCCTCTCCGGGTGGCGCTGCGCGAGATCCGCATAACCGTCGATCGCCGCCGCGGCGTTTCGGAACTCGTGCGCGGCGCCGGCCGAGACCTCCCCGAGATCCGCCAGGTGGCGCGCGAGGGCGACGCGCGACTCGAGCCGCCGGACTTCCGAAAGATCGGTGAAGAGAGCCAGCACTCCCAGGAACCTCCCGTCGGCGCCCATCGCGGCCGTCGCGGTGACACCGAGCACGCGGTCTTCCCCCTGGCGGACCCAGTGCGCTTCTCGGCGCTCGAGCGTCTGTCGATCCGAGAGGACCCGCGCGACGAGGTCGCGAAGCTCGGGCGCCTCGTCCAGAAGAGTCGAGAAGGGCTCGCCTCTCGCCTCGCCCGACAGCGCGAGGATTTCCCGTCCCGCCTCGTTCAGTTCGACGACGACGCCGGAGGGATCGACCGAGAGCAGCCCCGTCGGAAGGCTTCGGGCGAGGGTGCGCGCCGCGGTCTCGAGGTCGTCGGCCCGCTCCTTTTCGAGGCGGGCCAGGCGCTGCAGTTCCCTCTCCTTTTCCGAGAGCGCCTCGATCGTCGACTCGAATCGCGCGATCAGGAACTCCCGTTCGTCCCCGACGTTCGTCCCTCCCTCGGGAGCGCCCGCGGTGCGAAGCATCCGATCGAAGGGGTCGAGCAGCGAGCGCAGATAGAAGCCGGCCAGAACGACGAGGACGGCTCCCGCGAGTGGCACGAGGAAGGTCATCATGCGGGCGAGGCCGCGCAGCGCCGCGCCGGGGCCCGGATCGAGCGCCGCGACGAGAACGTGCTCGCCCGCCGCCATGCGCGCGAGGAGGATCGGTGGCTCCTGCTTCCACTCGTAAACGACCCGGCTTCCCGACGGGCGCTCTCCCGGAAGGAGCGGCGGAGCACTCAACGCATGCCCGGCGCTCTGCAATCGGCGACCGCGTGCATCGTAGATCGCGACGAAGAGGACATCGGGCTCGAGCAACGCGCGCTCGAGCGAATCGCCGGACGAGGGTGGTTCTCCCGGGAGCGCGAGCCTCCTCAAGATCTCGCCGGCGCGCCGCTCGGTCACGACTTCCCCCCAGACCACCGCGTTGCGGAAGAAGAAGAGCGTGACGAAATTCAGGAACAGGATCAGCAGCAGCGCGACCCAGAGGAAGAGGCGCGACTCGCGCCGGAAGGTGCGCGGAACGCGGTCGGGTCCCGCGCGCGGCGGCGCGGTAAGCGGTTTCGAGGACATGGTGTTCGACGGGTCCGTGCTACATTGTAAGAACAGGTGCACCCGACGAAGATGCGGAATCTGCTCGCGCGCACTTTCCTTGCCGCTTTCGGCACGGCGGCGCTCTCTCTCGCGGCGTCGGCGCAGAACCTCCCGGTCGAGCTGGGACAGGCTCACGAGACCGCCGTCGCCGCCCTGAAGCAGAAGGGCATCGCGTTCGACGAGAGCGCTTCCGGCGAGAACCGGACGATCCGTTACTCCCAGGGAGGCGAAAGCGTCGTGCTCGAGTTCGCTCCCTGGCCGAAAGATCCGAAGGCGCCCGCCTCGGCATGGGAGAAGGGATCCAGCGCGCCGAAGCAGTTGACACTGACGCGCATCCAGGACGCGGCTCCGAGCTCCGAGGCGCGGCGGGCGTGGGTCAACAAGCTCGCCCGCGAAGGGCAGGGTTGGGCTTATCTCGGTCCCGCGGAAAACCGCGCCCGTTCCGTAGAGGATCGGACGAAGTACCCGGTGGCCGCGGGGCTCCAGTGGCGGACGCCGCCGGCCCGCCTCCTCTTTCAGGCGGCGCGGCCCGCCGGTACTCCCCCGGGCACCGAGATGACCGAGCTCGTCATCGAGATGACCAACCCGCACCAGCCACGCCGCTCCTGACCGTCCGTTTCGTCCGGCGCGTGGCCGCGGCGGCCTCGATCTTCGGTCTCGCCGCCGCTGCCCGAACGCCGGCGCGCGCTTCCGAGCCGCCCGCGCAGAAAGGCCGCGCTCTCGCGATCGCTCTGACCGGGGACTCCGTCGTGACCCGCCCGCTCTCGGGCCCGACCGAGCCGGAATACCGCGCGCTCCTCGATCTGCTCCGCCGGTCGGACGCGGCGGCGACCAACCTCGAGACGCTCTTCCCCGACGCGACGGCCCCCGCGATGCCGGCTCTGCCGGCGTTGCGTTCGGATCCGAAGCTCGCCCGCGAGCTCGCCTGGGCCGGCTTCGACCTCGTCGCGCGCGCGAACAACCACGCGGCGGACTACGGCGCGCCGGGTCTTCGCGAGACGACGCGGCACGTCGCGGCGGCCGGGTTGGTCCAGGCCGGCGCCGGCGAAAACCTCGAGCGTGCGCGTCGCGCCGCGATCTACCGCGGCGCGTCCGGGCGCGTGGCTCTCGTTTCCGCCACCTCGACCTTCGCCGACTACGCGCGCGCCGGAAATCCGCGCGGCCCGATCCCCGGGCGTCCCGGTGTGAGCCCCCTGCGCGTCCACACGACCTATCTCGTGCGTCGGGAGGACCTCGAGCGGATGCGCGAGGTCGCGCGGCAGACGGGACAGAACCCGCCCGCGGAAGGGGACTTCGACTTCGCCGATCGGCGCTACTCCGCCGCGTCGGAGCTGGGCGTCTCGGAGGAGATCGACGCCGGCGATCTCGCCGCTCTCTCGGCGGAGGTTCGCCGGGCGAGCGCAGACGCGGATGTCACGCTCGTCTCGATCCACTGCCACGAGGCGCTCGGCGGAGATCGAGAAAAGCCCCCGGTTTTCCTCCGTTCGTTCGCGCGGGCCATGGTCGACGCGGGCGCCGACGCCGTGTTCGGACACGGCCCCCACGTCCTGCGCGGGATCGAGATCTACCGTGGAAAGCCGATTCTTTACAGCCTCGGCAACTTCCTCTTCGAGTACGAGGGGGTCGAGGAGCTCCCGGCCGACGACTACGAGGCCGTCGGCCTCCCTGCCACCGCGCGGCCCGCCGATTTCTTTGATCTCTACGACCGCGGCGGCGAGCGAGGATACCCGTCCGAGCACGAAATCTGGGAGTCCGCCGTCGCCCTCGCGCGCTTCGACGGGAAGCGGCTGCAGGGGCTCGAGCTCTACCCGATCTCGCTCGGGTTCGGACGACCTCGCGGCGAGCGCGGCCGGCCGGTCCTCGCGGACGCCTCCGCCGCGCGCCGGATTCTCGAGCGGCTCGCCCGGCTCTCCGAGCCCTTCGGCACGAAGATCACGGTCGACGGAACGGTCGGTCGCGTCGAGCTTCTGGCGGCCGTACCCTGACGGCGGGACCGCCGACGACCCGGACCCGACCCCGATTCGTCTAGCGGCGCCTTCTCCCGTCGAGCGCTTCGGCTCGGAACGCGATCGTCGCCTCGCAGACCTCGCAGAGCACCTGCGGCCCCACGGGGAGTCGGTCCATATCGACGCAGAGGACGGCGGCGCACCGAGGGCATTCGAACTCGACGAACTCCTCCGACTCGAAGGGCAGCTTGTCCTCCGCTCCCCGGCGGGCCGAGCGCCCGCGGGCGAAGTCGTCGAAAGACACCACGTTGTCTCGGTTCACGGCTCCTCCTGTCGATAGGGCCGGACGTCCGACTCCTCGGGGGAATCGGGCGGCTCGGCCAGTGAAAGGGAAGCGCGGCGCCGTCGCGAACCCCGCACGACGAGCACCGCTCCGCCGAGAAAGAGGACACCTCCGGCGGCGAGAAGGCTCGCCACCGCCGCCCGCAGCGGCCGGGGAGCGCTCGAGAGACCGCTCCCCGAGCCGACGAGGCTGCCGCCCAGGAAGATCAGAACGAGAGAGACGAGCAGAGGCGCGCGCCTCCGATCGTAAGCCGACGAGGGTTGAGACCAGACGAGTCTCACCGAGCGGCCTCGCAGAGGGAGAGGGGCCCGAACGGCCCCGCGGACTCCCGAAGCGCCGCGTTCGCGAACTCGCGCAAGCCGCCCTCCGAATGTCCGAAGCCGACTCGCGCCGGCTTCCTTCCAACGTCTTGATTTTATTCGAGAAAGGCCGAGCAGGCAATTGATATCCTCCGCCGGATGCGATCGAGCCTGAAATCGTCCCCGCTCCTCCTCTGCCTTCTCTTCGCTTCCGCCGGCGCCGCTCCCGAGACCACGAACTGGGAGGAGACGCTGCGCGCCGTTCCGGACGCCGCCCGCATTCGCGAGTCGAATCGGGTGCTCTCCGCCGAGCCGCATCACCTGAGCTCTCCCGCCGGCGAGAAGAACGCGCGCTGGATCCTCGAGCGCTTTCGCGAGTACGGACTCGACGCCTCGATCGAGACGTTCTACGTCCTCTTTCCCACGCCGAAAGAGAGGGTGCTCGAGCTCCTCGAGCCCGGGCGTTTCCGCGCGCGTCTGGAGGAGTCCCCCGTCGCGGGCGATCCGACCTCCGCTCAGAAGGACCGTCAGCTTCCGACGTACAACGCCTACTCGATCGACGGCGACGTGACCGCGCCGCTCGTCTACGTCAACTACGGCGTTCCGGCCGACTACGAGCGGCTCGAGAAGCTCGGCGTCGACGTAAAAGGGAAGATCGTCATCGCCCGGTACGGCGCCTCGTGGCGAGGAATCAAGCCGAAGGTCGCCGCCGAGCACGGCGCGGTCGGCTGCCTCATCTATTCCGATCCCCGCGACGACGGCTACTTCGCCGGGGACGTGTATCCGAAAGGAGCGCTGCGGCCGGATCAGGGAGTCCAGCGCGGCAGCGTCAAGGACATGCCGACCTACTCCGGCGACCCTCTGACGCCCGGGGTCGGTGCGACGAAGAAGCCGGAAAAGTTCGACCTGAAGGACGCGCACACCCTGACGAAGATCCCGGTGCTTCCGATTTCCTACGGCGACGCGCGGCCGCTCCTCGCGGCGCTCGCCGGACCCGTGGCGCCCCCCGAATGGCGCGGTGCGTTGCCTCTGACGTACCACGTGGGCCCCGGCCCGGCGAAGGTGCACTTGAAGCTCGCGTTCGACTGGAAGATCGTGCCGGCCAACGACGTGATCGCCCGAATCCCCGGCTCGACGTGGCCGGACGAGTGGATCCTCCACGGCAACCATCACGACGCCTGGGTCAACGGCTCGAACGATCCGGTGAGCGGGATGGCGGCTCTCCTCGAAGAGGCGCGGGCCTTCGGCGAGCTGCGAAAGAAGGGGTGGAAGCCGAAGCGGACGATCCTCCTCTGCGCATGGGACGGAGAGGAGGAAGGCCTCCTCGGGTCGACCGAGTGGGTGGAGACCCACGCCGAGGAGCTGTCCCGCAAGGCGGTCGTGTACATCAACAGCGACTCGAACGGCCGCGGATTCCTCGACGCCGGCGGATCGCACACGCTCGAGCCCTTCGTCAACTCGGTGGCGGCGACTGTCTCCGACCCCGAGCGGGACATCCCGGTCGGGCAGCGGCTTCGGGCGAAGCTCCTTCAGGACGCGAAGACCGACGAGGACCGCAAGCGGCTGCGGGAGAAAAAGGCGTTCCGGCTCGATGCGCTCGGATCCGGATCGGACTTCACGCCGTTCCTCCAGCACCTGGGAATCGCCTCACTGAACCTGAGCTACGGAGGCGAGGGCGAAGAAGGCGTCTACCACTCGATCTACGACGACTTCGCCTGGTACACGCGATTCGCCGACACGGACTTCTCCTACGGCCGCGCGCTCGCGCAGACGATCGGAACCGCGGTCCTCCGCCTGGCCGACGCGGACCTGCTCCCGTTCGATCCCACCACGCTCGCCGAGACGGTGACGCGCTTCGTCAAAGAGGTCCAGGATCTGGCGAAGGAGCGACGCGAAGCGGCCGAAGAGCTCGCGCGGCAGATCGACGAAGGCGTTCCGCTCGCGGCGGCCGATCCGCGGGAGCCGTTCGTGGCGCCGAAGAAGCCCGAGACCCCGCCGTTCTTCGATTTCTCGCCGCTCGAGAACGCTTCGGCGGCCCTCGAGGCCGCGGCTCGGGACTATCAGGCCGCGCTCGCGGCGGCAGGCGACGCGGCGAGCGATCCGGCGCGCGTCGCTCGAATCAACGCGCTTCTGAGCGGCATCGAGCGTTCGCTGACGCTTGAGGAGGGACTGCCGGGCCGTTCCTGGTACCGGCACTACGTGTACGCACCCGGCTATTACACCGGCTACGCGGTCAAGACGCTTCCAGCCGTGCGCGAAGCGATCGAGCAACGGCAGTGGACTTCCGTCAACCGCCAGATCGCCGTGACGGCGCAGGTGCTCGGCCAGGCGACCGCCCGCGTGAACGAGGCGGCCGCCGCGCTGCGCGGCAAGTCCTAGCCGGAAGCTGGGGCGTCCCCGAGACGATCCGAACCCACTGAGAGGAGCTAGGGAGCGATGCTCCCGGCTCTCATCCGCTCGTAGAGCTCCCGGTTGTCCATCTTCGCCGGCGCGACGGCGCAAGTTCCGTCACATCGCGCGGACACCTCGCCCGACTCGCCGCGAATCTCCGCGGCCGCGAAGATGAGACTCATGCCGGCGCGGATCAGCCAGGCCTCGGCCACGACGCGGTTGCCCATGGTCGGCCGGAAGAAAGTCATGGCCAGGTTGACAGTCGCGGTCGGCCCCTCCGGCCGCGAGAGCCATCCCACCGTTCCGATCACGAGGTCGAAGAGCCCGGCGAGGACGACGCCGTTGACCGCCTCGGTGCCGAGGCCGCCGCGGTGAAAAGGCTGGACCGGGTCGATCACGGCCCGCACCCGGTCCACGCGCGTGAATTCGATTCGCGCGCCGAAGTGCTTCATCGGCGGTCCCGCGTTCCAGGCGTCGGCTAGAGTCCGCAGCGCCTCGAGCGTGGCGTACGAAGCGGAAAAGGGGGTCGAGGCTTCGTTCACGCGGCGGATTCTCTCCCGGCGAGGAAGCGAACTCCAACGGCCCCGGCCTCGAGCGCCTCCGTCTGCTAGGATGCGCCGGCTCGACTGAAGCAAAGGAGTCATCGTGAAAAGACGAAAGACGGCGGCGCTTCCCCGGATTTCCGCGGAGCAGGCGCGCCAGGCGCTCCACGTGCTGGTTGCCGAGGGGCGGATCGCGGCTCGAGAGGTGACGAAGGCGCTCGCTCGGCGCGAAAAGCTCGTCCGGGAGCTCAAGAGCCGGCTGACGGCGCTCGGAGAGGACGCCGTCGGAGCGATGGAGCGCGCCGCCCGCGGCGCCGGCGTCTCCCCCGGCACTCGGCGCGCCGTGAAACGCCGGGCGCGGGTGGCGATCACGGCCGCGCAACGGGCGGCCCGGCAGGCGCAGGGCCGCTACCTCGGAGCGATTCGCCAGCTCTCCAAGGCCTCGCGCGCCCGAATCCGCGAGATTCGGAAGCGGCAGGGAGTGCAGGCGGCCATCGCGGCCGCGAAGAAGCTCGCCGGCTGACATCTTCGGTCCGGTCTTGAGAAAGAGCTCCGGCGCGCTTCTCTTCTTCGTCTCGGTGCGCCTTTCGGCCGCGGGCTCCGGGCCCGCCGACGTCGCGGTCATACGCGCGGGCCGGCTCATCGATCCGCGGTCGGGCGCCGTCCTCATGAACGCGGTCATCGTCGTCGAGGCGGGGAAAGTGAAGGCCGTCGGACTCTCGCCGCGGATCCCGCCGGGCGCGCGGGAG
This sequence comes from Acidobacteriota bacterium, assembly GCA_046735265.1. Taxonomy (GTDB): domain Bacteria; phylum Acidobacteriota; class Thermoanaerobaculia; order UBA5066; family Gp7-AA6; genus DATBFU01. The sequence continues at coordinate 5,882 of JBKPSZ010000326.1, read as the reverse complement.
ATCGACCTCTCGCGCTTCACGGTCCTCCCGGGGCTCATCGACTGCCACACGCATCTCGTCGGTGACTATTCGCAATCGATCGAGCCCCTGACCGATCTGCGCACGACGCCCGCGCAGCGCGCCTTCGAGTCGATCCCCAACGCGAAGAAGACGCTCGAAGCCGGGTTCACGACCGTCCGCGACGTCGGCACCTATCGCGCCTTCGTGGACGTCGCGTTGCGCGACGCGATCGCGAAGGGCTGGGTGGAGGGTCCGCGGATGTTCGTGGCCGGGTCCTACCTCACGATTACCGGGGGCGGCGGCGCGATGACCGGCATCGCGCCCGACATTCAGCTCCCCTGGGACTTGAAGTTCGGCGTCGCGGACGGCCCGATCAGGTCCGGCAGCGCGTCCGCGACATCGCGCAGTACGTCGATCTGATCAAAGTCATCGCGACCGGCGCGTTCCTGACGCACGGGAGCAATCCCGGGTCGCCCGAGTACACGTACGAGGAGCTGCGCGCGGCGGTCGAGGAAGCGGGCAAGAAGGGACTCAAGGTGGCGGCGCACGCTCACTCGACCGAGGGGATCAAGCTCGCCGTGCGCGCGGGCGTCGCCTCGATCGAGCACGGAACCTTCCTCGACGACGAAGGCATCGCGCTCATGAAGGAGCGGGGCACCTACCTCGTCGCCGACATCTACGAGGCGGAGTGGTTGCGCAACCAGTCGAAGGAGCTCGTCCCCCAGGACTTCGCGGAGAAGCAGCCGGAGGCGGACGAGATCCAGCGCCGCGCCTTCGAGAAAGCGGTCAAGGCCGGGGTCCGGATCGCATTCGGAACCGACTCGAGCGTCTATCCCACGGCTTGAACGCGCAGCAGTTCGCCTGGCAGGTGCGCTACGGCCAGACGCCCGCGGAGGCGATCCGGTCGGCGACCCTCTCCGCCGCCGAGTTGATCGGCCGCGAGAAGGAGTTCGGATCTCTCGAGCCGGGAAAGTGGGCGGACCTGATCGCGGTCAAAGGCGATCCGCTCCAGGACGTACGCGTCCTGGAATCCGTCTCTTTCGTCATGAAGGAAGGAAAGATCTCCAAAGACGCGCGCTGAATCGCGCTAGGGCGCGGCGGCCGCAGGGTCGCGGCTCACGGCGCGAAGGGAGGCGTAGAGCTCGCGGTACCTTTCCTCTTCCGCGCGCAGATCCGCCGCCAGAGCCTGGAACTCGGCGCCGTTTCGGACTCCGGCGAGCAGGGGATCGCGCTCGAAGAACGGAAGACAGGGGAAGCCGTTGCTCGCGGCCGCCCGAAGCCTGTCGCTGGCCTCCTTCGTCTCACCGAGCTGCGCGTGGATGCAGGCGAGGTCGTAGAGCGCGTGGTGGTAGTGGCCGAACGAGCGCCGATTGCGCACGACCGATTCCGCCATTTCGCGCGCCTTCGCCGCGTTCCCTTCGACGGACGCGAGAACCGCTCGGAACGAGAGAAACAGCACGTCCCCCGGGAACTCGCGGGCTGCCCGCTCGACGGTCCGCATTGCGGCAGCCGTGTCCCCGATCCGGAGATCGCAGTGAGCGAGTTGATAGAGGCCCCAGGCCGAGAGGGCTCGGGACTGGGCGGCCTCCGTCACCTGCCGCGCCTTCGAAAAGCGCCCCTGCAGGAGATGGGTGAGCCCGACGTGGAGAGTGATGGAATCGTCGGGGTAGATGGCGAGCGCCTGATCGAACGCTTGAAGCGCCTCCTCGAAGAGACCGACGTGGTTCAGAACCTGCGCCATCCGATGATGGGCTTCGCCCAGGCTCGGCCGCGCTGCGATCGCGGCGGCAAACTCCCGCATCGCTCCCGCGTGGTCGAAGCCTTTGCGCGGATTCCAGAGCATCCGGCCGCGCAGGTACCGCCCTTCCGGAAGCTCGGGCGCGAGCGCGAGCGCCCTCTCACAGAGCGCTTCGGCTTTCTCGTACCAGCCGCCTTCCGGATCGAAGCTGAAGCTCAGTCGCGTCCAGGCGTCCGCGAGGCCGACCATCGCCAGGGTGGAGCCCGGATCGAGCTCGAGGGCCTTCTCGAAGCACTCGATGGCGGCGTTGACTTCCGTCAGATGCGACTCGGAGAAGAGATGGACCCGTCCTTTCACGTACAGCTCGTGGGCCGGAGAGGCCGGAAGCGCTGCCGCCGCGAGGCGATGCTCGTCGGCCGGCGTGAGCTCGACCTGCAGCGCCTCGACGATCCGGCGTGAGACCTCGTCCTGCATGGCGAAAACGTCCTCGAGCGATGCATCGATCTTCGTTCCCCAGAGCGGCCTTCCGTCGGCTGTCTCGATCAGCTGCACGGTGACCCGCAAGCGCGCGCCCGCGCTCTGGAAGCTCCCGTCCACGACCGCGTCGGCTTCGAGCTCGCGCCCCGCCGCCTGCGGATCCACCGGCCGGTCGCGGTACCGCAGGATCGCCGCCGTCGGGCGCACCAGGAGAGACCGAATGCGGGAGAGCTCCGTGATGGTCGCATCCGCGAGCCCGACGCCGAGGTGCGCATCCTCGGAAGTCCGGGAAAGGCTCTTGAAGGGAAGGACCGCGACGGCGCGCCGGCCGGTTCTCGCGGCGTTGGAGACCGACGCGGGAAACGCCGGCTTCAGGTTCTCCAGCGCGAACTCGAGCTCGCGTGCCGTGGGGAAGCGTCGAGCGGGCTCCTTCTCGAGACACCGCCTCAAGATCGGGGCGAGGTCGGGCGGAAACGAACCGTCGGGGTCCTCGAGGCCGCGGGGCGTCTCGCGCAGAGTCGCCGTGAGGGTGTCCGCGGGACTCTCCCCGGAGAACGCGCGCCTTCCCGAGACCATCTCGTACACGATCGCCCCGAAGGCAAAGACGTCCGAGCGGGGGTCCGCCGGCCGGCCGCGCGCCTGCTCCGGCGCCAGGTAACCGATCGTTCCGAGCACGACCCCGGGCTCGGTCGCGTGCGTCAACGTGGGAGCGGTCGTCCCCGCCGTCTCGCCGAACCCCGGCACGACTTTCGCCAGACCGAAGTCGAGGATCTTCATCCGCCCGTCGCGGGTCACGATCAGGTTCTCCGGCTTCAGGTCCCGATGCACGATCCCCCGCTCGTGCGCGGCCGAGAGACCGCGCGAGATCTGGAGCGCCCAGTCGATGGCCTTGGCCCGCGACACGGGACCCGCGGAGAGCGCCGCCCGGAGCGTCTCGCCTTCCACGAGCTCGAAGACGACGTAGAGGACGCCGGCCTCCTGGCCGATGTCGTGGATCGTGATGATCGCCGGGTGGTTGAGCGCGGAGGCAGCGTGGGCCTCCTGCTCGAAGCGGCGGCGCCGGCCGGGATCCTCGGCCACTTCGGGCGGCAACACCTTGACGGCGACCTCGCGCCCGAGACGGGTGTCGCGCGCCCGGTAGACCTCCCCCATACCGCCGGCGCCGAGAGGCGCCAGGATCTCGTAGGGTCCGAGCCGATGGCCACTGGAGAGGTTCAAGGATAGTCGCGGAAGTCCGCGACTATCCTATCGCCGCGATTCTCGCTAACGGGTGGCGCGATCCCTCTTCGCCGCCGTGAAGGAGCGGATCAGGTCGCCGGGAAGAGTTCCGGAGATCGTGACGCCCTCGTCGTCGCGAGTGATCTTGAACTGCCGGATCACCGACACGAGCTCCGGGTTCTTCTCCTGCGCCGCCATGCGCCAGGCGGCCGTGACGCCGCGCAGGGCGTCCTCGATCAGCTCGCGGGTCTCCTCGTCGTTCGAGAGTCCCGTGGCCTTGATCGCGAGGGCATCTCCCTCGACTCGGGCCTGGAAGGCCGCGACGGAAACGGACTTGAGGGCTCCCATCACTCCGGAGGAAGAGGCGCCGCTGCGCTCCGCATAGACCCGGCTGCCCTGAACGTCCACCAGGACCCACGCCGTGGCCGCGGGGTCGACGCGATGGTATTCGCGTCCGAGACCGCTTCCGGTCGAGAAACCGCCGCCTCCCGAAAGGCGCGCGCCGAGCGCCGCGGCGACCGCCGTCTCGTTGCCCGCGAGGATGAGATTCGGGCCGAGGACAGCGACGGCGCCGGGCCCGCGCTCCCCTGAAGACTCCTTCAAACGGAAATAGTCGCCGCCGGCGATCGAAACGCCGACCGCGCCGCGCTGCGTGAGAGCCGCGGCGACCCGGGCCGGATCGAAGCGACCCTCGAAGGCGACGAGCGTCCGCCCGCGGGCTTCGCGGGAGCCGGTCGTGCAGGCCACCACGGCGTCCACGTCGTTGTGCAGGTCGAGGCCCGCTTCCGCGAGAAACCGCGCTGCGTCGCCGTCGGACGTCAGCTTGTCCGTCTCCTCGAAGACGCGAAGCTGGAAGGGATTCGAGCGAAGGTCCGCCACGCGGACGAAACCGACCGCCGTGACGTCCGCCGGCACGAGCGAGAGCGCGCCGCCGGAGCCGGCGATCGCCGGCGTAGCGAGCAACGCGCCGACCGCAAGGACGAAACCGATCTTCTTCGTCATTTCAGAAGTCCTTTCTGCGAAAGAGGACACTCGAGAGGAAGAGGCACGTCAAGGCAAAGCCGCCGGTCGACGCGAACGTCATCGCGGTCACGCTCTGCGACAGTCGCTCCGGAGCGCTTCCCGACGCCACGAACGCCACCACCGCCTGGCCGAGCTCGGCGGTCTTCGGAAAGATCCAGTACAGCGCGTGCACGAGCGATGCCTGCCACTGGTGCGAGACCGCCGCCGCGATCCGATCGTGCTGCGCGAGGAGCGCCGCGAAGAAGAACACCCCGTAGGTGGACATGATCGAGACGCCGGTCGAAGAAGTCACGACGCCGACGAGGAAGGCGAAGGCGAGGAGCGCCGCGATCGCGAAGAGGATCACGCCCCCGCCCAGGAGGAAGCGCGGATGCACGACCTTCGTCTTCCAGATGATGATCGCCCAGATCGCGCCGATCAAATACACGAGGTTCGCCGCCGCCAGCAGGAGCCCGGCGGCGTAGCGGGAGAGGAGGAGAGGCACGCGGCCGACCGGCCGCGAAAGATAGAGATCCACCGTCCCCTTCTCCTGCATCCTCGGCACCAGGTGCGCTGTCGCGAAGACGGCGAGGAAGGTCCCGACGAGATAGAGAAAGGCGGAGAAGCCCGATTCGAACCCCAGGACGAGTCGATCCAGATCGACCCGGGAGCTCGGGAGATCGATCTCGCGCCCGAAGAGCTTCGCGCCCGCGAGCGCGCCGTTCACGACGTCGAGGTTCACGGCGAACGCGAAGATGAGGATGAAGAGGGTCGAGAGCGCGAAGTAGGCGGCGAGCGTCCAGCGCGCCGCGGCCTCCCGGAAGACGTCCTCGATCGAAGCGGCGAAAGCTTTCACGTCAGTTTTCCTTCTGCCCGGGGTCCGGCTCGGTCTTCACGAGGTCCACGAAGACGTCCTCGAGCGTCGAGCGATCCGGCGAAAGCTCCTTCAACGTCCCGCCGCCGGCGCGCAACCGGTCGACCAGAGCGTTGACGTGCGCGAGGTCGCGCACCGAGAGGATGAGGTGCCCGTTGACGCGCTCGACTCCGGCGCCCGTCGAACGGAAGGCCTCGAGCAGGGCCTCGTCCACCGGCTCGGCCGCCATCCGGTATCGCGCCTCGCGGCGCGTCAGGTCCTCGATCGGCCCCGCGCGCACGATCCGCCCCTTTCGGAGGATCGCCACGCGGCCGCAGGTCTGCTCGATCTCCGACAGCAGATGGGAGTTGACGAGAATGGCGCGGCCGCGCGCGGCCTCTTCGCGGAGGAGATCGCGGATCTCGCGCCGGCCGACGGGATCGACGCCGTCCGTCGGCTCGTCGAGCAGGAGCACGTCGGGGTCGTGCACCAGCGCCGCGGCGAGACCCAGGCGCTGCACCATCACTTTCGAGAATTTCTTGACGCGCACGTCCGCCCATTCGGAGAGGCGCACCCTTTCGAGAAGCTCCGAGG
>JBKPSZ010000325.1:0-12213 GCA_046735265.1 Acidobacteriota bacterium | reverse complement strand
GTCCTCGACCACGCGAACGGCCTCCCGCCAGTCGATCGCCTCGGGAGGCACCGCGATTTCCTCGAGGTAGAAGCTCCGCCCGACCGCCTCGAGAAACCGGCGCGCCTGTGCGAGATCGGCGCCGCCGGGAATCGCGAGCGTGAAGGCTTTCAGGCGGGCCGGGCTCATCCCGAGAGAGCGCATCACGTGCTCGACGACGAGGAGCACCGCTCCGCTGTCGACGCCGCCCGAGAAGGCGACCCCGATCGGCTCGGCCGGGTCGATCCGCTGGATCCAGCGCCGGATCTCGTGGGCCAGGGCGCCGATGTAGCGCCGGCCGATCTCCTCCGGATCGGCCGGGAGGATTCCGCGGGGCGGATCGAAGAAGCGCCGGTAGCAGGGGAGGGGGTCCGGGCATCCGACGAGAAGGAGCTCCACAACGTGGTGGGCCGGCACCATACGGGTGTAGCTTGGATGGAATTGCTCGGCGAGGCCGAGGCTCGCGAGATGGTCCCGGATGCGGTCGATCCGGTCCGCGACGACGAGAAGCGGGCCGTCTTCCCGCTTCGCGAGGAAGTAACGCAGGGGGCGGTCGAGCGAGCGGACGAGCCGCACGACCTCTCCGCGCTCCGCGACGAGGGCGAAGGAGCCCGCGAAGCCGCGGACCGCCGCCGGATCCGCCCCGGCGAGGAGCCTCCGCGCCTCCTCGAGCGTCATGTTCGTCGGCGCGGACCGGGCCGGATCGGTCAGATCGACGACGCGGGAAACCGCCCGCTCGATCACGCGGCGTCCCGAAGCCGCGTGGCGCGGATCTGGAGCGAGAGCATCCAGAGGAAGAGCGCGGTGAACCCGATCAGTCCGGCGAAGAAGACGGTCTTCGTCGGCGTGTCCATGAGGATCTTCCCCTGCGGATTGATCACGGTCTGCGGATGAAGGGATTTCGTCACGCGGGGAACCACGAAAACGAGGAACGGCATGAGAACGGCCGCGAAGAGCGCGTAGGCCGCCGCGATCGTCGCTCGCCGCTCCGGGTCGTCGATTGCCGTGCGCAGGAAGAGATACGCGGCGTAAAGAAAGATCAGGAGGAGAAACGAGGACTCGCGCGGGTCCCAGTTCCAGTAGGAGCCCCACATGATGCGGGCGAAGAGGGAGCCGGTCACGAGCGCCAGGATCGCGAAGAGGAGCCCGAGCCGAACCGCCCCGTCGGCGATGGCGTCGTGGCGGGGGTTGCGCCGGATCAGATACGCCAGGGAATAGACCGCCGCCACCACGAACGCGAGACTGGAGGTCCACGCGCAGGGCACGTGGAAGAAGACGATCCGGGAGGATTCGCCGATGAATCCCTGCGCCGGTTCGGGCCACAGGAACGCCGCGGCGATGAAAGCCGCCATGTAGAGGCCGAAGAAGGCCTTCGCTGCCTTCACGGCCCGAGCCTATCGCACGATCGGAAATCGGCAGCGCGCGTCATTTCCGTTTGCGGACGAGCCCGGCATCGATAGGATGCGCTCCCGCAGGAGGTGCCCGTGCGCTCGATTCTTAGAAGCCTGCTGCCCGCCCTCGCCCTGACGGCCGCTCTCCGCGGAGAGACGCCCACCCCGACGCCGACATCGACGCCCTCGCCGACCGCGACGCCCGCCCCGACGAAGAAAGACGTCGCCGCCGACGTCAACGCGCCGCGTGACGACGCCCGGAAGATCGCCTTCGACGTCTCCGAAGGGACCTGGACTTCGGTGGACGTCTCGCCCGACGGCGGGACGCTCGTCTTCGACCTCCTGGGCGACCTCTATTCGCTGCCCCTGGCCGGAGGGACCGCCAAGGCGTTGACGCGCGGACCGGCATGGGACTCACAGCCGCGCTTCTCACCCGACGGCAAGACGATCGCTTTCACGACGGACCGAAGCGGAATGGAGAACGTCTGGCTCATGGACGCGGACGGAGGCAACCCGCGCGCGTTGACCGAAGAGAAGGACACGTACGTCCGGACTGCCGCGTGGCTGCCCGACGGCAACACGCTCGTCGCGCGCAAGGAGGAAGGGAAGCGCGCCGGGATTCCCCCCGTCGAGCTCTGGCTGTACAGCCGCTACGGAGGCAACGGCATCAAGCTCGTTTCCTCCGACGACGTCAACAACTCGTCGGGCCCGGTCGCCTCCCGTGACGGCCGCTACATCTATTTCGCCGCACGCGAAGCGCGCTTCAGCTACACGCCGGACCTCTCGAAGGGACTCTGGCAGATCCGCCGCTTCGACCGCACGACCGGCGAAACGGCGCCGATCACCGTCGGGATCGGCGGCGCCGTTCGGCCGGCCGTTTCCCCCGACGGGGGCACGCTCGTGTTCGTCTCGCGCCGCGACGCGGATTCGGTCCTGGTCGCGCGGGATCTCTCCTCCGGCGCCGAGCGGATCCTCGCCACCGGCATCACGCGCGACGAGCAGGAAGGGTTCGCCCAGATGGACGCGTGGCCCGGTTATGCGTTCACGCCGGACGGAAAGTCGCTGATCTTCTCGGATCACGGCAAGCTCGCGAGGCTCGAGATCGCTTCCGGGCGGCGCACCGACGTTCCGTTCACGGCTTCGGTCGAGCTCGCGGTCGCGCCTCGCGTCGCCTGGCAGGAGAGGCTCCCGACCGGACCGCTCGAGGCGCGCATTCTCCGCTGGCCCGCGCAGTCTCCCGACGGCCGGCTCGTTGCCTTCGACGCGCTCGGGCGCGTCTGGCTCCAGGAGGTCTCCGGGGACCGCGCGGTCGGCGCGCCGCGCCGATTGACCTCCGACGCCGCCAACCTGCCTCGACGGGAATACGCGCCGGCTTTCTCGCCCGACGGGAAGTGGATCGCCTACGTGACCTGGACCGATGCGGAGGGGGGCGCGATCTGGAAGGCGCCGATCGGAGCGGGCGCCGGCGTCCGGGCTCCACAACGCCTGACGAAAGTCCCCGCCCACTACACGAACCCCTCCTGGTCGCCGGCGGGAGACCGGATCGTCGCCATCCGCGGCTCCGGGCTCGAGTTTCGGGGCCAGCAGCCGGAGGACGAAGAGCTCTTCGACATCGTCTGGCTTCCGGCTGCCGGAGGCGAGCCGCAGCGGGTGACTTCGGTCTCCATCGAGCAATCCCTGAAGTTTCACCCGCAGGCCTTCTTCTCGCCCGACGGCGCGCGCGTCTATTTCCGCTACCCGATCGAGCCCAAGAAGCCGACCGACGATCTGAAGAACGACCTCGTCTCCGTACGGCTCGACGGCACCGACCGCAAGGCGCACCTGCGATTCCCGCCCGTGGACGACGTCGTGCCGTCGCCGGACGGCAGGTGGGTCGTCTTCACCTCACGCGACAACGTGTACGTCACGGCTCTGCCCGGCGTGCAGATGAAGGAGCCTCCGGAAGTCGGCTTGAAGGAAGGCTCCGTTCCCGTGTGGCGCCTCTCCGGCGAGGCGGGCGGTTACGTCGGCTGGGCCGACGGCGGCAAGACGATCACCTGGGGGCTCGGGAACGTCTTTCACCGTCTCGCCGTCGCCGACGCCATCCGCTTCGTCGAGGAGGAGAAGAAGAAAGCTGACGCGAAAAAGAAGGGCGCCGGTGAGACGGGAAACAAAGACGCGACGGCGGAGAAGAAGGAGGAGGGCTCGGACTCGCTCCGCGTCCCGAAATCGCAGGAGATCGCGCTTCATCTCTCGGCCCCTCGGCCGGTCCCGGAAGGCTCCTACCTCCTGCGCGGCGCGCGCCTCGTGACCATGAAGGGCGACGAAGTTCTGCAGAGCGCCGACGTCCTCGTCACGGGCAACCGCATCGCGGCCGTCGGCGCGTCCGGATCTCTACCGGCCCCGCCGGGCGCCCGGGTTTTCGACGCCGCCGGCAAGACGGTCATTCCGGGATTGATCGACACGCACGCTCACCTGCACTACTCGGGCTTCGAGATCTTCCCCGATACGAAGTGGGAGTACGTCGCAAACCTCGCCTACGGCGTCACGACCGTCTACGACCCTTCGGCGCCGTCGCTCGACGTCTTCGCTCAGGCGGAGCTCGTGGACGCCGGTCTCATGACCGGTCCGCGGGTCTACTCTTCGGGTGACGTTCTCTACGGCGGCCAGCAGTCCGATGCCTTCGCCGAAGTCAACGACCTCGACGACGCGAAGCGACAGGTCCGCCGCATGAAGGCTTACGGCGCCCGCATGATCAAGGTGTATCAGCAGCCGCGCCGCGCTCAGCGGATGTGGTTCGCCGAGGCGTGCCGCCAGGAGCACATGCTCCTGACGGCGGAGGGCGCCGGCGAGCTCCAGACCGACATGTCGATGGTCTTCGACGGCTTCACCGCATGGGAGCACGCGCTGCCGGTCGACTTGAAGAAGGACGTGGTCGAGCTCGTCGCCCGATCCGGGACGTTCTACACGCCGACGCTGATCGTGGCCTACGGCGGACCGTGGGGCGAGGAGTATTTCTGGCAGACGCGCAACCCTCATGACGATCCGAAGCTGAACCGCTTCACCCCGCATCGCGTGCTCGACGTCAACGCGCGGCGGCACCCGTGGATCGATCCGTCCGAGTACCATTTCCCGACGGTCGCCCGCGGCGCAGCGGAGATTCTTCGCGCCGGAGGACACGTCTCGCTCGGGGCGCACGGTCAGGTGCAGGGGATCGGCCCGCACTGGGAGCTCTGGATGATGGCGGGCGAGGGGCAGCCGAAAGGTCAGTCGGCCATGACACCGATCGAGGCGCTGCGGGCCTCCACGATCGAGGCGGCCGACAAGCTCGGCTTCGCGCCGGATCTCGGCTCGATCGAACCCGGCAAGCTCGCCGACCTGGTCGTCCTCGACGCGGATCCCCTCGCGGACATCCACAACACCGTGAAGATCCGCTGGGTCATCAAGAACGGCGAGGTCTACGACGGCGAAACGCTCCGCCGCGAATGGCCGAGCACGACCCCGCCGCCGACGTTCTTCTGGAGAAAAGAGGAGAGCACGGCGAAGTGACGCGCGAAGCGCGTCATCCCGAGCGGTAGCGAAGGATCCCGAACTCGGCGGCCCGAGCCGGAAAGTGGCCGGCATCCGCGGCGTGCGAACGCGGGATCCTTCGCTTCGCTCCGGATCACCCGAAGACGGTCAGCTCGGGATCCCTCGTCGCGGACTCCTCGGGATGACCGGGCGCCGACGGCTTCGCCGTGACGCCCGGTCACTCCTCCCACGCCGCGCCGGCGAGGAGGTAGGCGCCGCACGTGGCGGCGCCGTCGTAGGCCAGGATGACCCGGAGCGAGGTTCCGGGGAACCCGCCGCCCGCCGCGGCGACCGTCGCGTCGATCGAGGCGAGCAGGAGCGGCAGCATCAGCGGGAAGCAGACGAGCACGAAGAGGACGTTTCGTCCGCCGGCGCGCGCCACGAGCGCCGCGAGGAACGTCGAGACGACCGCCACACCCCATCCCGCCGCCGCGATCACCGCAGCGAGAGCGGCGGGAGACCGGACCTCCCAGCCGATCAGGATCGAGAGACCCGGCACGGTCACGGCGGCGATGGCCAGGAAGAGGAGGAAGTTGAAGAGCGTCTTTCCCGCGAGCACCAGGACGGCGGGAACGACGCGGCGCAGAGCGAGCGCGGTCCCGGTCTCTTCTTCGCGGACGAAGGAGCGGGGCAGCCCCGTCGCGGTCGAGAAGAAGAGGAGGATCCAGAGCAGGGCGGCGTCGAGACCCGCGCGCTCCTCCGGCGCGAACCCGGCGGGCCCCACGGCGAACGAGACCAGAGTCAGCGACGTCGCGGCGAAGAAGAAGACCGATGCGAGAGCGACGCGCCGCCGGGCTTCGGCGGCGGCGTCCTTCGCGCAGACCGCCAGGGCGCGCGCGAACGGACCGGAGCCCTCGACCCTCGTGGCCTTGCTCACGGCGGCGCGCCCAGCGGGATCGTCCGATCCGGCGCGTCGAAGTCTCGAGGCTCGTTGGATGCGAGGAGCACCGGTCCGCGCGCCCGCCGCTCGCGGACGAGTACGTCGAGAATGCCGCGTCCCTCCTCGTCGAGACCCGCGGCGGGCTCGTCGAGCAGGAGAATCGGCGCGTCGCACAGCGTGGCGAAAGCGAGGCGCAGCCTCTGCTTCATTCCGGTCGAGAACGCTCCGACGCGTCGGTCCGCGGCCGCGCCAAGGCCGACCCTCTTCAACCGCTCCTCGAGCTCCGCTTCCGGCGCCGGCCGACCGGCGGCCCGGCGGAAGAAGCGGAGATTCTCGCGGGCGGTGAAGTCTTCGTAGAACGCGAGATCCGGCCCCGCCCAGCCGACGGCGAGACGCCGCTCCTCGCCGGAGAGCTCACGCGCGTCTTCGAGCACCGCGACGCTGCCGCGCCCGGGCGGCAGCAGCCGCGCGAGGATTTTCAGGAGTGTCGTCTTGCCGCTGCCGTTTCGTCCGACGATCGCGGTCAAGCCGGCGGGTGCCTGGAAGCTCAACTCCGAGAAGAGAGGAGGACCGGAGTAGCTCTTCGAGAGCGCACGCGCCTCGATCCGGAACGCGGCCACGGTGCCGCGGGACGATAGCATGGGCGGAATCGGGAGATCGGGCGATCCGGGAATCGGGTCATGGACCGATCGATCATCCGATGACGGGATGACCCGACGATCGGTTTCCCCCTGCCTTGAAAGGCAGGCCTTCTCTCTATAGAATCCTGCGCGCTTTGGAAGAATCTCGCGCTCGCGGCGTTCGGCCCGTCACCGACGCTCGCCGCCGCCGCGAAATCCTGCTACCAAAAATTTCGCCAAGGAGTTTTTCGATGTCGAAGCGCGCCCTCCTCCTTCTGCTGGCCGGCACGGCCAGTGTTTACCTCCTCGCCTGCGGAGGCGGCAAGGAAGACGACCTCCTCGAAGAGGAGACGGCTTCCTCGACCACGGCCGCTCCGGCGGCCCCCGCCGGGGCGCCGGCCGCCGCCCCCGCCGCCGCTCCCGCGGCCGGCGGAGCCGCGGTCACCGGGAAGGTGGCCTTCGCGGGAACTGCCCCCGCGAAGGAGGCGATCAAAATGGACGCCGACGCGTACTGCAAGTCGGCGCACAGCTCGCCCGTCTACACCCAGGAAGTGGAAGTCAACGCGAACGGAACGCTCAAGGACGTCTTCGTCTACGTCAAGGACGGCGTGACGGGGACCTATCCCGCGCCCACGACGCCGGTGGAGCTCGATCAGGAGGGTTGCCAGTACCATCCCCACATCTTCGGCATCCAGGCGGGACAGCCGCTCAAGATCGTCAACAGCGACGGCACGCTCCACAACATCCACGCGCTCCCCAAGACGAACGCGGAGTTCAACATCGGTCAGCCCTTCAAGGGGATGGAAACGCTCAAGAAGTTCGAAAAGCCCGAAGTCCCGGTCCGTTTCAAATGCGACGTGCACAAGTGGATGGGCGCCTACGTCGGCGTCCTGCCCCATCCCTTCTTCTCGGTGACGAACGACCAGGGCACGTTCGAGATCAAGAATCTCCCTCCGGGCACCTACACGATCGAGGCGTGGCAGGAGAAATATGGACCGCAGACGCAGACCGTCACGATCTCCGGCAGCGAGCCGAAGACCGTGGACTTCTCCTTCAAGGGGTGAGGAGACGAGACTCCCGGAAGACACCACGATGAGCCCGGCCACGCGGCACCGGCGCCCGGCGGCGCTGCTTCTCGCCGCTCTCCTGCTTTCCCCGGCGGCCGCGTCCGCGATTCCGTTCTGGATGAAGCTGCCGGACGGGGTCTCGACCTACAGCGACCGGGTGGACGGTCTCTTCCGGCTGATCCTCTGGATCACGGGGATCATCTTCGTCGTCGTCGAAGCGCTGCTCCTCTTCTTTCTCTTCCGCTACCGCCATCGCGAGGGACGCAAGGCGCACTACACCCACGGCTCCAACCGCCTCGAGGTGATCTGGACGATCGTTCCGGCGGTTATCTGCGTCGTTCTGGCGCTCCTCTCCCGCGCGACGTGGGCAGACATCAAGCAGCACATCCCGAAGGACGGGGTGCAGATCGAAGTGACGGCGGAACAGTTCGCCTGGAACATCCGTTACGCCGGCCCGGACAACCAGATCGGCACCGCCGACGACGTCCTTGCGCTCAATCAGCTCCACTTCCCGGTCGGGCAGCCGGTCGTCGTGACGCTCCACTCCAAGGACGTCATCCACTCCTTCTTCCTGCCGGAGTTCCGGGTCAAGCAGGATGCCGTTCCGGGCCTCTCGACGCGCATCTGGTTCGAAGGGACCCGCACGGGCCATTGGGAAATCTCGTGCGCCGAGCTGTGCGGCCTCGGCCACTATCGGATGAAGGGCTTCGTCACCGTCGAGACACCGGAGGAATTCCACAAGTGGCTCGCCGACCAGGCGGCTGAGGCGGGCGCGGGCGCGGCGCCCGCGCCGACGCCGGCCGCCGCCACCCAGGAGGCCAAGAGCTGATGAGCAGCACCACGAGAACCGCGCTCGGGGGAGCGGCCCCCGCCATCATCGCGCACGAGCTTCCGCCCGGCGTCCACCCGGCGCCCACGTCGTTCTGGCGCAAGTGCGTCTTCTCGCTCGATCACAAAGTGATCGGCAAGAAGTACATGTTCTACGCGCTCTTCATGCTCGTGATCGGGGGACTGCTCGCGACCCTGGTCCGTTACCAGCTCGCGTGGCCGGGGCGCCCCCTCGCTTTCATGGGCAAGCTCGCGCCCGAGGGGATGCCGGGCGGCCAGATGCTTCCGGAGTTCTACAACTCCCTCTTCACGATGCACGCCACGATCATGATCTTTTTCGCGATCATGCCGATCTTGATCGGGGCGTTCGGGAACTTCGTCGTCCCCATCCAGATCGGCGCGCGCGACATGGCGTTCCCGACCCTGAACATGCTCTCGTTCTGGACGGCGGTGCCGGGCGCGATCCTGATCATCTGGTCCTTCTTCGTGGCGGGGGGCGCGGCGCAAGGGGGATGGACTTCCTACGCGCCGCTCTCGGCGGTCACGCCGCGCGGCCAGACGCTCTGGCTCCTGTCGCTTCTCGTGCTCGGGATCTCGTCCCTTCTGACCGCGGTGAACTTCATCACGACGATCATCAACATGCGAGCGCCGGGCATGACGTTCTTCCGCCTCCCGCTGACCGTGTGGGCCCTCTTCATCACCGCGATCCTGCTCCTCCTCGCGCTTCCCGTTCTCTCCGGCGCGATGATCATGCTGCTCTTCGACCGGGTGCTCGGAACGACCTTCTTCCTCCCGAAGGGGCTCGTCGTTTCGGGGCAGCCGTGGCCGAACGCGGGCGGAGGCCAAGTCCTCCTCTGGCAGCACCTCTTCTGGTTCTTCGGCCACCCCGAGGTCTACATCATGATCCTGCCCGCGATGGGCATCACCTCGGAGATCCTCCCCGTGTTCTCGCGCAAGCCGATCTTCGGATACCGCGCGATGGCCTACTCGATCATGGGAATCGCCGGGCTGGGCTTCATCGTCTGGGGCCACCACATGTTCCAGAGCGGAATGAACCCGTACCTCGGAACGACCTTCATGATCTCGACGATGGTCATCGCCGTGCCCTCGGCGATCAAGACCTTCAACTGGCTAGGGACGTTATGGGGCGGGAACATCCGATTCACGACTCCTATGCTGCACGCCCTCTCTTTCGTCTCGATGTTCGTCATCGGAGGGCTCTCGGGGATCTTCATGGCCGCGACCCCGGTGGACATCTTCATCCACGACACGTACTTCATCGTGGGCCACATCCACTACGTGCTCTTCGGCGGCTCGCTCTTCGGCGCCTTCGCGGGGCTGTATTTCTGGTACCCGAAGATGTTCGGGCGGCTCATGAGCGAGCGTTGGGGGAGGATCCACTGGGCGGTCACCTTCATCACCTTCAACCTCGTCTTCTTCCCGATGCACTTCCTCGGGATGCGAGGGATGCAGCGCCGCATCTACGACTACACGCAGTACCAGCACCTGAAGGGCCTGCAGCCGATGAACCAGTTCATGACGATTTCGCTCTTCGTGCTCGGCATCGCGCAGATCATCCTCGTCTTCAATTTCTTCCTCTCGATGCGGCGCGGGAAGCTCGCGGGCGCGAACCCGTGGCGAGCCAATACGCTCGAGTGGCAGACCTCCTCGCCCCCGCCGCACGAGAACTTCGTCGGGTCCGTCCCGTCGGTCTATCGCGGCCCCTACGAGTACAGCGCGCCCGAGCGGGGATCCGATGACCACTGGCCGCAGAGCGAGCCGCCGCCGGCCATGGCGGCCGATCCGCACGGGAGACCCCGTCCCGCCCATGCCTGATCGTTCGGCCGGCCGCGGCCTGCACCGGTTCGCCGTCGCTTTGGCGGTGGCGACGCTCGGCCTGATCGCCGCGGGCGGGCTCGTGACTTCGACCGAGTCCGGCCTCTCCGTGCCGGACTGGCCGACGACGTACGGACAGAACCCGTTCACGTTCCCTCCGTCGAAATGGGTCGGCGGGATTCGTTTCGAGCACACGCACCGGCTGATCGCGTCGGCCGTGGGGTTGATGACCGTGGTCCTGGCGGTCTGGCTCGCCCGGCGCGAGCCGCGCGCGTGGGTCCGGCGCCTCGGCTGGCTCGCCCTCGCGGCGGTCATGGCCCAGGGGATCCTCGGGGGCCTGACGGTGAAGTTCCTGCTGCCGACCGCGATCTCCGTGGCGCATGCCTGCCTCGCACAGAGCTTCTTCTGCCTCGCCGTCACGCTCGCGGTCGTGACGTCGCCAAAGTGGATCGAGAGCGCGCCCGGCGTTTCGGATCCGGCCAGCCGCGCGGGGGCGGTGCTCGTCGGCCTCGTCTTCCTTCAGCTGATCGTGGGCGCCGTCATGCGCCACACGAAGGCCGGTCTCGCGATCCCCGATTTCCCGCTGGCATTCGGCGCCGTCGTGCCGCCGATCGCCTCCTTCCCGGTGGGCATCCACTTCGCGCACCGGGTGATCGCGCTCCTCGTCGCCGCGGCGACGATCTTCGGCTTCGTCCGCGCCCGGCGCGCGGGTCGGCCGGCGGTCAAGAGGATCTGGGCGGTCCTGGTCGGACTCGTGGTCCTTCAGATCGCGCTCGGGGCAGCGACGGTCCTCTCGAAGAAGGACTTCCGGATCGCCACCGCCCACGTCGTGACCGGGGCGCTCCTGCTCGGCACGAGCCTGGCCGGGGCCCTCGTGGCCCGCCGCCGCAAGTCGGTCGGGCGCGTCCAAGGGCGCGTCTTCCCGATGCCGCTCGCCGGCCGCCGGAGCTCCTCGAGCTATCCGCTGCGGAGAGTGAAGTGAGCAGCCCGCCGGCGGCCGCTTCGATCGCGTCGGCTTCGACGCGGGCGGCGGACTTTCTCGAGCTCGCGAAGCCCCGCATCACGTTCCTCGTCGTGATCACGGCCGCCGTGGGCTACGCGCTGGGCGCCCCGGAGTTCCACGCCGCGACGTTTCTCGCGGTCGTCGTGGGAACGGCGCTCGTCGCCGGAGGCGCCTCCGCCTGGAACCAGCACGCGGAGCGGGAAGCCGACGCACGCATGTTCCGCACGCGGAATCGCCCGCTTCCGGCGGGGAGGCTCGCGCCGGCGGAGGCCCTCTCTTTCGCGCTGCTTCTCTCGGCGGCGGGTCTCGCCGTTCTCGCGGCCGGAACCAATGCGCTGACGGTTGGGCTCGGCCTCGCCGCTCTCGGAAGCTACGTCTTTGCCTACACGCCGCTCAAGAGCCGGACCTCGCTTTGCACGGTCGTCGGCGCCGTGCCGGGGGCAATTCCGCCGCTCATGGGCTGGGCGGCGGCGCGCGGCTCCCTCGACCGCGCCGCCTGGGCGCTCTTCGGGGTTCTCTTCCTCTGGCAGCTGCCGCACTTCCTCGCGCTCGCCTGGCTCTATCGCGAGGACTACGCGCGAGGCGGATTCCCGATGCTCGCCGTCTCCGACGGCGACGGGGCGTCGACCGGGCGGCAGACCCTTCTGTACGCGGCGGCGCTCCTGCCGGTCACGCTCGCGGCCGGTCTCTTCGCCGGCGCGGGGCGCGCCTTCCTGTGGGGCGGGCTCGCCGCGGGCCTCGCCTTCCTGGGAGGAGCCGCGCTCTTCGCGCGGCGCCGGGAGGCGGTCTGGGCGCGGAGGCTCTTCCTCGCATCCGTCCTCTACCTGCCCGCGGTCCTCGGGCTCATGGTGCTCGACCGATGAGCGCCGCCGACCGCATCGCCGGAAACCGCCGCGTCCTCTGGCTCCTGGCCCTGATTGCGGCTGCGCTCTTCGTCGGTTCGATCGTCTTCATCGCGTCGCAGGCGCCCTCCTAGGGAGGAAGGAAGCATGGAAAACGAGATTGCCCACCGGGCCGACCT
>JBKPSZ010000324.1:0-19569 GCA_046735265.1 Acidobacteriota bacterium | reverse complement strand
GCTCGCGGCATCGCATTTTGGTGGAGGTCGCTAGAGTCGCGGGGCTTCCCCCGCCGCGCCAGGCTTGGACCCCGTGACAGTTGGCTGGCTGGCCGCTACCCCTACCACTTTTCGGCCCTCCACCCCCGCTCGGCCAAGGGGTTAGAATGACTTCCCTTTTCGTTGCAGGGAATACGGAGGGTTCTGATGCCCCGGATGGAGGCCGCCCCGATGGTCGAGCTCGATCGCTACGATGATGAAGAATTGCTAAAGCGGGGACGCGACGCTTTGAAGCTCCAGCGCTACCCGCAGGCTCGGGAATTCCTGTCCGAGTATTGCAACCGCCAGACGAAGCGGGACTTGTCGGTGCCAACCGGAATCCTCGCGAGCTACGCGCTGACGCTCGGCCACACCAAGAGTCTCAAGGAAGGTCTCGACCTTTGTCTGAAGGCCGTTTCCTCGGATCGTCGCAACCCCCATATCTACTGGAGCCTCGTGCAGCTCTACCTGCTGTCCGGGTCGCGGAAGAAGGCGGTCGACGCGATGGAGATCGGACTCAAGGTCGCTCCCGATCACCGCGGACTGTTGAAGCTCCAGCAGGAGATGGGAGTGCGCAAGGCGCCCCCGATCCGCTTCCTCTCGCGAAACAGCGTCGTCAACGTCAAGCTCGGCAAAGCGCTGCACAAGCTCCGCACGGGCGGAAAGAGCACCGGCGCGCGCGGCTAGAGCTTTCCTCCGCGCATCACGATCCCCGCGCGTATAGGATCGCGGTGGCGGAGGAAGGACGTGAAGACCCTCTTCGTGGTTTCGCCCGACGCGGGAACGACGGAGCCCGCGAGCGAGCGCCGACAGCGACAGCGGCGGATGGGCCTTCCGCGAAGGATCTCGGAACGGAGGGGAGGCTCGGTCGACGTGGACTCGCCGGTCGAACGGCGGGCCTCCTCCGAGCGGCGCGGCGTGGGGAACCGCCGGCGGCGCCCGGACCGACGCATCGGATTGTCCCCCGACCTGGACCTCTACCTTCTCGGCATCTGAGCGCCGAGATCCTCTCGCTCAGTTCGGGTAGATCGACAGGTCTCCGCTCGAGGTCTCGACGCGGATCCGCGTGGCACCTTCCCCCCGGCGGTAGGCGACGACCTTGTCGTGCCGGAGCGTGGAGGAGCCGTCGGTGAATCCCACGCTCATGTCGCCACTCGACTGATCGGCATCCGCCTCGAACGAGGCGTCGCGCGGCAGCCCGAGGGTGACGTCTCCGCTGGAGGTGTGCGCGCGGACCGCCTGCAGTCGCCCGCCCTCGACCTCCAGGCGAACGTCGCCGGAACTCGACTCGGCGGAGAAGTCCTCGACGTCGGCCCTCCGGAGCGACACGTCACCGGAGCTCGTGTCCGATTCGACGCGGTTCGCCTGGATCTCGTTTCCGCGGACGTCCCCGGAGCTCGTCTTGAACCGGATCTCCTCTCCGCGGAAGCCGGTGAGCTCCAGGTCGCCGCTCGAGAACTCCGAAGTCCATCGCCCGCGGATGTCCTCCGCCCGGGTGTCGCCGGAGGAGCCTTCCAGCACGAGATCGCCCGCGAGCCGCTTGAGCTCGAGGTCGGCGGAAGCGACCTCGAAACGGAGGCTTCCCTCGACGCCGTCCGCGTCGATCAGTCCGACGAGGTTGCGGAAATGTGCGCGGCCGACCTTCGCCGGAACCTGGACCTCGAGGTCGGCCCATAGCCTCTTTCCATGACCCGGAGCGACCCGATAGGACCGGCCGTCGTAGTCGAGGGTGCTGTGCGAGAACGAGAAGATGTCGAGCCCCTCGCCCTCGGAGTGCGGCTCACGATAGCGGATCGTCCGCACGTCCGCCGGGTACCGGACGCGGAGCGTCCCCGAGCCGGCGACGCCGGCGACCCTCTCGAGACGAACCGCGTTTGCGAGCTCGTCGCTCTGGGCGTGGATCGTCGCGACCACGACGACCTTCTCCTCCGCCGCGGACGAGCGGATCCGCATGGTTCCCGCGAGGTTCTCGACGGCGAAGTTCTGGAGGTCCGCGCCCGAGATCTCGGCCCGAAGCGTTCGCGTCGCGTCCGACGCGCCCGCGATCCCGCGCGACAAGAGCGCGGCGGCGAGGAGCGCAAGGAGTCGGCGCGCGCGAGGGAGTGCGGCGGCCCGGCCTCTTCCGCCTCTTCCGGCCCGATTCGACGGATGTCTCATGGTTTCTCCTCCGGCCCGGCCGCGGTCCCCAATTGCGCGAGCGGGGCTCCGCCCGGTGGCCTTCCCTCTGCGGTACGTAGGTCGAGACCGGAATGTTCCGCGTGCGAGACGAGAAGAAGACTTAAGATGCGCGCCGAGGAGGTCGGAAATGGCAGGAAAAGCGCGGAGAACCACGCACCGGAGCTCCAGCGGGAAGAAGCTCTACGCGGTTCGCGATTCCCAGGGCCGCTTCAAGGACATCCAGACCTACAAACGCGCGCACGGCATGGACATCAAGCGCAAGAGCAAGAAAGAGAAGTGAAGGGCGCCACCGCCCCCTTTGGGGTCGAGGGACGCGGGCGGCCCTAGACCTCTTCCATCCAGCGAGCGAAGCCGGCGAGGTCGGAGAACTCCCGGTCGGGAGGACCCGACGCACCGGCCTTCTCGCCTTTTCGGTTGATCCAAGCGACCGGGATCCCGAGATTCCGGCACGGCACGACGTCGTGAAAGTAGCTCTGGGCCGCGTGCAGCCATCGGACGCCCGGCGTCAGACGGCGCCGGGCCTCGAGAAAGTGCGGCGGCGACGGTTTGTAGGAGCGAACCTGCGCCGCGGTCACGATCGGATCGAAGGAGACTTCGAGCCAGCGCCGGGTCGATTCCAGAAGATCGTCGTCCACGTTCGAGAGAATGCCGAGACGGCAGCCGGCGGACGCGAGCCGTCGGAGCGCCGGGTTCGTGTCGGGAAAGGGACGCCAGGAGCGGAGACTCTCGGCGAGAAACCCCCCGCTTTCGGAGTCGATCTTCCAGCCGAGGCGGAGCGCGACGCGGCGCGCGGTCTCGGCCAGGACCTCCCGATATGGACGGAAGGGGCCGGCTTCCACTTCGGGCTCGATCTCGGCGTAGGCTTCGAGCGTTCCCGCCGGCGGGAGCGACCTGCCGTCGGCGCGCCCGGCTTCGAGAAAGGCGTCGCGGATCCCGCTCTCCCAGTCGATCAGGGTCCCGTAGCAGTCGAAGGTGACGACGTCGTAGCGCGGCATCCGGCGATTCCATCACGGCGCCGGCGCGGAGTTATGATTCGGGTGTCGCGGAGGCCGTCTTGAAGAAGCTTCTCGGCGCGGCGGCGATTCTCCTTCTGGCCTGCGGTTGCGCCTCGAGAGACCCGTATGCGGCCGGCGGCTACGTGGTGTGGGACGAAGGCGGATACGGCTATGGCTACGGCTACGACTGCGCCGTGGACGACTGGTACGGGTCGGGAGATTCCGGATTCCCCGGGCGCGCTCGCGTGATGCCGGTCGAGCGGGCGAGGGCTCCGAGGACGATCAGCCGCGACGCTTCCGCCGGAGCCTCGATCGCGAGTGCGAGTGGAAACGGCCCGAGCGCGGGCGGAGCCTCCGGATCCGGCCCGAGCCCGATCGTCTCGCAGCCTCCGCCGATGCCGGCTTCGGCGCCGGTCTCGCACTCCGCGCCGCCGCCTCCGCGCGCCGAGCCGCACTCGTAGGCACGATCGGAGCGGCCGGCGTCAGCGCGCCGGTTCCTCATCCTTCGGAAGCGACGCGAGCCAGCGGTCGAAAGCCTTTCGATCCTCGTCCTTCAGGCGCCGCTGAACTCCGGCCGCGTGCTCGGCGACGACCTCCGGGCGGTCGAAGGGGAGCCTTTCGTACATCCGGCCGCCCGGGTTGTGACAGGGCGCGCAGCGCGTCGCGAGGATCGGACGAACCGTCGCCTCGAAAGTCGGCGCGCTCTCGCCGTCGGGCGGCGGCGAAGCGGGGCTTCCCGGCGGCGTGACCTCCGGGTTCGAAGCGGCGGTCGATTTCGCGGAGATCGGCGCCGCGGGTCGGGAATCCGGCCCGGCGCTCTCGGTCATGGGAGCCGGAGTGCCGTGCGAGGAGTTGGATTCGCGCGATTGCGAGGCTGCCTCCTCCGTCGCTTTGGGCTCGGGCCGCGAGCAGGTGTCCCCCAGGATCACGAGCGAGAGCCCGAGGAGCGAAACGGCGGCGGGCCAGGAAAGGGGATGGCGGCGTTCCATGCGATTCCCCATGGAGAGCATACGTCCGCCGGCCGCTATCGTTTTCGACGCCGGAAGCGTCCTCTTGTCTCCGCAGCTTTGCTCTGAGAGCATCCGGTTTTCGCGCGCGGGATCGAGGAGGAGCCTCTGTTCGCCGGTCACTTCCGACTGCATCGGGTCATCCGTTCGGTGGTCCCGGTCCCATAGGAGGAATCGTGCGGAATCGCACCGTCCGTCTCGCCGGATCTCTTCTCGCCGTCGCGCTGGCGTGGCCGGGTCGGGCGGCCGCGGCCGACCGCCGGGTCGTCACGCTCGAGGATCTCGCCCGCCTGCGAGACGTCTCCGAACCGGCCGTCTCTCCCGACGGCGCCTGGGTCGCCTACGTCGTCGGATTGCCGGACCCGAAGGAAGACCGCAAAGGGCGGGACCTTTGGATGACGAGCTGGGATGGGAAGCGCACGCTGCAGTTGACGTCGGGGCCGAGCCGGGAAAGCACTCCGCGCTGGAGCCCCGATGGGACCTCCCTGGGCTTCCTGTCGAGCCGAGGCGGCTCCGAGGACGACGATCATTCGCAGCTCTGGCTGCTTCCGCGCGCGGGCGGCGAAGCGCAGAAGGCGACGGACGTGAAGGGGGACATCGAAGACTACGACTGGTCGCCCGACGGAAAGCGGGTCGTCCTGGTGGTCGAGGATCCCGACCCCGACGAGGCGACGGCTTCCGGATCGGAGAAGGAGAAGGAGAAGGAAAAAGAGAAGGAGAAGAAGAAGACGCGTCCGATCGTCATCGACCGGTTTCAATTCAAGGAGGACGAGACCGGATACCTCGGCAAGAAGCGCCGGCACCTGTATCTCTTCGACCTCGCGACGCGGAAAACGGAGCCGTTGACGAGCGGAACGGCGAACGAGCTGCTCCCGTCATGGTCCCCGGACGGGAAATCCATCGCGTTCGTCTCGAAGCGGGGCTCCGACATCGACCGCTCCGACAACTGGGACGTGTACGTCGTCGAAGCGCGCCCGGGCGCGACGGAGCGGCGTCTGACGACGTTCGACGGCGCCGACAACGCTCCCGACATCGAGAGCCGGCTCGCGTGGAGCCCCGACAGCCGGTCGATCGCCTATTTCCAGGGAGGGCCCGACCGCCTGATCTATTACGCCGGACGCAAGCTTGCCGTCATCCCCGCGGAGGGCGGAGCCCCGCGCATCCTGTCGGCCTCTCTCGATCGCAACGCGCAGTCGCCGGTGTTCTCGCCCGACGGCTCGCAGATCACCTTCCTCGTCGAGGACGACGGGACGATGCAGGTGGCGCGCGTTCCGGCGGCGGGAGGAGAAGTCGAGCGGATCGTTTCCGGCCGGCGCGTCGTGAGCGCGCTCGCCGCCGGACCGGGAGGAAAGCTCGCGCTGCTGATCAGCTCCCCGACGGAGCCCGAGGAGGTCTGGGCGCTCGAAGGGAAGGAACCCCGCCGCCTCTCGCACCAGAACGACGAATGGCTCGCCGGGCTGCGCCTCGGGGCCGTCGAGGAGACCCGCTTCGCTTCGAAGGACGGAACCGAGATCCACGGCTTTCTCGTCAAGCCTCCCGACTTCGAGACCGGACGCCGTTATCCGGCGATCCTCCGAATCCACGGCGGACCGGTCGATCAGCACTCGTGCGCCTTCGACCTCGACTGGCAGATCCTCGCGGCGCAGGGGTACGTCGTGCTCGCCGCCAACCCGCGCGGCAGCTCCGGCCGCGGAGAAAAGTTTTCCCTCGTGATCTGGGCCGACTGGGGGCACAAGGACGCCGAAGACGTGCTCGCGGCCGTGGACGACGCGGTGAAACGAGGCATCGCCGACCCCGACCGCCTCGGCGTCGGCGGCTGGAGCTACGGCGGCATCCTCACCAACTACGTCATCGCGCAGACGACGCGGTTCGCAGCGGCGACGAGCGGCGCCTCGATCTCCAACATCCTCGCCGGCTACGGGACGGATCAGTACGTTCGCGAATACGAGGCGGAGCTCGGACTTCCCTGGAAGAACACGGAGCACTGGGTGAAGCTCTCCTTCCCGTTCCTCCACGCGGATCGGATCCGCACGCCGACGCTCTTCCTGTGCGGCGACGAGGACTTCAACGTCCCGCTGCTGAACTCCGAACAGATGTATCAGGCTCTGCGGAGTTTGAACGTCCCCACACAGCTCATCATCTATCCGGGCCAGTACCACGGCCTGCGCAAGCCGTCGTTTCTGCGCGACCGTCTCGAGCGATACATCGCCTGGTACGACAAGTACGTCAAGCCCGGCCGGGGAAGCGCCGCCGCCGCCGCGGGAAAGCGCTGAAGCGGGCTCTCGCGGGAGCTCCCGAGCGGCGGGCTCCTCCTCTCGGTTCGGAGCCGCGCCTCCGGGATGCGGTCAGCCGTCGATCGGGATCCGAACCGTGCGGCGTGAGAGCTCCGCGTTGTTCCGGAGACGAACGTGCTGCGTCTCCCGGAGTCCGCCGTGCAGGGGACGGCCATCCTCGCGCCGCTGCATGATGCCGGCGTCGCTCATGACGCTCCGGAAGTAGTCGGTGGCGGCGCGGGCGAACCCCGTTTGATCGAACGGGCCCGAATATCCGGACGGTGCCCCGATCGCGATCCGTCCCGTATGAAAATCTTCTCCCACCGGCTGCACGATCTCCGCGTGCAGAATCGGGCCTGTGTAGAGCTCGGGAGGGTCGAGACGATGCCGGAAAAAACGGTAGCCGCTGGCGTCATTGAGCTCGGCCCGAAAGTCGCCGTGCGCGTCGCCGGCGCGGCGGATCCAGAAGAAGACGCGGGACACCATCCGTTCGGGACCGCTGCCGTACTCCTCGGAGTCCTGTACGCAGCCTTCGAAGGTCAGCTCGAGAATCGGCATCCCGGTACTCCTTCGGCTGTCGAAACGGGTCGCTTGGAGAAGCATATCGTCATACCGGTGACTCGAGGCTGCCGCGCCCGTCGCGAGCGCATTCGTCCCACCGGGCGAACCGTCCGCCCCTTTGGCCGGGACGGAGTCTCTGGAACGACAGGGGGACTCCGCCGTCTCCTCTCCGCAGCGCGTGCGGACATGCGAAATCGTGGATTCGCCTCCACGAAATTGAACGAAGCCCCAGAAACCCGATTGCGTTTCGTCACCGGATTACAGCGTTTCGTCTCTGAACCCCGGCCATTCGTCCCTTTGTGAAGAGAATGTTGCCGGGCTTGCCGTTTGCTCTATCAGGTGACCCGGGTCCTCTGCCTGAGGTCTGGGTTCCTTTGCCTGAAGGGGAAGCCGTGTGACGTACGGTCGAGCGGTCGGACGAGCGGCTCGGTGGCGGTTCTGGCTCGGCGCGGCGGCGCTCGCCGCCTTCTTCACCGGTCGGGCGAATGCGGTCGACCCTCCCGGGTCCGAGACGCACTTCGGCCACGACGCCTGGGACAGCGACGCGGGACTTCCGCAGAACTCGGTCCAGGAGATCCTCCAGACTCGAGACGGCTACTTCTGGCTCGGCACCCAGGAAGGCCTGGTGCGATTCGACGGCGTGCGATTCACCGTTTTCGATTCGCGCAACACGCCGGCGCTCAAGGACGACTGGGTCCAGGCGCTCTGCGAGACCCGCGACGGGAGTCTCTGGATCGGCACGCTGACGGGGCTCGCGCGCCGCCGCGAGGGGCGGTTCGAAGCCTTCGGAGAGGGCACGCCTCTCGAGCGCGCGCTCATCGGGTCCTTGATCGAGACGCGGGACGGCTCTCTCTGGGTCGGCTCGAGCGCCGGTCTCGCACGGGTTCACAACGGCGAGCTCAAGGTGTTCACGGCGCAGGACGGATTCCCAACCGAGCGCGCCCGCTCGCTGTACGAGGACGCGGCCGGGAATCTCTGGTTCGGCCTTCCGAACGGTCTGGCGCGTCTCTCGTCCGGACGCTTCGAACTGCGCACGATCCAGGAGGGCTTTCCCGGCACTCCGCTCGCGATCGTCGGCGACGGCGCGAGTGGACTCTGGGTCGGCACGGGCCGGGGACTCGTCCACGTCGTCGGAGACGAGAACCGGCTCTACGCCTCCGCGGAGGGTCTGACGACGACCCTCGCCCGCGTGCTCTGGCACGATCGAAAGGGCGCGGTCTGGGTCGGCACCGGAAACGGCCTCTACCGGTTTCGCGACGGCCGATTCACCCGCTACTCGACCGCGAGCGGGCTCTCCTCCGACCGAATCCTCTCGCTCTACGAAGACCGCGAGGGCAGCCTCTGGATCGGGACGACCGACGGCGGCCTGAACCGCCTGAAGAGCCAGCGCGTCGTCAACTACACGCGCCACGAAGGACTCTCCGACGACCGGATCTGGACCGTCATCGAAGATCGCGCCGGGACCCTCTGGGTCGGAACCGCGGACGGAAACCTCGATCGGATGCGGCCGGGGCAGACCGTGTTCGAGCACGTCGAGAACTTCGGCTCGACCGTTCTCGCGATCGCGGAGGACCGCGAGGGGAACCTCTGGGTCGGAACACAGGGCGGCGGCCTCGTGCGCTTCCGCGAGGGTCGGCCCCATCGATTCACGGCGGCCGACGGCCTGCCCGGTAACTGGATCACGTCGCTCTGCGTCGACCGCAACGGCGCGCTCTGGGTCGGCACCGTCGGCAACGGGATCACCCGCTATCAGGACGGCAAGTTCCGCTCGTACCACGTCTCCGACGGGCTTCCTTCCGAGCAGATCTTCTCGATCTACGAGGATCGCGCCGGCGACCTCTGGATCGGCACGTTCGGCGGGGGGGCGGCGCGGATGCGCGGAGATCGTTTCGAGACGTTTTCCACGCGCGAGGGGCTCGCGCACGACATCGTGATCTCGATCTACGAGGACGCCGAGGGAACCCACTGGTTCGCGACCCGCGGAGGCCTCTCGCGCTGGCGCGACGGCAAGTTCACGACGTACCGGCAGAAGGAGGGGTTGTTTCACGACGCCGTGCAACGGGTCGTGGACGACGGCCGCGGCTATCTCTGGTTGACGAGCAACCGCGGGATCTTCCGCGTGCGGCAGTCGGAGCTCGCCTCCGCGGCCTCCGGTGGCGGCCGGATCCATCCGGTGCCCTTCAACACGGCGAGCGGCATGCGCTCGGCGGAGTGCAACAACGCGCAGCACGGCGTCTGGAAGGGGAAGGACGGCCGGCTCTGGTTCGCGACGGTCAAGGGCCTCGCCATGGCCGACCCGTCGCGGATCGAGCTCAACCCCACGCCCCCCGCGGTCGCGGTCGAGGAGGTCTTCTCCGGCGGGGATCTTGTCGAAACGAAGGACGGCCTCCGGACGCTGCCTCCGGGTCGGACCGACCTCGAGTTCCGCTACACGGCGTTCAACTACTCCAACCCGACGTCGGTCCGCTTCCGCTACCGACTGGAGGGGCTCGAGCCGCGGTGGACCGACGCGGGGCCGCGGCGGACCGCCTACTACACGCACGTGCCACCCGGCAGCTATCGGTTCCGGGTCATGGCGTGCAACGAGGACGGGATCTGGAACGAGTCGGGCGCGGCGATCCCGATCCGGCTCGAGCCGCGCTTCTATCAGACCGGATGGTTCCGGCTCCTCTCGATCCTCGCCGTCGCGCTCGCGGTGGTCGCCGGTCACCGCCTGCGGGTCCGCCAGATCGAGGCCCGTCAGTTCTTCCGCAGCGCGCTCGCCGAGGCGAAGCTCCATGCCTTGCAGGCTCAGCTCCGCCCCCACTTCCTCGCCAACACGCTCAACTCGATTCTGGCGTTGATCGGGACCGACGCGCTGCGCGCACGGCGCATGGTCGAGCGGCTGGGAGAGCTCCTTCGGGCGAGCCTCGAGACCGACCCGGGCCAGATCGTGACGCTCGACCGCGAGCTCGGCGTTCTCGAGCTCTATCTCTCGATCGAGCGGATGCGTTTCCGCGACCGGCTCGAGATCGTGCTCGACGTGGACCCCGCCGTGCGCGACGCCGACGTGCCGAGCTTTCTGCTGCAGCCCGTCGTCGAGAACGCCATCAAGCACGGGCTGCGCGGCAAGTCGGGGCGGGGAGTCGTCCGGATCCGCGCGACCACCGAGGGCAAGCACCTGCAGCTGCGAATCGAGGACAACGGACCGGGACTCGCTTCGTCGACCGCCGTGCGCCCGGCCGGCATCGGCGTGCGCAACACGCGCCAGCGGCTCGAGACGCTTTACCCGGGACGCCACCACTTCGAGCTCGCGGACGCTCCCGAAGGGGGCTGCGTCGCCCGGATCGAGATCCCTCTCACGACGTTCGCCGCCGGCGCGGAGGATCCGAGAGCGCGCGCGGCCGCCGGGTCGCCGCTGCGTCCGGTGCCGGCCCCGAGCGCCGAGACGTCGGGAGAGCCTGCGCCCTCGGCTCGATCGCGGGCGTAAGGCTCAGGGCGCCGCGGCGTCCGTCGGCACCAGCGGCGGTCCGCGGCGATACACTCCGCCGCCTTGGCGCCGCCCAGGGACGACCCCCGAGAGACCGTGCGGCTCGCCGGCCCCGAGGACGCGGAACGGCTGGCGGGGCTTCGCTTCGAGTTCCGCTCGGCGCTCGCTCCCCCCGTCGAAGGGGAAGAGGCTTTCCTCGAGCGGTGTTCGCGATGGATGCGCGAACGACTCGAAGCCGGCAGCGCCTGGCGCTGCTGGATCGCAGCGGAAGACGGGGAGATCGGCGGCGCGGTCTGGCTGTGCCTCCTCGAAAAAGTCCCGAATCCCGTCGGCGAGCCGGAGGGACATGCCTACGTCACGAATTTCTTCGTCCGTCCGGCACTGAGGAGACGGGGCGTCGGCTCCGCGCTCCTCGGCGCGGCGCTTTCGGAGTGCGACCGGCGCTGTGTGGACGCCGTATTCCTCTGGCCGACTCCCGAGAGCCGACGCCTCTACGAGCGCCACGGATTCGAGGTGCGCGACGACCTGATGGAGCGCCGCCGGTGGCACGCGCTTTGAAGCGATCCGCCTCCATGAGGCGCGGATGATTCGAAAGCTCAAGTCGGGCGGCTATCGCCTCTACTCGCGCAAGAAGAATCCGAAGACGGGCAAGCGGCGCAACCTCGGGACGTTCAAGTCGCGCGCGGCCGCGGAGAAGCACGAGAAGGCGGTGCAGTACTTCAAACGGCACTGAGCCAGGGCGGCGAACCGCCCGGACGCGATAGGATTCGGCCGCTCATCCCGCGGAGGTCCGAATGCGCGTCTCCCGTCTCTTCTTCTGCGCCGCTTGTCTGCCCGGCCTCCTCGCCTCGCCCCGGGATTCGAGCGCCGCTGAAGCTGCCGGCCCGATCCGGATCGGAACGGCGACCGGCGTCGCGGGCCGGGCCGTGCGGGGAACGCTTGCGGTCGCCGAGGATCCCGACGGCTCTCCGATCTCACTGCCCGTCGCCGTGGTCACGGGCGCCCGGCCCGGCCCGATCGTCTGGGTGGATGCCGCAGCGCACGGGGACGAGTACGGAGGGCCGCGAGCCCTGCAGGAGCTGGTCAAGAGCCTCGACCCGGCGGCGATGTCCGGCACGCTCGTGGCCGTCTTCCTGGCGAACCCGCCCGCGTTCCGCGGCCTCCAGCGCGTGAACCCGAGCCTGGACGACCTGGCCGACATGGGCGACGCCTTTCCCGGCCGCCCGCGCTTTGCGACCGAGCGGATCGCTGCGGTTCTGACCGAGAACGTCAAGCGGGTCGCCGGCTTCTTCATCGATCTCCACACCGGAGGCGATCGCTTTCGACAGCACCCGTTCGTCTTCTACACGCTCACGCCCGCAATCCCCGACGCGCGCTACGACGAGCTCGCGCGCGGCTTCGGCGTGCCCACCCTGTGGCGCGACAGCAACCGGATCTTTCCGAACGACGCGGTGACGACGTTCGCGGCGGCGGGCATTCCGGCGTTCCTCCTCGAAGTCGGCGGTGGACAACCGCTCGACGCCGCCGATGTGCGCCTCCAGGCCGGCGCCGTCCGCAACTTCCTCCGCCGGGTGGGCGTCCTCCCGAACGAAGCCGCGCCGCCGCCGGTCGCGCACGTTCTCGTCACCGGCTACCGAATCGTGACGAACTCGCGCGGAGGCTTCTTCGAGGCGGCGGTCCATCCGGGGGATCGCGTGCGCGGGGGGAGCGTCCTCGGGCGGATCGACGACGTCTACGGCGACACGGTCGAGACCCTGACCGCGCCGGCGGGCACCGACATCGTGCTCGGCGTCTCCACGTACCCGGCGGCTCCGACCGGGGGGTGGCTCCTGGAGCTCGGGACGGGCCTCTCCGCATCGCCACCCGGGCAGTGAGCGCTCGGCTCGCCGATCTCGTCCCGACTCGCCGCTTGGCAGGGTTGCTGCTCCTCGCGGGAATCGCCGGGACGGCGCTCACGGCCCAGTCGCCGCGGTACCCGGCGGCCCCTCGCGACGGCGTCGTAGACAACTATCACGGCACGCGGGTCGCCGATCCCTATCGCTGGTTGGAGCGGCTCGACACCCCGCGCACCATGGAGTGGCTGCGGGCCGAGAAGTCGCTCACCGAGGGATATCTGGCGAGCCTCCCCGGGCGGGAAGCGATTCGCCGACGCCTGACCTCGCTCTGGAGCTACGAGGGGACCAGTGTCCCCCAGCGTGAAGCGGGCTGGCTCTTCTATCGGAGAAGCGCAGGCCTTCAGCCGCAGCCGGTGTTGTACCGAGTGAAAGTGGAGGGGAGCCCGCCACAGACCGTTCTGGATCCGAACGAGATCTCCCCGGACGGATCCATCGAGATCCACGACTACGCGGTCTCGCCGGACGCCACGCGACTGGCGTACCTCCGGTCGAAGGGAGGCGAAGTGGTCGCGGAGACCCGCATCCGAGACCTCTCGACGGGGCGCGATCTCGCCGACATTCTCCCAGGGACGCTGACGTCCTCGTGCTGGACACGGGACGGACGCGGCTTCTTCTACGTGCGCCGAGTGGCGCTCGGGCCGCGTGAATCGGCGGCGGGCGCCCATCCGGAAAAGCGGGTTCTCTATCACCTTCTCGGCCGGCCGGCGACGAGAGACCGCCTCGTCCGAAGCTGGAGCCGAGACGCGCGCTGGGTCTATTGCATGTCAAGCGAGAACGGCCGGTGGGTCCTCATTGTCGCCGAGAAGGGAGCGCAGAATGAGATTCGGGCGCTCGACCTGCGGGATCCGGCGGAGCCCGATCTCGCCGCGCAGACGGTTCGATTGCTTCCCGACCGCTCGGCATTGCACACGCCCATCGACATCGTCGGAAACACACTCTACGTTCGGACCAACCTTTCGGCGCCCAAGGGACGCGTGGTCGCGCTCGACCTGACGCAAGGAGCGCGAGCGCTCCCGCGCGAGGTGCTTCCCGAATCGGGCGAGGTGCTCGCCGATGCCATCATCGCCGGCGACCGCCTCCTCGTGCACTCCCTGTCCGATGCCCAGAGCCGACTGCGGCTCTTTGGGCTCGATGGACGAGCCCAAGGAGAGATCCCGCTTCCGGAGATCGGATCGGTCGGCTGGCCTTTGAGCGGCCACCCCGGCGTGCCTGAGCTCTTCTACTCTTTCTCCTCCTTCCTGACGCCCGAGTCCGTGTACCGCCACGACCTCCACACGGGAGTGAGCGTTCCATTCCAGCCGCCGCGAACCCCGTTCGATCGAAGCAAACTCGAGACGAAGCAGGTGTTCTTCATTTCGAAGGACGGCACGCGAGTCCCGATGTTTCTGACGGCGGCGAAGGACGTGAAGCTCGACGGGTCGAATCCCGTTCTCCTGACCGGGTATGGTGGGTACGGCGCCATCGAGCAACCCTCCTACGAGCCGGACGTTCCGTTCTGGGTCGAGTCGGGGGGAATCTATGCCGTCGCGAATCTGCGCGGAGGCGGAGAGTACGGCGAGGAGTGGCACCGGGATGGCATGCTCGAGCGCAAGCAAAACAGCTTCGACGATTTCTTCGCGGCCGCGGAATTCCTGATTCGCGAGGGTTACACCACTCCCCGAAAGCTCGCCATCTACGGCCATTCCAATGGCGGCCTTCTCGTCGGCGCCGCTTTGACCGAGAGGCCGGACCTCTTCGCGGCGGCGGTGGCGAATGCCGGTCACTACGACATGCTGCGCTATCCACAGTTCACCATCGGTGCCGGCTGGATTTCCGAATATGGCTCCCCCGATGACCCGGCGGCCTTCCGATACCTGCGCGCCTACTCGCCGCTGCACAACGTCCGCTCCGGCGTCTGCTATCCGGCGACGCTCCTTCTGGCGGCGGACCATGACGACGTCGTCGTACCGAGCCACTCTTACAAGTTCGCGGCGGCGCTCCAGACGGCGCAAGGGTGCGACCGGCCGATTCTGCTCCGGGTCGGGATCGACGCGAGCCACGGCTACGCGTCGAAGCCGGAGCGGATCTCCGAGCGCTCGGATCTGTGGGCGTTCGTCGCCTCTCGGCTGGGCGTGACGCCGTTCGGCGGAGGCGCTTCGCCCGGAGCGCTCGCGAAGGGAGCGTCCTCGGAAGGAGCTTCGACGCGTACGGCGATCTTTCCGAGACGCTGACGGCACCGGCGGGGCATCGGGCGGCGGGCTTCCGGGGCGCGGACCCGGCTGCTACACTCGCGGAGGGCGTGGGGGCTCGCCACCGGCAACGGGCGCGGGCTTCCGGCGAACCAGACTCCGCACACAAACGAAGAAGTCGTCCGAACTCCGGGAGGAGCGCAATGAACGTCTCCGTCGATGGCGCCGAGCTCTTCTATTCGACTCGCGGGCGCGGACCGGTCTGCCTTTTCCTCTGTAGCATGGGCACGAAGCCGCACGAGTGGCTGACGCGTTCGCCCCTCTCCGACCTCTTCCGGTTCGTGTACGTCGATCTGCGCGGGAGCGGGCTCTCGACGGGAGAGCCGTCGCAGCTGACGTTCGACGTGCTCGCCCAAGATCTCGAGGCCGTGCGGCAGGACGTCGGCGCGGAGCGCGTCGTGGTCCTGGGCTACTCGATTCTGGGAGCGCTCGCGATCGAGTACGGACGCCGCCGGCCTGCGAGCGTCTCACACGTGATCACCGCCGGGGTTCCTCCGTACGGCGACATGCGCCGGATGATGGCGGCGTCGACCGCCTTCTTCGAGGCGGACGCCTCCGAGGAGCGCCGGCGGATCCTGAAGGAGAACCTGGCGAAGCTGCCGCCGGGATCATCCCCCGGCCAGAGCCTGCTCGCTCAGACGCCGATGCGTTTCTTCGATCCGAGATTCGACGCGACTCCCATGATCACTCTGGCGATCCCGCGTCCCCTCTTCTTCCAACATCTCCTGGGCCCTCTCACGGACTCGTGGGACGTCCGGCAGAGATCGAACGCCGCACGCCTCCCGATCTTCCTGGCGCACGGGCGGTACGACTACATCGTTCCCCATACGCTCTGGAACGGAATCGCCGAGAGCCTTCCGAACGCGACGTTCCGGCTCTTCGATCGGAGCGGCCACCAGCCTTTCTTCGAGGAACCGGAGCGGTTCACGCGCGCCGTGACGGAGTGGATGGAAGGCTCTGGCGGCGAGTAGGATCTCCGGAGCGGACTGGCGTCCCGTCGAAAAGGAGGCGACCGATGTTCAAGCCTGCAGGGCCCGCTTGTCAGAGCTGCGGCATGCCGCTCCGCCGCGACCCGCTCGGAGGCGGGACCCGGATCGACGGCAGCCGGAGCGACGAGTATTGCAGCCACTGCTACCGGGACGGCGCGTTCACCGAGCCCGACATCACGGCGGCAGAGATGGCGTCCAAGGTCGAGGGCAAGCTGCGTTCGATGCACTTCCCCGGCTTTCTCGCGAGGCGCTTCGCGAGAGGCATCCCGTCCCTGCGCCGCTGGCAGACCGGGATGGGAGCCTGAGCGCGCCATCCTTCGCGACGCGCCGAACCCTTCGCCGCGGTGAGGTGATCATGAAGCTCGAGTCTCGACACCGGGCCGTCCTCCGCCG
Organism: Acidobacteriota bacterium; assembly: GCA_046735265.1. GTDB lineage: Bacteria > Acidobacteriota > Thermoanaerobaculia > UBA5066 > Gp7-AA6 > DATBFU01. The sequence continues at coordinate 3,563 of JBKPSZ010000324.1, read as the reverse complement.
CGTCTTCCTCCCCGCCTTCCTCTTCGTTGCCGCCGCACCGATCGGCGCCCGGTCTCCGGAGCCCGCCGCGCCCGCGCCCGCGCCGCTCCCGAGCATCGAGCTCCCCGAGCCGCTCGCGCGCGTGCTTCGCGACTACGAATCCGCCTGGCGGACCCGGGACGCGGCGGCGCTCGCCGCACTGTTCTCCGAAGACGGGTTCGTCCTGACCGGCGGGAGTCCGCCGGTGCGCGGACGCGCCGCGATCGAGAAGGCCTACACCGGCTCCGGAGGGCCTCTGGAGCTCCGGGCTCTGGCCTTCGCGACGGAAGGCGCGATCGGCTACATCGTCGGGGGGTTCGCCCGCGAGAAGGGGCAGCCGGACGCCGGAAAGTTCACCCTCACGCTGCGCCGCGGGCCGGACGGTCGATGGCTGATCTTCTCCGACATGGACAATTCCAACCAGCGCTCCCGATAAGATCCCGCCGTCGAGAGGAGCCCCCATCCGATGAAGCTCGAGGTCGTGACTCCGATGCTTCGGACCAAACGCCTGCGCGAGGCGATCCAGTTCTACGAGTCGGTGCTCGGCTTCGTTTGCCGCGAGTACGACGAAGACTGGGGCTGGGCGAGCCTCGGTCGCGACGGCGTCGCGATCATGCTGGCCTCCCCCAACGCGCACGAGCCCTTCGACCGGCCGGCTTTCACGGGCTCCCTCTACTTCCGGACCGACGACGTGGACGCGCTGTGGACCCGGGTCCGCGACCGAGCGCGCGTCTGCTATCCGATCGAGAACTTCGAATACGGACAGCGAGAGTTTGCGATCTACGACGGCGACGGGTATTTGCTCCAGTTCGGCTCGCCGATCGAGACGAAGGGCGCGGGCGGCGCGCGCTCGGCCTCCTGAGAGCCTCCCGATGCGGCTCTCGAACCTGATCCAGGCCGTGGACCTCCACGCGGCGGGGGAGCCCGGTCGCGTGATCGTCGGCGGCGTGCTCGACGTGCCGGGCGCCTCGATGTTCGAGAAGATGCGACATCTGGCGACGCACGGCGACGGCCTCCGACTGCGGATGCTCCGTGAGCCGCGGGGATATCCCGCGGCCAACTGCAACTTGATCCTGCCGCCGACGATCCCCGGGGCGGACGCCGGGTTCGTGATCATGGAGCAGACGGAGTACCCGGGGATGTCGGGCACTAACACGATCTGCGTCACGACGACGCTGCTCGAGACGGGGATGCTGCCGATGCGGGAGCCGGTCACGGAGCTCTCGCTCGAATCCCCCGCGGGTCTGATCCGCGTGCGCGCGGAGTGCTCGGGCGGCAAGGTCCGGAGCGTGACCTTCCGCAACGTCCCCGCTTTCGCGGCGCACCTCGACCGTCCCCTCGAGGTGCCGCACTTGAAGACGGTGACCGTGGACGTCGCGTGGGGCGGAATGTTCTACGTCATCGCCGAGGCGTCCGACTTCGGCCTTCGGCTGACCCCGGACGAGGGGCGCGACATCACACGGATCGGGGAAATGATCAAGGCGGCTGCGCAGGAGCAGCTTCCGGTCTCTCATCCGGACCAGCCCGGTTTCGCCGCGATCACGACGACCGAGCTGACCGGCCCCCCGTCGGGTCCGCACGCCGATTCGCGCAACGCGGTGATCGTTTCGACGGGGAAGCTCGACTGGGACCGGCCGGCGACCTGGACCGGAGCGATCGATCGCTCCCCGTGCGGCACGGGCACCTGTGCGCGGATGGCCGTCCTCCACGCGAAAGGGAAGCTCCCCCTCCACCGCGATTTCCGGCACGAGGGCGTGCTCGGCACGGTCTTCACCGGCCGGCTCGTCGAGGAGACGCGCGTGGGGCCGCATCCGGCGGTCGTCCCGACGATCTCGGGGCAGGCCTGGATCACTGGTCTCGCGACCTACGTCGTCGATCCGGAAGATCCGTTTCCCGAGGGATTCACCGTCGGCGACATCTGGTGAGCGCGGCTATCATCTCGGGTCAGACGCACCCCTCCATGTCGAGAGATGGCGCGCCCGATCGGCGAGAACGGCGGACCGTGTGAGGGGAAGCCTCGGCTTCCGGCGCACGCGGCTCGCCCTGCTGCTCGCGGCGCTTCTCTCGCTTCCCGCCGCCGCCGAAAAGCCCGCGACGAAGAGCGCCCCGCCGGCGCGGAAAGCGGTCCGCGCGAAGGCGCTTCTCGACGTCGTCTCGGGGACTCTCGTGCCGAGGCCGGTCGTCTCGATCGAAGGGGACCGCATCTCGGCGGTCGGCACGGACCTGGCGATTCCGGCCGGGGTCGAGGTCATCGACCTCGGGGACGCGACGCTCCTCCCCGGCTTGATCGACTGCCACACGCACATCACGACGACCTACCGATTTCTGATCTATGGCGGCCCGATGCACGACGCCGTAACCGCGCACGTTCACGCGCGCGAAACGCTCGAGGCGGGCTTTACCACCGTGCGGGACCTCTGGTCGAAGGACTTCATCGACGTCGCCCTGCGGGACGCGATCAACCGCGGGGAGGTCGTCGGCCCGCGGATGCTCGTGGCGACGCTCGCGATCGGCTCGACGGGCGGCCACAACGAGGACGAGGAGGGGCTCTCGCCGACGTTGAAGTTCGAAGACTTCGCCGGAATCGCGGACGGGGTGGACGGCGTCCGCAAGCTAACCCGCTTCGAGATCAAGTACGGCGCCGACGTCATCAAGATCATGGCCACCGAGGGAGGGAGCGAAGGAGACAACCTCGTCAACGAGACGCAGTTCACCCTCGAAGAGATGAAGGCGATCGTGGAAGAGGCGCACCGCTACGGCAAGAAAGTCGCGGCGCACGCGCATGGCTCCGACGGGATCAAGGTCGCGACGCGGGCCGGCGTCGATTCGATCGAGCATGGGACCTTTCTCGACGACGAAGGCGCCCGCCTGATGCAGGAGCACGGGACGTGGCTCGTGCCGACCGGGGCCGTCGAGGAGCCCGACGAGAAGGAGCTCGCGGAGCATCCGGAACGCCGCGAGAGGTCGCAGCTCTTCTCGCGGGCGAGCAAGGAGGCCTTTCGCCGCGCGCTCGCCGCGAATTTGAAGATCGCGATGGGCTCGGACTCCTCGGTCCTGCCGCACGGCGAGAACGCGCGGGAGATCGTCTGGATGGCGCGAAACGGGATGACGCCGCTCGCCGCGATCCGGGCGGCGACGGTCCGCGCCTCGGAGCTCCTCGGCTGGGAGGACCGCGTCGGGACCGTCGCGCCGGGCAAGTTCGCCGACCTCGTCGCCGTCTCCGGTAACCCGCTCGAGGACGTCACGAGCCTCCGGCGCGTCCGCTTCGTGATGAAGGGCGGAGTCGTCTACAAGAACGCGCCGCGCTGACCCGATTCCGGCGCGGCGGATCCGCTCCTCAGTCCCTCCACCAGGCCCGGTCGGCGCCCCGGGGTGCGCGCGCCGCGGCGTACTCGGCGATGCCTTTGAAGCGGTCGGCGGGCGAGAGCGGACCGGCCCAGCAGTGCGGCTGTCGGGGGCCGTAGGTGATCGAGCCGCCCCACGACGGGCTGCGCGTCGTCGTGAGGAACTCCTCGAGCTTGTAGACCGCGTTGTTCAGATAATAG
>JBKPSZ010000323.1:0-13341 GCA_046735265.1 Acidobacteriota bacterium | reverse complement strand
GGAGACCTCTCGCGCTCGCCGGTCGCGTTCGTCTCGATCGTCGTCGGCGGGCGGCTCGAAGGCAGGCCCCTCCGGCGCTCGGGCGCCCGGGCCGGAGATCTCCTGTTTCTCTCCGGGTTTCCCGGACGGGCCGCGGCGGGTCTGCGGCTCGCCTCTCGGGACCGATCGCGCGCGGACGCGGCCGGTTTGTCCGATGCCGACCGGGCCGAGCTCCTCGCGGCGTACCTCGATCCCGAGCCGCGACTCGATCTGGGCCGGGCTCTCGCCCGCGAAGGATGGGCGACCGCGGCGATCGACGTCTCCGACGGCCTCGGGATCGACGCCGGCCGTCTTGCCGACGCTTCGGGGCTGCGCGCGGTGCTCGAAGCGGACCGCCTGCCGATCGGCGCGGCGCTTGCTTCTTTCGCCCGGCGGGAGGCGCTCGATGCGCGAGAGCTCGCTCTGTCCGGAGGGGACGACTACGAACTGCTGTTCGCCGTTGCGCCCGAGCTCGAACCGCAGATTCCGAATGCAGGTCCGGGAGACGTCCCGTTGACGCGCATCGGCCGACTGGAGGAGGGCCGGGGCGCCGTGCTCCGATCGGCCGAGGGCGATCGCGAGATCGGAGCTCTCGGGTTCGACCACCTGGGCGGCGCTCCGTGAAGTTTCCGACTCCACGCGCTCTGCGGCGGCGACGCCACCCGTTGCAGTGGAGGCGGCGCTGGCGCCTTCTGGTCGCCGACTGGCTCGGACGGGAGGAGCCGCCGGAGCGCGTCGCCGCGGCGATCGCCCTCGGCGTCGCCGTCGGGTTCTCGCCGTTTCTCGGATTTCACATTCTCCTGGCTCTGGCACTCGCCTTTCTCTTTCGTCTGAACCGTCTCGACGCTCTCCTCGGACAATTTGCGGGCAACCCCTGGACGATCCCGCCGGTCTTCGCCGCCGGCTACCAGCTCGGACGGGCGATCCTCGGACAGCGCGCCCGCCATGTCCCGAAACTGAACTGGGACGCGCTCCTCGACCGGGACATCACCTGGATCCTGCATCCGATTGAGACCGTTCAGACGATCTTCGGCGGGCGGGGATTCCTCCCGAGATTCGAAGCCTTTCTCCTCGGGACGACGCTCCTCTCGATCGCGTTCGGCTTCGCCGCCTACTTCATCACCCGCACCGTGCTCCGGCTCTTCCATCGCCGCCATCCGCACATGGCCGAGCGGGCGGCGCGGCGCCGCCGAGCCGCGGCGGAGCATCGCCACGAGATGCGCGCGACGCACCGGCCATAGGAGTCAGGCCGCGAAGGCCCACGGAGCCGCGCGCTCGAGGCGAGGACGGATCGCCTCGAATCGCGCCGCATAGGCGGGGCACCGGCGGGAGGCCGCGCGGAGCAACTCGAGATCCGCCCGCGTCCGCGTGATGCGGAACACCTTTTCGCGAGCGAGGGCGGCGCCGAACGGGAGACCCGCCTCCGCGTTCTCCTCGGCGAGCAGCCGGAGGGCGGGCGCGTCCAGCGGAGAGGCGGCCAGGATGCGGCGGAGCTCGCGGCGCGACTCCGGCAGACGCCCTTTTGAGCGCAGCCAGCGCGCATAGCCGAACCGTGCGGGAAGCGAATGCGGGTGCGCGGCGAGCGCCCGTTTCCACTGGCGCTCCGCCGAAGGCTCGCCGAGTCGCGACGCGACCGTCGCGGCCCGCACGAGCAGGGGCAGCGACGACGGATTCTTCTGAAGGCCGCGGCGATAGGTCGCGAGCGCCTCGCGGTCTTCAGCCATCGCCTCGTAGGTCTGGCCGAGGCCGAAGAATCCGTTCTCGTAGTCGGGGAACGCCTCGAGCGAGCGCTCGTAGGAGCGGCGTGACTCCGCGAGGAGTCCGAGCTCCCGCTCGCAACGCCCGCGGCCCGCCCACGCGTCCCAGTACCGCGCGTAGATCGAGGTCGCCCGTCGGTACGCCTCGCGCGCCTCCCCGAACCGCCGGTTCTCCGCGCGGATGTAGCCCAGGTTGTACTGGTTCTTGGCGCTGTCCGGCGCGACCCGAGCGCTGTTGTCGAAGAGCGACTCGTCGGACCACCAGACCGTGGTCCGAGCCGCCGTTCGACAGGCGAGGAGAAGCGCCACGAGCGCCAGCGCCCCGGCGCGAGCCGGCGCGAGGGCCGAGAAATTCTCCGCGCCGCCGGCCAGGACCGCGCCGGCGGCCAGACACAGACCGGCCGAGGGAAGGTAGGCGAGGCGCTCGGCGAAGATCGTGCCGGTCGCAAACAGAAGGTTCGAGGCGGGCAGCATCGCCGCGAGGAAAAAGAGCAGGCCGAATCCCACGATCGATCGGGGGCGTGCGATCGCCGCCGCGACCGCCAGGAGGAGAAGGACGCCCGCCGCGACCGTGGCGAGCGATCCAGCGAAGAGCATGCGGATCTCCCATGCGGACTCGTCCGCCGAGAGCCGCAGCGGGAGGAGGACCCGTCCGATCGAGCGGAGGAGCAGGAGACACGCGTTGGCGGCTCGCCCCGCAGGCGGGAGCGCGGCGAGCGGGTTCTCGACCTCGAAGATCCCGCCTTGGCTCGACCGCAGCCATCCCCCGAGGACCCCCTGCCGCGCGAGAAAGAGGGCGGTGAGCACGATCGCCGAGCCGACGTAGAGAGCCCGGCCGCGCCGGAACGCCTCGCGCGCCCGCAAGAGGACGCCCCCCGCCGCCCGGTGGAAGAGGCAGAGAAAGGCGAGCACCGGCGCGGCCGCGGCGCTTTCCTTAGTGAGAAGGGCGACGAGGAAGAGGAGGAGCGCGCACGAAAGAAGGAGCCCGCGGCGCGCACCCTCCTCGTCGAGCCGGAGCGCCAGAATCAGGTACAGCAAAACGGCCACCGCCGCCTGCGTCTCGCCGCGACCGACGAGGCTCGTGACCGCCTCGACGTGGATCGGGTGGACGGCGAAGAGGAGCGCCGCGGCGAGAGCGCCCGGCGCTCCGACGCCGAGGCGCTTGCCGAGCCGCCAGAAGAGGAGCGTGGCGGCGGCGTGCAGCAGGAGATTGACGGCGTGGAACGGCAGCGCCTTTTTCCCGTGGATCCACCACTCGATAGCGAAGGACACGAGGAGAAGAGGCCGGTAGGCCGATCCCGTTCCCGGCGCCCCGCCGAAATAGGAGGTCTCGAAGATCTGCCCGAGCGTGGACGGCGATTGGATTCTCGGGTTGTCTCGAACGATCGCCTTGTCGTCGTACGTGAAGTCGCCGGGGAGACCGCTCGCGAAGGGGATCAGGCAGGCCGCGAGAAGAAGCAGGGCGGCCAAGCTCTCGCGGGGCGTCCCGGCCGATCTCACCGGGCGAAGAGTCTATCCGTGCGCCGCTTCGGCACGCGAAGCCCGGCGGTCGCCGGCCGCGCCGCCGGTCGGGATTCCGAGCTCCCGGACGAGGTACCGCAGCGCTTGCCGCGAGAGACCCAGACGCCGCGCCGCGAGCGCCCGGTTCCCGCCCGCCTGCTCAAGCGCCTCCGAGATCATGCCGCGCCGGTGAGCGTCGAGCCGGGAGCGGTAACTCTCGCCCGGCGCGTAGCGGACGCGCGCCTGCCGGAGGACCTCCGGAAGCTGGGGAAGACCGATGACGCCATCGCGGTCCGCGAGGGCGGCGGCCTGGGCCATCGCATTCTGGAGCTCCCGGACGTTGCCCGGCCAGGAGTGCGCGTGGAGAGCGCCGATCGCCTCGGGCGCGAGCTTCAGCGAGCCTCGGAGGAACTCGCGGGCGAATCCGTCGAGGAAGTGGCGCGCGAGGAGGAGGACGTCGCGGCCGCGCCGGCGCAGCGGCGGCAGCTCGATGACCGCGACGTGGAGGCGGTAGAAGAGGTCCTCCCGGAAGCGTCCGGCCTCGACCTCCCGCGCGAGATCGCGCGAGGTGGCCGAGACGACGCGCACGTCGATCCGGCGTGATCGGTTCTCGCCGACGCGCCGCAGCTCTCGATCCTGGAGCGTTCGGAGCAGCTTCGCCTGGAGCGCGGGCGCGAGATCGCCGATCTCGTCCAGGAAGAGCGTTCCGCGCGAAGCCTCCTCGAGGAGGCCCGCCCGGTCGCGCTCGGCGCCGGTGAACGCGCCGCGCACGTGGCCGAAGAGCTCACTCTCGAGAAGAGCGGCCGGAATCGCGGGAACGTTGACCGGCACGAACGGATCCGCCGCGCGCGGGGAGAGCTGGTGGACGGCTCGGGCGACGGCCTCCTTGCCGCTTCCCGACTCGCCGTGGACGAGGACCGTCACGTTCTGCGCCGCGAATCGCGCGAGCCGGCGCCACGGCTCTTCCATCGAGGGATCCGCGGTGACGATTCCGAGCCGCCGCCAGCCTTCGGCGAAGCCCGCGCCGTCGAGCGATCCCGGTGGCCGGAAGAGGAGCGTCTCGGCGAGGAGGGCCGCGGCGGCGGAGAGCGGCTCGGAGATCCCGTTCGGCAGCCGCAGCCGGTAACGTACGGAGCCGGCCTCGAGGATCCGAACCGTTCCGTCTCCTTCGGGCAGACGGCCGACGCGGAGAAGAGGCCGGCCCTCCGCGTCGTCGAGGCCGAGACCCGCGAATCCCAGGGACTCCAGGCGCTCGGATCCGTCCTCGCCGGCCAGAGCGGCCGCCAGCGTCTCGCGCAGGTGGCGCAGTGCGGCGACCGGAACCGAGGCGACGTCCGAATCCGTCGCCGGCCGGCGCCCGAAGACGCGGTCCGCGAGAGCGCCTCCCCCGCCGCCGCGAAGGATCCGATCCGCGGCAGCGCGGGTCTCTTCGGAAACTGAGCGCGCTCCGAAGAGCACGGTCCAGCGGGCCGCGGTCTCGGCCGCCGAGTAGTCCCCCTCCGACAGCCGCGACGAAATCTCCTCGCGCGCCTCGCGCGGAGGTCCGCCGGCAGAGCGCCATTCGAGCTCCCGGAGACGGCCCGCGGCGACCCGCTCCGTGTCGCACCGATCGGGCGGATCGGCAGCCGCCCGCTCCCAGAAAGCGCGCGCCGCGTCGGCGTCACCCCCGTAGAGCAGGCGATCTCCCTCCTCGAGCCAGAGCTCCCCCACCTCCAGACGATCCCCCAGCTTTTCCGCGAGCTCACGGGCCGTCGCGTTGTCCTCGCCGGCCCGCTCGAGCTCGCCTCGCCGGAGGGCGGCCCGCGACCGGTGATGGAGCGCCACGAGGCGCCAGAGCTCGTCCCCCGATTCCTCGGCTTCCCGGAAGAGGTCGCCGATCGCCTCGTCCGTCGCCAGCCAGCGGCACTCCGAAATCGCGAGCTCGATCGCGTTTGACCGCGCGAGGCGCAGGAGGTCTCGCCGCCCGGCGGTGGCCGCCAGGCTCTGCGCGTCTTCGAGCAGCGACGCGCAGCGGTCGGAGCGGCCGGCGTGGTAGAGCGTCACCGCGAGGTCGAGAGACAACCGGGCGCTTTCCGCCGGGTCGTCGCGAAGCACCGCGCGGGCTTCCTCCAGGCGCGCCGCGGCCTCGGCGTATCGGCGGCGATCGCACAGGCCGAGAGCTTCCCGGGAGAGGAACCGCGCGGCCGTGGCGTCGTCCGCGCTCTCGAGTGCCGCCGGCCGCCATTGCTCGTAGAGCTCGGACTCCTCGGAAAATCTCCCTTCGAGCGAGAGGACCGTCGCCCGCGCGAGGACGTTTTCGATCCGGTCGCTTTCGGCGGCATCGTCGGCCAGGGAATCGGCTTCGTCGAGCCGCTCCCGCGCCAGCCGGTGCGCGCCGTCGCGAGCGAGGCCGATCGCTTCGAGCCGCAGCGACCGCATCGCTTCCGGTGCCGGAGCGCCCGGGAACTCGCGGCGCCAATCCGCCGCGCGCCGCGCCGCTTCCGCGGTTCCCTCGAGACCCGACGTGATCTCCGCGGCTTGCAGAGCCGCCTGACGGCGCTCCTCGAGCGTTGCGCCCTTCGAGGCCGCCACCCGCTCGAGGAGCTCGCGGGCTTCCGCGGAAAATCCCCCCGCGGCGTGCCGTTCGGCCTCCAGGAGGTCGAGCCACGGCGGCCGGTGCGCGACGAGAAGGGCGAGGCGCGCGCTCAAGTCGAACCAGGCCTCCGGGGATCGCGCCGGGCTCTCGCGCCGCCAGCGCGCAGCCTCCTCCAGCGCTTCCTCCGCATGTCCGGACGCGATCAACGCCTCGACTCGCGACGCCGGATCCGGGACGGCTCCGGCGGAGGGGCCCGCGGCGCCGCGCTCCGCTCCCCGACTGCGGGATCGCCGAGTCGACGCGTGCGGAGGAAGGGCCGAAGGGAGCGGAACATGGCCGGTCGGATCCGCGGCGAACGCCGCCCAGGAGTCGCTCGCGAGGCAAGCGAGGACCAGAGCCTCCGCGTCCCGTGGATTCGGGCGCGTGGCGTCGGCGAGCCACTCGTAGAACCGCAGCGAGGCCGCGAGGCTCCCGCAGGGGACATAGATTTCGCGCCGCCACTCGTCCGGCAGCGTCGGAGGCGCTTCGCCCGAGGGGAGGAGCCGGACTTCGACGTCGGCGGGAAGGAAACGGGCCGCCGTCTCGAAGGCGCGGCGCGAGAGCGCGTCCCAGCTCTCGATGCCGGCCGCGATCCACGCCGCTCGACCGCTCGACGCGTCCTCGATCGCGAGTCTCCGCAGTCGCTTCGACGCATCCGCGACCGAAGAGGGAGGAGGGTCGAGCGCCAGGGCCGATCCGCTCGCGAGGGTCGAGCCGCACGCCTGGAACACGCGCGCCCGCCGCCCTTCGAGCGCCGCGCGGCCGGCGGCGACGACGGCCCGCGAGGAAAGGCTGCGGAGAAAGGACCCGGCGGAGCCTGCGGTGCGGCGTCTCGCGAGCGCGGCGTCGCGCGCCGCGAGCGCGGGAAAGCTCCGAAAAAGGCGGGCGACCAGGGATTCGGCCCGCAGGCTCTTCGTCTCGGGCTCGTCCAGGAACCGCGCGTAATCGGCGAGCCGCGGGTCGGTGACGCGTCCTCCGCGCCCGGCGACGCGGTCGAGAAGCGCGGCGAGCGCCCGGGACGGAGAGGGCGAATCGCCTCGCTCCGACAGCGTGGTCGGAGATCCCGCGAGCCACAGCTTCGCGCCTTCCCGCGTCCGCTCCCAATGCGCTCGGATCAGGTCCTCCGGGCGCAGCGCGATCCCGAACGCGCGAAAGAAGGCGAGCGCCGCGGCCGCCTGCAGCAGGAGCTCCGGCGCGAGCGTCCGCGGAATCCGTCCGTCCTCGACGCGCCGTCCGGGAGGGCGCGCCCGCAAGACGCGCAGCTCTTCGCCGTCGCGCGCGACCTCGAGCGGAAGCGGCAGAGTGGCGTGCTCGAGCGACAGGAACTCGGACCATCTCTCGCGAACGAGCGCGAGAGAAAGGCGCTCGACGCGCATTCCGGCACGGCTCGATCTCGCGTCGCCCGACGCGCACGCCGACTCGTCTGCGGACATGGGATTTCGCTTCTAGATTGTCGTGAGATCCGGGATTCGAACCGGCGCGCCGGGACCTCCCGCTATCGCAGGAGGGACCCGAGGTCGCGGAAGAAGGCCGGGTACGACTTCGACACGCAGCCGGGATCCTCGACCAGGCATCCCCCCCGCGCGAGCGCGACGAGGGCCGCGGCCATCGCGATGCGGTGATCCCGGAACGTCGGGAGAACCGCGAGGGCGCCGGGCGTGAGTCCTCCGGCGACGCTCAGGTCGGCGCCGTCGCCGCGCACCTCTCCTCCGGCCGCGCGAAGGAGCGCTTCGACCGAGGCGATCCGATCGCTCTCTTTCCAACGCAGGTGCGCGACGTCGCCGAATCGGCTCTCCCCCGTCGCGAGCGACGCCAGCGCCGCCAGGGTCGGCACGGAATCGGGAAAGTCCTTCGCCGCGACCCGGACCGCCGCGAGCCGGCCTCCCCCGAAGGAAGCCGTCACGCTTCCGCGGCCGCGCTCGATCGCGATGCCCATCGCCTCGAGGACCGGCAGGGCCCGGGCGTCCGCTGCCGAAGAGGGGGACGAGAGACCCGACACCGTCACGCTCCCGCCGGCGGTCCCCACCGCGGCGAGGAGCGGCACCGCCGAGGAATAGTCGCCGGGGACGGCGAAGCTCCGGACGGAATCTTCGCCTCGCTCAACGACGATCGCGTCCCCCTCGCGTCGGACGACGTGGCCGAACGCTTCGAGGATCTCGAGCGTCGTCTCGACGTAGGGCGACGACGCGACGTCCCCTTCGGGGCGGACGGTCAGCCCTCCTTCGACGGCGACGGCGGCGAGGAGGAGCGCCGAGAGAAACTGGCTCGAGCGCGAAGCGTCCACGCCGAGCCGGCCGTGACGCAGAGCGCCGCCCTCGACCTCGATCGGGAGATGGCCCTCTTCTCCGACACATCGGATCCGCGCGCCCCCGCGCCGGAGAACGTCGAGCAGCTCCGCCATCGGGCGTTCGCGTAGCCGCGCGCTCCCGTCGAGACGAAAACGGCCGGGGGCGGCGGCCGCGAGCGCCGCGAGCAATCGCGCCGCGGTCCCCGAGTCGCGCGCGTCGAGAGTCACGACGAGGGACGGCCCCCCGAGCGGTCCCGAAAGCGAGACGCCGCGCGGCGTCGAAACGGCCCGCGCGCCCATCGCGCGCAGGCAATCGATGAGCGCGTCGGTGTCGTCGCTCTCGAGAGGCGAGATCACCTCGACCGGCGACGAAGCGAGGGTCGCGAGCACGAGCGCCCGGTTCGTGGCGCTCTTCGAGGCGGGCACCGCGACGGCGCCCCGCACTTCGCGTGCGCGGGGCAGTGCGAGGTAGTCCATCGCTCCCTCAGAGCGACACGAGCCGGGTCTGTCCGTCCTCGCCGATCTCCATCCAGCGCCGCTCCTCGACGAACGCGGGAAGGATTTCAACCCTGCCGCCCGCCAGGTCCTCCGACCAGGAACGGTGGAAATGGCCGAGGAGCACGACGTCGATCCCTTCTCCGAACCGCCGCCGCGCGAAGTCGCGGATCATCTCGAACGGGAGCTGCGACTTGTGCTTGAAGTTCGTGCGATAGAGGCGGGACTCGACGTCCCAGACGAGGCGCTGTCCGACCCGCTTCGGCACGAGACCCGCGGCGGCCCGCGAGACCCGGTTCTTCGAGAGAAAACGCCAGAAGCGATAGGCGTGGTCCCGGTCGTTCAAGAGATCTCCATGCATCGCCAGGAACCGGCGCGGCCCCTCCTGGAAGGTCTCCTGCTCCACGACCCGGGCGAAGAAACGCTCGGCATAGGAACCGCGCAGGAAGAAGTCCCGGTTCCCCTCGACGTACGTGATGGAGACGCCGCTTCGGCCGAGGTCTTCCGCCTTCTCCAGGAATTTTCTGATCGCGGGAGTCTCGAACTTCGGGAGCGCGATGAAGAAGTGAAAGACGTCGCCGAGAAGAGTGATGGTCGTCGCTCCGCGCCGCCGGACTTCGTCGAGCGCCTGCAGGAACGGCCCTTCGTCGCCGGGCCGACGGCCGACGTGACAATCGGCGAAAACCGCCCGCATCCGCAGAAAGATAGCGCATGCGCTCCCGCGGAATAGCGAAAAGGGCACGCGCGTTGCATCCGGCTATACTTGGAGGCTTCGAACTTATCGGAATCTGTCAATTTCAGGAGTGTTGACGAGCCATATGCGCCCGACTTCGATCCTGCTGTCCTGTGCGGTGTCCACTTTCCTCGCGGTGACTCCGGCGAGGGCCTCCGAAACGGCCGCCGCCGCCCCGCGCGCCGACGCCCGACTGCTCCGGGCGCTCGACAGCGGCGCGGACTCCTTCTCGATCGTCCTCGGGCTTCGCGACGGAACGCCCTCGGCGCGCGCCCTTCGCCTGTCGCCGGACCCGGAGGGAGAGCCGGCTCGGCGTCTCGTGCGCCTCGAGGCGCAGAAGCGTCTGGCCGACGAGATGCCGGCCGAGGAATTCCAGGTTCGGCATTTCTATGGCAGCTTTTCCCTGATGTCGGCCACGGTCACGCGGGCCGCTCTGCTCTCCCTCGCGAACCGGCCCGACGTGGACTGGATCCGCCTCGACGGAAAGAAGCACGCGCTCGATTCGGTCGCGTCCAACGCCCAGAGCCTGATGCACAGCGACCAGGCCAACGCGCTCGGAGCGACCGGGACCGGCCAGGCGATCGCGATCGTCGACACCGGCGTCGACTACGGCGTCGACGTGATGGGAGGGGGCGGATTCCCGAACTCGAAGGTGGTCGCCGGCACCGACACCGCCGACAACGACAACGACCCGATGGACTGCGACGGCCACGGCACTTCCGTCGCGTCGATCGCCGCGAGCACCGCCGGAGTGGCGCCCTCCGCGAAGATCGTCGCGATCAAGGTCTTCTCCTCGACGGACGCAACGAACGGTTCGTGCGCGGACACGGCGGATGACTCCAACATCCTGGCGGGGGTCGACTGGGCGATCGATCACCGCGCCCAGTACAACATCGGCGTGATCAACCTGTCGCTCGGCGGCGCCTTCGAAGACTCGCTCGATCACGGGTACTGCGACGCCGACGTGCCCGACTACGCGTCCGCTTTCGACTCCGCGATCGCGGCGGGAATGGTGGTCGTCGTCGCTTCGGGCAACGACGCAACCTCCAACGCTCTGTCGGCGCCCGCCTGCGTCACGTCGGCGGTCTCGGTCGGCGCGGTCTACTCGCAGACCTCCTCGAGCCAGACCTGGCTCGACGACAAGGGAGCGACCCAGTGCGTGGACGCTCCGACGGCGCCCGACCAGGTCGTCTGCTTCTCCGACTCCGCCTCGAACCTCTCGATGCTCGCGCCCGGAGCCTTCTGGGTCGTCGCGAAGAAGGGAAGCGGCGTCAACCTCTTCGCCGGAACGTCCGCGTCCGCGCCCGCGGTGTCCGGCACGGTCGCGGCCATGCGTCAGCTCCGCCCGGCTCTCCCACCGGAGTCGCTCGTCGGAATCCTCCGCGCGACCGGCACTCCCCTCACCGATCCGCGAAACTCGGTCACCACGCCGCGCGTGGACGCATTCGCCGCCGTGTCCTTCGACCCGAGCCACTTCTTTGCGCCGCCGCAGACCGCATTGCCCGTGGCGATCCCGGACGGGACCGGTTCCGGTTCCTCATCGGTCACGGTGTCGGGAATCGGATCCGTTTCCGACTTGAAGGTGCTGGTCGAGATCGATCATCCCGACCCGCAGCAGCTCCGGGTGGCTCTGCGCGGGCCGGACGGAATGGCGATCCTCCTGCGGGATCAGACGGGAGAGCACGAGCACCCGATCAACGCCGTGTACGGGTTGACGGAAGTTCCCCTGGACCCGCTCGCGACCTTCGTCGGAAAGCCCGGCAGCGGCACGTGGACGCTCACCGTGGAAGACCGGGGCGCCGACGTTCCGAGCTCCTCGGGACGAATCGTCCGTTTTGCGGTGTCGCTGACGGGATCGACGGTCTCGACGCGCACTGTCGGCGGCCGCGCTTCGGAGCCACACCACACCCGTGCGATCGGGCCGCGCTCTTCGCGCGGCGGATCTTCGGCCTCGACGGAAGCATCGCCCGATTCCGAAACGCCGCCGCCGGAGTTGCGGGAGCGCCCTCAGCCGTTTCCGCAGCGGTAGGAAAGGGGGCGCCGGAGCGCCCGACCACGGCCTGCTCGACCGGTCTTTTCGCAGGTAACATTCGAAGGCGATGACGGCCTCGGCCCGCCCGCAAGCCAAGCCCGCCGGAGTCCTCCGCCCCTGGCAGCGGCGGCTCTATCGCCTGCTTCTCATCCCTCTCGGGCTGATCGCCGCCAACGCGATCTACCTCTCCGCGTTCACGCGGGACACCGCCTTCTTCTACGCGATGCTCCTGCTGCACCTCGTGCTCGGCTCGTTGATCGCGATCCCCTTCTTCGTCTTCGCCGTCACGCACGCCCGCCGCATGATCCGGATGTGGAACAAGCGGGCGAAGTATGCGGGTCTCGCGATCTTCTCGCTCGCGGTCATCTGCGTCTCGACCGGCGTCTACATGGTGTTTCAGGGAGCGACGCTCAACAACCGGCTGGTCTGGCTCGGGCACGTGGCGTCGGTGCCGCTCGCCCTCGTCGCCTTCATCCTCCACCGCCGCGCCCACACGCACAAGCTCCAGTTCCGCCGCCTCTACGCGTGGGGCGGGGCCGTCGTCGTGTTCCTCGGCGCGATGGCGCTCCTCGCGAAGCTCGAGAAGCCGCCGAAGCGAATCGTCAACGTCAACGGCGACACGGTCTTCTATCCCTCTTCTTCCGAGACGTTCGACCAGGGGCTCCTCGACGGGAAGAAGCTCGCGGCGAACGAGTACTGCCAGTCGTGCCACCCCGACTCCTTCCATCAGTGGGAGCGGTCGGCGCACCGGTTCTCGTCGTTCAACAACCCCTTCTACCGGAAGAGCGTCGAGCTGATGGCCGACCGCGTGGGCCGCGAGCGGACGAAGTGGTGCTCGGGCTGCCACGACCCGGTCGTGCTCTTCACGGGACAGATGGGCGCGGCGACGCAGGCGAAGTTCTCATACGACTCGTGGGAGGCGCAGCAGGGATTGACCTGCATGTCCTGCCACTCGATCGCGGAGGTCAAGGACGTCAAGGGCAACGGCTCCTACGTCATCGAGGAGTCGAAGCAGTACCCGTTCGCTTTCTCGAAGAACGAGACGCTGAAGGCGGTCAACCGGCTCCTGATCCGCATGGAGCCGTCGCTCCACCGGAAGACGTTCCTGAAGCCCTTCCACCGCACACCGGAGTTCTGCTCGACCTGCCACAAGGTGGCTCTGATCCCGCCTCTGAACAGCTACCGCTGGATGCGGGGACAGAACCACTACGACACCTGGTACGACTCGGGCGTCTCCGGCCGCGCCGTGCGCTCGTTCTACGACCCGCCGCAGCCCAAGGCCTGCCGCGACTGCCACCTCCCTCCGTACAAGTCGAACGAGTTCGGCAACCAGAAGGGCTTCCTTCACGACCACGTCTTCCCGGCCGCGAACACGGCGCTCCCATTCATCCGCGGGGACAAGGGGACGCAGAAGCAGATCCAGGACTTCCTTCAGAACAAAGTCCTGACCGTGGACCTCTTCGCGATCAAGCGCGGCGACCGGGTGACCGTTCTCGGCGCGGAGCCCGTCGTCGTTTCTCCCGGCGAGACGATCGACGTCGAGGTCGTCGTGCGCACGCGCGGCGTCGGCCATCCCTACACGAACGGCACGGCCGACTCGAACGAGACCTGGGTCTCGCTCGAAGGCGAGACCGGATCGAAGCCTTTCTTCCGGAGCGGTGTGCTCGACGCGCAGGACCGGCTCGATCCCGCGGCGGACATGCTCTCGACGTTCCTCATCGATCACGACGGCGGCCACATGGACCGCCGCCAGCCGCAGGACATCCACGTGCCGCTCTACAACAACGGGATCGGCCCCGGAGCGGCCCGGCTCGTGCACTACCGCATGACCGTCCCGCACGACGCCCGCGGATCGATCGCGCTGCAGGCCGGAGTCCACTACCGCAAGTTCACGCGCGACTACAC
>JBKPSZ010000322.1:0-8149 GCA_046735265.1 Acidobacteriota bacterium | reverse complement strand
CTCTGGGCGTGGGCCGATCCGTACATCGTGGAGCTGACGATTCCGAAGCTCGGCCCGGAACGCTCCCGGTGGATCTATCCGATCGGCAGCGTCGCGGCGGCCGGTGCGGTCGTGGCGGGCGGCAGCGACTGGTCGGTCTCGTCGATGAATCCGCTCGACGCGATCGAAACCGCCGTCACCCGCCGGGAGCTGGGGGCGTCGGGCCCCGCCTTCCTTCCGGAGGAACGCGTCTCCCTGCCGGAGGCCCTCGCCGCCTACACGATTGCGGGCGCCTACGCGGCGTTCGAAGAGAAGGAGACCGGCTCGATCGAGGTCGGAAAGGCCGCCGACCTGATCGTGCTCGATCGAAACCTGTTCGAGGTGCCCCCCGAGAAGATCCACGAGGCGAAGGTTCTCTGGACTCTCCTCGAGGGGCGAGAAATCTGGCGCGAGCCCTCATTTCGCGCCGGGAAGTGAACGCCCGAGGGCTCTAGTCGGCTTTCTTCTCTCTCTCGATCTCGGTTGCCCAGACCTTGCCGTCGCGCTCGACGTATTCGAACTCGATCTGGTCGCCGATCTTGAGCTCGGCGAGTGTCAGGCCGTGCTCGAATTTCGTCGTCTCGGTCAGATAGACGTCCCACTGATCTCCCTTTTCTCCCTGGACGGAGAGGACCTGGGCGCTTTGATCGATCCGCGTGATCTTGCCTTCCCGTTTTCCGGCAGCGAGCGCCGCCGCGGCGACGAGAAGCAGCGTCGCCAGCGCGATCGAAACGTTTCTCTTCATCGGACACCTCCTCAATTCGGACTGTTCTCCTGCCCCCGGGCCTGCTGGTCCGGGTTTTTGGGCGGGTTCTTCGGACGCTCCGGCTTCGCTTTCTCGACCTTCGGGGGATGCGCCTTCACTTGCGCGGCTTTCGGGGCCGGCCTCGCCTCGTGCGATTTCGCGACGCTCGCGTTCGCGGCCTCCGGCTTCTCCGCCGCTCGGGCCGACGGTTCGGCTCGATGACTCGGCGCGGCGGCCGCCTCCCGATGAGTCGCCGGGGCCGGCTCGGGACGCTTCGCGGAAGTCGGCTTCGGGCTCTTCGTCTCCTTCGCCTTCGTCGCCTTCTGCGGCTTGGCCTCATTCGTCCGGGAGGCGAGAGCCGCTGGCTCCTTCGACTCCGGACGGGCGGGCGCGGGCTTCACAGCGGGAGCGGGTTTCGGAGCATTTCGCTCGCGGGACGCTCGGGCGTCGGGACGGTTTTCGGCGGGACGGCTCTCGGCCGGCTTTTCGCGCAGGGCGCGGGAGCGCTCGCGCGCTGGAGCCACGACCGCGACTCGGGAAGTCCTCGCGACGCCGGAGTCGGCGAGCGTCGCCGGCCGGATTCTCGTCCGGTCGATCGAAGTTCGCTCGATCCGATGACCCGCAACCCTCTCGATTCGCGCCGGCGCCACGCCGACGTTGCGGACGATGCCGTTCGACACGCGGAACTCGGTCACCTTGTTCGCGCGCGCGAAGAGCGCCGGATTCCGGCTCACCGGCACGCGGACGGATGACACGGGAACCCCGACGAACTGGCGGGCGGGCACGAAGACGTATCGGGATTCGGACACGACGATCGGACGACCCCAGTAACCCGACGCCGTCAGGACGAAGCTCGGCGGCACCGGCGCCCATCCCACGAAATCATCGGTGTAGGCCCAGGTGACCCAGGCCGGCGCCCAGACGGTGCCCGGAACCCAAACCCAGCCCCAGCGCGACACCCGGACCCACGTGCCATAGTGGTAAGGAATGTCTCCCCACGGATCGTTCGAGACCCACGTCCAGCCCCAGTCGGTGTACAGCCACTCCCCGTCGACGTACGGTTCCCAGCCGGCGGAAACCGCCGGCACCCAGACTTGTCCGTAAGACGTCGTCGCGACCCAACGGCCGTGCGGCGACAGCGACTCGTGAAAGAACGAGAGGCTGACGGAAACCGAGGCCGACGCGGGTCGAGCCACGGCCAGTGTGATGAGACCGGACAGTAGCAGTGTCC
Organism: Acidobacteriota bacterium; assembly: GCA_046735265.1. GTDB lineage: Bacteria > Acidobacteriota > Thermoanaerobaculia > UBA5066 > Gp7-AA6 > DATBFU01. Next base: position 6,155 of record JBKPSZ010000322.1, on the reverse strand, counting down.
CGAGGACAACACTCTTTTTCACGGTCCCTCCTTTCTCGAGGAGGGAAGGTGCAACGGGGGTGCCAGAAGGGCGGAAGTACCTGGGCAAGAAGATTTTCGCCGCGGGAATTTTGTCGAGAATCCCGCGATCTTGACCCGCCGACCCGCGCGCGATTAGCTCGGGCCACCCGGTTCGTCATGACGGCGCGATTCATCGCATTGCTCTTCGCGGTTGCGGCGGTGGTTCGCGGCGCCGAATCACCGGAGAACGGAGAGTCCGACGGCCCCGAGGAAATTCTCGGACGCTTTCGTCTCTACGCGCTGCAACACGGCGACGGCGGACGGATCGATCCCGAGCGGAGACTCCGCGCCGTGCGGCAGGAGGTCGAGCGCCGCCTCGCCGCGCGCGGGGGGAGGGAACGTCTCGGCGTCGAGGGCTCGCGATGGGTTTCGCTCGGTCCGACGAACGGCGCCGGCCGCATGACCGCGATCACTCCGCATCCGTCGCGCGCGGGAACCGTTTACGCGGGCGCGGCCGGCGGCGGGGTGTGGAAGACCGAAGACGGCGGCGCGACCTGGCGTCCGCTGACCGAGGATCTGCCCGACCTTTCGGTCGGAGCCCTGGCGATCGCACCTTCCGCGCCGGACACGATCTACCTCGGGACGGGAGAGGGGGGATTCGGCGGCTTCATCCCCGGAATCGGCCTCCTCGTCTCCCGGGACGCGGGAGCGACGTGGTCGCTGCCCGAGACGATCGTGGCGCGCTCCTTCTTCCGAATCTCGGTTCACCCGTCTCGCGCGGAGGAGCTCTTCGCGGGCATGGAGAACGGCGGCGCCCGCTCGACCGACGGAGGCCGCACCTGGACCTTCTCGATCCCTTCCCGGGCGTACGGTCTCGTGACGGAGGTCCTCCGCACTCCGGGGTCGCCGGACATCCTCTATGCGGCGACCTGGTGCGCCAACGGGTGCACGCAAGGTGCGGCGCGCGTCCTGAAGTCCACCGACGGAGGGGTCACGTGGTCGAGCCGGAGCCGCGGTCTGCCGGTCGACGCCGAGGATCCGTTCACCGAGCGCCTGTCGCTCGCCATGAGCCCCTCCGATCCGCGGGTGCTCTATGCCGCGACCTCGCTGGCGAACCCGGACGGGCTGCTCCTCGCGCACGTGTACAAGACGACCGACGGCGGCGAGAACTGGACCGACCTGCCGTCCGTGACCAACCATCCCGACGGCGACGTCGCCGCCTACTTCAACCGGCAATCCTGGTACGACAACGCCCTCGTCGTGGCGCCCGGAGACCCGGACACGGTGCTGGCCGGCGGCGTTCTCGCCATCCGCACGACGGACGGCGGCGCGACCTGGAGGGCGAACGTGCAGCCCGACTTCCACGTGGATCAGCACGACTTCCAGTACCAGGGCTCGACGCTCTGGGTCGCGAACGACGGCGGCATCTTCGTGAGCGCGGACCGCGGCGCCTCGATGACCCCGCGCAACGACGGGCTCGTGACGCGCCAGTACTACGCGCTGGGCAACGACCTCGCGCATCGCAACCGGATCGTGGCGGGCTCCCAGGACAACGGGACCGGCCAGCGCCCCGATGCGGGGGGCGACGAGTGGCGGAAGATCCTCGGAGCGGACGGCTTCGAGTGCGCCGCGAGCCCGCAGGCGCCGAATCTCCTCTACGCCACGGTGCAGAACGGAGGGATCTTCCGGTCGCGGGACGCCGGAGCGCCGGCGGTCTCGTTCGCCCGGATCACGCCGCCCTACGACCCCGGCGAGACCCGCCCCTTCCGCACGGTCTTCGCCCTCGCGCCGGGAACGCCGACGACGATCTACACCGGATCCTGGCGGATCTGGCGTTCGTCGGACGCCGGCGATGCGTGGATTCCCCTGCCGGCGGTCACGGCGACCGGTGCGCCGTGGGATCCCTTCGAGTCGGTGTCGGCGATTGCAATCGCTCCCTCCGCGCCGAACGTCGTCTGGGTCGCGTCGGGCCGCTCGGTGTACCGCTCGTCGGACGCGGGCCGCACCTGGCAGGACGCCTCCGCGGGTCTGCCCGAAGCGCGCGTGAACGGGATCGAGGTGGACCCGGCCGATCCGAACGCCGCCTACGCGGCGATCGCGACGACGGTCGGTCCGGCTCTGTTTCGGACGACGGACGGCGGCGCGCACTGGGAGGCGCGGGCATCGGGATTGCCCGCCTCCTTCGCGGCGATCGTCGTCCGCGTGGATCCGACCGACCGGGACGTCCTCTTCTGCGGAATGGACGTGGGCGTTTTTCGCTCGGCCGATCGCGGCGCCAGCTGGTCGCGGTTCGGAACGAATCTCCCGGCCGTCTCCGTGCACGACCTCGAGATCTCCGAGGACGGATCGCTCGCGCGCATCGCGACTCACGGCCGCGGAGTCTGGGAGCTCGAGATCCCGCCCCCGGGCAACCGGCCGCCCCTCGCGACGCTCCTCTCTCCGAACGCTTCGATCCGGAGCTCCGTCGGAGAGATCGTCGAGTTCGCCGGGCGGTTGTCCGACGAGGATGCCGGCGACTCCGTCGCCGGGACATGGACTTTCCCCGACACGTGGGAAACGGTCCGCGTCGGCCGCGGCGAGACGACGATCTCTCACACTTTCCGGCGCGCCGGGATCTTTCCCGTCAGTCTCACCGCCGTGGACGGAAGCGGAGCCACCGCTTCGACGTTCGTGACGGTGACGGTTCCCGAGTCTTCCGACGACTGCGCGCGGCCCCTGTCCCTGCCGGGCGCCGGCCCGTTTCCGGCGACGGTCCTCGTCAACAACGAGTCGGCGACCCCGCAGCCGGGCGATCCGGTTCCGGACTGTCTCGGTTTCGGAGGCGTCGGCGTCTTCGGGTCCGTGTGGCTCGAATTCACTCCTGCTTCGACCGACTTCTACGAGGTCTCCACCTGCGGAACGATGGCGGACACCGTGCTGACCGCCTTCACCGGGTCGGCCTGCGGAACGCTCGAAGTCGTCGCGAATGGATGCAACGACGACACTCCTCGCACCGACGAAACGGCCTGCGCGCGAACCTCCTCCCTCGTGACCCTGTTCGTCGAAGCCGGTCGGACCGTCCGACTCCAGCTGACGGGATATCTCGCCGCCGAGGTCTCGACGGTTCCGGTGACGGTGCGGCTTTCCTCGGGGCGCGATGCGCCTCAGGTGACGGGAATCACTTCGCGCGTCTCCCCGGAAAACGGGGGGACCGAGGTCCTGTTGACGGGGACGGGATTCGTCGAAGGAGCCCGGGCGCGATTCGGGGGGGTGGAAGCGACGGCGCTCCAGCGGATCGGTCCCACGCTCGTGTCCGTGGTCGCGCCGCCCCACGCGGCGGGGCCGGTCGAAGTTTCCGTCGAGAACCCCGACGGCTCGAGCGGCCGGCTGCTCGGGGCGTTCACCTACCTCCGGTCGGCGGCGCCGAGGAATCTCTGCCCCGACGGGAGCGATTGCCCGTCGCGCCCGAGGACGCGCGCCGTCCCTCCGCGGCACTGATCCGGGGACGGCGGATCCCGGAACGGGAGAGCCGGCGCCGGGAAGTTGTCCTTCGAGCCGTCGCAGGCTGCCGCGCCACCGAGAACTGCCAGGCGGCGCGGTCGAGAGTCCGCATCGAGCAACCCGCGCGCGCGGCGGCCCTCCGGCACGCGAGCGTGTATCGCCACCAGAACTCGAATCGGTACGCCGGCGGCCGCTCGATGCCGAACGACCAGAGGGCCCGCACGTCCAGGATCGGGTAGGGATCGGCGTGGCAGAAGTGCAGGAGGACGGATGCCGTCGGCCATCCGACCCCCGCGAGGCGCGTCAGGAGCTCGATGCGCGCGCGCTCGTCTTTCGAGGCGAACGCCTTTCGCGTCAACGCGCGAACGGTCGACGGGTCGTTGGCCTCGACGCGCGGGCGGCTCCGCGGGGTCTTCCATCGTGCGAGCCGCAGCAGGTCGCGCTTGCGGAGGTATCCCGATCGCCTCGCCCGCGCCGCGATCGCGGCGAGCTCCGGGTCGTCCGGGTCTCCCGATGCTGCCGCCCATCTCGGGATGTCCCGGAGGGGAAAGCGGAGCCGGAAACGCGCCACGCCGCGAGCCTAGCCGCGGTGCTCGCGGGAGGGCAACGTCGGATGGCCTGTCGGCAGGGCGGCGAGGTGACCCCGCCGCCGGGTCTCCGGGAGCTACAGGGACTTCAAGAAGGCATAGAGCTGCTGCCTTTCCCACCAGGAGAGGCGCTCGAAGCGCTCGCGCGATCGACGCGCCTGGCCGGCATGCGCCAGGATCGCCTCCTCGAACGTCGTCGCCCGTCCGTCGTGCAGCAGGGTCTCGAGCTTTCGGACGCCCCAGAGCGGCGCCGTGCGCATCAGCCGTCCCGTCGCCCGGTTCTGCGTGATGCCGTCCCCGAGCGAGCCCATGTCGTGCAGGAGGAAGTCGGAGTAGGGGTGGAACGTCACCCGATCGAGCGCCTGGACGCTGTTGGACCCGCTCCTGAGCGTCGACGTGTGGCAGCTGTCGCAGCCGAGCTGCCCGAACACGCGCTCGCCCAGGAGAGCCGCACCGTTAATCGGCCCGCGAGGCGGCGGAGCGAGGAACGTCATGAAGTCGGCGAACGCGACGACTCCGGATCCGTCGTCGTTGACATCGTCCATCGGATTGCAGCGAAGCGAATCGCAGTCTCCGCCCGGGCAGTTCTCGTCCGGGAACTCCGGGCTCGTGATGCCCATCTCGTTGACGTACGCGTCCCCCGAGAACTGGAAGAGCGTCGGATTCTGCCCCTTCCACCCGAACTTTCCGACGGCCTGCTTGCCGGTGGCATTGTTCGTGACGACGCTCACGATCCCGGACGTCCGGTCGGAGTTGAATCTCTCGGCAAACGAGAGATTCCAGAACGTCCCGTCGGGGACGGCGTCGACGAGTCCGAGACCGAAGAGCGGAGTCGTTCTCCGTTTCGCGACGATCGTTGCCTCAGGAGGAACCACCTCCGCCAGGTACTCGCATTCCCCGGCGGCGCCGATGCCTTGTTCCTGAATCAGCGATCCTCCGAACTTGGAGAGCGGATCGAACTGACCGTTGGCGAGTCGTGAGCCGAACCGGGTCTCGAGCCGCGAGCTGCCGCCGCCGACCGTCGGAACCGAGTGGCACGTCGCGCAGGAGACGTCGTTGAATACGGGCCCGAGACCCTCCTCGACCGTTTCGACCTCCTCGAAATCATCCTTCCCGTCTGCGAACCTCTCGAGCTGCTCGGCGGTCAGTCCGTTCAACGGCTGGCCGAAGTCCGGCGGCGACGAGCCGCTCGTTGGAACGAGCGCCGCGGAGCCGAGAAGACCGGCCAGAAGACCGACGCTTCGAATCGAAACTCTCGAGCCCATACCTACCTCCGTTTCGGCTCTCGAGATTCGGCGGGCCCCACGCCCGCTGTTTCTTGAGTGTGAAGCGACAGTAGGAGGCGGGCGTCGGGCGCACAATTGTCCCGGCGAACGGAAGAAGTCCCGAGCGCCGGTCAGGTGGAGCGCCGGAAAAGGCCGGTCGGGCGATCAGACGCCGGCCGCCGGACGACCCCTGAACTCCCGCGAAAAACCGGGACCGTCGAACAGACTTCCGGCGCGTCGGTCGGCGGGACGCCGACTGGTCGTAAGGTCAGGACGCCTGAAAACGAAAACGGCGCCGGAAAGCCCCAGGCCCTCCGGCGCCGGCAAAGTCCGATCGACGCGTTAGAAGCGATGCGGATGAGGCTCCAGGTGACGTCGTCCGGTCGTCGGCCGCTCGACCTCGGGCCGGTCGAGCGATTCCCGATCGATGATCGACACACGCTCGTCACGACGCCGCCCGCCGACCAAGAAGAACACGAGGATCGCGCCGGCAACGGCGACCGCGCCGAGGATCCAGCTGCCAAACCGCGTGCGCTGCGACGTCGCGTCGCTGCTTTTCTCGGGGGCGGGAGCCTTCTCGGACTCGATGACCTCCGAGGCCGGAGGCGGAGCCGGCTCGGAAGAAGCGGCCGGAGGAGCGGCTTCCGGCGACGACGGCGCGACCGTCCCGGCCGCGGCACCGGCGGCGGGCAGGTTGGCGCTCGTACCGGTACCCGATCCCGAGTCGCTGCCGGAGGTGGGGGATCCGCCTTGCGGCGCCGAGGCGGCGCTCGCCGGCGACTCCTTGTCCTTCTCCTTGTCCCTGTTGCGGGACGCCTTGTTC
>JBKPSZ010000321.1:0-3581 GCA_046735265.1 Acidobacteriota bacterium | reverse complement strand
TCGAAGACGACGCTCGCGCCGCCGCCCGGCCGAGGCGTCACGAGAGCGGGGACCTCGGAGGCGCGGTGGCGGACCCGCACCCCCGCGCGAAAGGAAGCTCGCGGGGCGGCGGAGAGGTAGCGAACCGCTTCGAGTCGGGCCTCGCGCGTCTCGAGCGACGACCCGGAGCCGACGACCACGCGGTTGCTCGCTGCGTCCACCCGGAGCACGTAGAGGCGCTCGGCCGAAGCGACGCCGATCCCGCGGCGCTGTCCGATCGTGAAGCGATAGTGGCCCGCGTGGGAGCCGAGCCGCTCTCCCCCGGGCGTCTGGAGCGCGCCGGGGAGCGACGGCAGCGACATCCCGAAGTCCGCCGCATGCCGCTCGACGAAGTCGCCGACGCGCGTTCCGCGCGGGACGAAGCAGATTTCCTGGCTCTCCTCCTTGTCGGCCGTGGGCAGACCGGCGCGCCGGGCGTGGGCGCGGACCTCGCCCTTCGAGAGGTGTCCGACCGGGAATCTCGCGGCCGCGAGCTGCTCGGGGGTGAGGTCCCAGAGAAAGTACGACTGGTCCTTGGCGGGATCGAGCCCCTTGCGGAGAACCCTTCGGCCCGTCGAAGGATCCCGCTCCGCGCGCACGTAGTGGCCGGTCGCGACCGCGTCGCAGCCGATCTCGCGCGCCCGTTCCCAGAGCGTCGAAAACTTCACCCGGGCGTTGCACGAGGAGCAGGGCACGGGCGTGCGTCCCGCGAGGTAATCGGCCACGAACGGACGGACGACCCGGTCGCGGAACTCGCGCTCGAGGTCGAGGACGTAGTGCGGGATGTCGAGAGCCCAGGCGACGCGCCGCGCGTCGGAGAGATCGTCGAGCGTGCAGCAGCGGCCGGAGCGTCCCGATTCCCCGGAATGGTCCCAGAGCTGCATCGAGAGACCGACGACCTCGTGCCCCTCTTCCTTCAAGAGGAGGGCGGCGACGGAAGAATCGACCCCTCCGGACATGGCGACCGCGATCCGCATGGCGAAGAGGCTACACCGACTCCGTGATGTGGATTCGAGGACCCGGGTCGGATCGCCTACGGGCGGGTCACGATCAGCATCAGCGTCGAGCCGCCGATCGAGAACTCCTGCTGGTGCGAGAGAGGCGCATCGCGGATCTGCTCGTCGCCGATGAACGTCCCGTTGGTCGATTCGAGATCGACGAGCGTGACCTGCTCGCCCGCCACTTCGATCGCGCTGTGGTGCCGCGAGACCTCCGGATCCTCGAGGACGAAGTCGGCGTCCTGGCGGCCGATGACGATTCGCGGCTTCTCGATGGCGTAGATCGTCCCGGCCGCCGGGCCGGCGATCACGGCGATCGAGAGCTTCGCGTCCGCCGGCAGGGAGAGCGCCGCGCCGGCCGGCCGCGAGGAGGAGGCGAGCGGAACCTTCCGCGGCGTCGCGGAGGACGGCTTGTCGGGACCTGCCGTCTCGTCGGCCAGGCGGATATAGGTCTCGTCCGCGCCTTCCCGCACCGAGCCGGCCGCCGAAACCGCGAGCGCCGGATTCTCGACCTCGAAGACCGTGAGGCACTTGGTGCAGCGCACCTTCTTGACGCGCTTGCCCGCGAAGCGCGACTCGTCGTAGCGGTAACGCGCGAGACAGGTGTCGCAGACGATGATCATGGCTTGCGAGCGTCCACGCTCAGACCGCGGCCAGCTCGGCGGCGGCGGTCGCGCCCCGGCGCAGGGCATCCACCGCCGTCGAGACGCGGGCGGACGCCTCGTCCACCTCGCGCTCGGTGGTCCAGCGGGAGAGGGACAGCCGCACGACCCGGAGCGCGGCCTCCGGCGACAGTCCGAGCGAGAGCAGCGCCTCCGAAGGGGCCGGGGTTCCGGAAGAGCAGGCGCTCCCGACCGAAACGGCGACGCCGTCCAGATCGAGGCGGATCGCGAGCGACTGCCCGGAGATCCCCTCGAACAGGATCGCCGACGTGTTGGGCAGCCTCGAGACCCGCGCGCCGATGACCTCGGCCCCCGGCGTCGCGGCCAGGATCGCGCCCTCGAGACGGTCGCGCAGGCGCGCGATCGCCGGGCCCTCGGCTTCGAGCCGCCGGCGGGCGAGGCGCGCCGCGACCCCGAAGCCCGCGATCCCCGGCGTGTTCTCCGTACCCGCGCGCTGCCGCCTCTCCTGTCCGCCTCCGGGGGTGTGCGGGACCAGAGCCACGCCCCGCCGGACGAAGAGGGCGCCGACCCCCTTGGGGCCGTGCATCTTGTGGGCCGAGAAGGAGGCGAGATCGACGCCGAGAGCGGCCACATCGATCGGGACCCTCCCCGCCGCCTGCACCGCGTCGGTGTGGACGAGCGCGCCGACGCTCTTCGCGAGCGACGCGATCCGAGGGACGGGATGCATCGCGCCGTACTCGTTGCTCGCGAGCATCACCGAGACGAGCCGGGCGCCGCCGTCCAAGGCTCCTTCGAACTTTCCGAGGTCGAGCGTGCCGGAGCGCTCCGGCGCGACCACGCGCTCGTTATAGCCCCTCTCGCGGAGCACCGCGAACGCCCCCCGCACGGAGGGGTGCTCCGCGCCGCTCCGCACGACCCGGCCCCGCGCCGTGCCGGCGGCGCCGAAGATCGCCATCGCGTTCGCCTCGGTGCCGCCGGAGGTGAAGAAGACTTCCGCGTCGTGCGCCCCGACCAGCCGCGCCACTTCCTCGCGCGCCTCCTCGACCGCCCTCCGGGCCCGGCGTCCCTCCGCGTGGACCGACGACGGGTTGCCCCACAGCTCCATCGCCTGCGCGACGGCAGCAGCCACCTCCGGGTCCACTTTTGTGGACGCGTTGTTGTCCAGATAGATCATGCGGTTCCCGAGCCTCCCGCCTGCGGCCCGCTCTCCCTCGATTATCGCTCCGAAAGGCTTTGGCGTAAATCTTGGATGAAGGAATAGCGGTCCCAATCGAAGGGGTTAGGATCGGAATCGGAATGCGCGCGAGAGTCGCTCTTCCATTCCTCGTCGCGGCGCTCCTCCTGGCGGCGCCCGGTTCCGGCCGCGCCGCGGGTCCGAAGGACGGCGGCGAAAAGCAGCGGATCGCCGCTCTGCCCGAGGACGACCGCAAGTGGCTCGATTTCGTCGCGCCGATCGTTCTTCCGGAAGAGAAGAAGGCCTTCCTCGAGCTGACCCAGACCTGGGAGCGGGAGAAGTTCAAGGGAGAGTTCTGGAAACGGCGGGAGAGGGACAACCAGGCCCCTCCATTCGGACCGGGCTACAAGCAGCGCTATCAGGAATTGCGCGAGCTCGCCGAGACGAAATACGACCGGTGGCCGAACGACGCCGCGGCGATGGTGCTCCACTTCGGGGAGCCCTCCTCGATCAACACGCTCGATGCCTGCAGCGACATGGGGCCCGCCGGCTACTTCCGTGGCCTGGAGATCTGGACCTACTCGCATGCGAGCCCGATCCGGGGAGGCGACAAGTACCTCTTCTATCGGCGTTCGACCGGGGAGCCGAGGCGGATGTGGATCAACGGCACGCCGGACTCCGACGTCTTCACGCCCGAGTCGTGCATCAAGAGCTTCCAGGAGCTGGCGCTCTCGCAATGCACGACGCGCCCCTCGCAGAGCATGAAGT
>JBKPSZ010000320.1:0-6188 GCA_046735265.1 Acidobacteriota bacterium | reverse complement strand
GATCGACGGCTCCTTGGGGTGAGTGGAGGGATTCGAACCCTCGACATCCAGATCCACAGTCTGGCGCTCTAACCAGCTGAGCTACACCCACCGTGGGACCGCGCAGTTTACCCTTGGCGGTAGGGGTGGTCAAACCGCGCGAATCGCGGCAGGATGCGCTCGCGGTGGACTCCGAAGACATTTCGATCCTCCTCCTGACGCTGCGCGTGGCGGCGATCTCGACGGTCGCGATTCTGCCGTTCGGGGTCGCGGCGGCGTGGCTCCTCGCCCGCCGGCGCTGGCGCGGGAAGAGCATCGTCGAGACGCTCCTGACGCTCCCGCTCGTCCTGCCTCCGACGGCGGTGGGCCTGCTGCTCCTGGAGCTCCTTCGGCGCCGCGGGTTCGTCGGGAGGCTCCTCGACCGCGCGGGCGTCGAGATCCTGTTCACCTGGAAGGCCGTAGCCATCGCCACGGCCGTCATGTCGTTTCCGCTCCTCGTGCGTCCGGCGCGCGCGGCTTTCGAGGGGATCGATCCGCGGCTCCCCGGCCTCGCCCGCTCGCTTGGACGCGGACCCTGGCACGTCTTCACCCGCGTCACGTTGCCGCTCGCCTGGCGGGGCATCGCCGCCGGGCTGCTGCTCGCCTTCTCGCGAGCGCTTGGGGAGTTCGGCGCCACGATCATGATCGCCGGCAACATCCCGGGACGCACGCAGACTCTGGCGCTCGCCATCTTCCATCGGACGCAGATCGGAGCGGACGCCTCGGCGCTCCGTCTCGTGGCCGTGGTCGTCGTCGTCGCATTCGCCGCGGTCTGGACGACCGAGTACCTCGATCACCGCCGGGCGCGGGAAGGCGCGCGGTGATCGAGCTCGACCTGCGGATGACGCTCGCGTCCTTCCCGCTCGAGGTCCGCACGCGCCTCGACGGTGAGGCCGTCGCCGTCCTGGGTCCCTCCGGGTCAGGGAAGACGTCGCTCCTCGAAGCGATCACGGGCTTGCGCCGCGGCGTGGTCGGCCGGATCGCGGTCGACGGCGCCACCCTGCACGACTCCCAGGCCGGGCTTTCCCTTCCGCCCGAGAAGAGGCGCATCGGATACGTCCCTCAGGATTCACTCCTCTTTCCGCACCTGGACGTGCGATCGAACATCCATTTCGCCGCCGCGGAGGGGCGAGGCTCGGCGGCGGCGATCGAAGAGATCGTCTCAATCCTCGAGATCGCGCCGCTCCTCGATCGCTTCCCCGTCACGCTCTCCGGCGGCGAGCGGCAGCGCGTCGCTCTGGCCCGGGCGCTCGCGACGCGGCCGCGGCTCCTCCTCTTGGACGAGCCTCTCGCGGGCGTGGACGTAGACCTGCGCGAGCGGATCCTTCCGTATCTCCTGAGGGTGCGCGATCAGATCCGGATCCCGTTCCTCTACGTCACGCACAACGCGGGGGAGGCGCTCCTGCTGGCGCGGGAGGCGCTGCTGCTGCGCGGCGGGAAGATCGAAGCGCACGGATCCGTCGCCGGGGTGCTCGGGGCGCGGCGCCTCGAGACACTCGACCCCGAGGCGACGTTCGACAATCTCGTGGACGGACTGATCGAGCCCTCGACGCTCGAGCCGGGAACCGGCCGGCTGAGCTTCCGAAACACCACGCCGCTCGTCGTGCCGCTCGCGCCGGGAACGCCGCCGGGGAGGGCGGTCTACGCCGTTCGTCCCGAGGACCTCCTTCTCTCGGCGCACCCGCTCGAGCGCGTCTCCGCGCGCAACGTCCTCGAGGGGACGGTCGAGCTCCTCGAGGAGAGCGGCGGAGAAGCCGTCGCGATCGTCGCGGCGGGCGGCCGCCGGTGGCGGTCTCACGTGACGTCCGCGGCCGTACGGGAGCTCGAGCTCGCGCCCGGCCGAACCGTTTGGCTGGCGATCAAGACCCATTCGTTCTCGAGAGTGAGATAAGCCTCCGAATTGCGACACGGGCGGGGACGAGCCCGGCCCCTACATTCGGAGGGCGTTTCGGTCCGGCACGGCCGACGGCGACACGACCGCGCCTGCTCAGGCGCCGCGACTCTGCTACTTTCGCGCCTTCGATGAAGCGCGTCGCCGCACTCCTCCTTCTCATCGCTTCGGCATGCGGCCGCCGCGAGACGGCGACGCCGCCCTCCCAAACGGAGACGCGTCCGACGGCCGTCGAATCCTCCGACGTCACGGGCCGTGCGAAACGGCCGGCCGGCGGCCGGGCGCCGGTCCTCTGGATCGGCCTCGACGGGCTCGACTGGGAGCTCGTCGACCGGCTCGCGGCGGAAGGCCGGATGCCGAATTGGGCGCGCCTCGCCGGCGAGGGGTTCTCGGCCCGCCTCGAGAGCGAGTTTCCGCTCATCTCGCCGATCCTCTGGACGACGGCCGCGACCGGCGTCTCTCCCGAAGTCCATCGCGTCCTCGATTTCCAGGAGGTGGACCCTGGCAGCGGCGCGAAGCTCCCGATCTCCGGCTTCTCGCGCGCCGTGCCCGCGGTCTGGAATCGAGCTTCTGCGGCGGGGCGCAAGGTCGGCGTCGTCGGATGGTGGGCGAGCCACCCGGCGGAGGAGGTCTCCGGCTTCTTCGTCAGCGATCACGCGAGCCCGATCCTCTTCGACCGGCTGCCGCTCTCCGGCGTCGCGTATCCGTCGTCGCTCCAGGCCGGCGTGGCGCAGGTCGTCGCGCGCGACGGCCGGGTGACCGCCGAAGACCTCACGCCGTATCTCGACCTGCCGCCCGGGGAGGCCGCGCAATCGCTCGCGAGCGGCGCCGGGATGGAGGACCCGGTCGTCGCGCTCGCGCGAATCCTCGCGGCGACGCGCGTGGCGCAGCGCATCGCCCGCGACCTCTACGACCGGAACGCCCCGGATCTCCTCGCGGTCTACTTCGAGGGAACGGACGAAGTGGGGCACGTCTTCGCCCCGTTCACGCCGCCGCGCACGGAGTGCCCGAACGTTTCCGAAGCCGACGTCGCGAAGTACGCCCGCGTCGTCGAGAGCTACTACGCCGCGATGGACCGCGTCCTCGGCCAGTGGATGCGGCGCGCCGAAGAGGACGGCGCGGTTCTGCTCGTCCATTCGGATCACGGATTCAAGTGGGGCGCGGACCGCCCCTGCGAGCTCGCGTCCGGGAGCTGGAGCACGGCGGCGTTCTGGCATCGGCCGGAAGGGGCCCTCGCGATCTGGGGACGCGGCGTCCGCCGCGGGGCGACCCGGGGGAAGGCGAGCCTGTATGACGTCGCCCCGACCGTGCTCGCCCTGCTCGATCTCCCCGCGACCCGGCGGATGCCGGGAGCGGCGCTCGCGAATGCGTTCACGGCTCTCGCGGCGCCTCCGAAATCCGAGGACGCGCCTCTCGTCGTCCGACGCGTCGCAGCGACGCCCGCGTCCAAGGAAGAATCGAGCGAGTACGCGAAGAAGCTGCTCGCGCTCGGGTACCTCTCACCCGGCGAGGCGCGTCCGCTCGCCCCGACCGGCGGCGACCGGCCCGGGATGACCGAAGGCGCGTGGAACAACCTCGGCATGTTCTACCTCCAGACGCGGCGTGACCTGCCGAAGGCCCGAGAGGCGTTCGAGGAGTCGTTGAAACTACGCCCCGACTACTACTCGCCGATGTTCAATCTCGCCGTCCTCGCACGGGATCGGGGCGAATTCCGATCGGCGGAGGACTGGCTCTTCCGCGCGCTCGCCGCGCTCAAGTCCGATCCCGCGCCGGCGGTCGCGGGCTGGGCGCGCGAGTACGAGAAGAACGGGCGGCTCGCCCCCGCGGCATCGCTCCTCGACCGCGCCGCGAACACCTATCCCGAAAGCGAGACCATCGCGCGCGAGAAGGCGCTCTTCCTCCATCGCCGGAAGGACTGCCGGGGAGCGCTCGCGGCGCTGTCGCGCTTCGAAGCGTCGACCGCCGATCCGCGAACGCTGAACGATCTCGCTCTCTTCGAAACGTGCCTCGCGGACCGGGCCGCGGTCATCCGCCTGCTCGAGCGGTCCCTCGCGTTGAAGCCGGATCAGCCGGCGGTGGCGCTGGCGCTGGAACGCCTCCGGCAGCCGTAGAGCGCCCGGCGCCGTGCGCCGCACGGTAGTGCTCCCGGAGGAGGTCTCGTCCGAAGTCGCCGGCGAAGTCCCTCCAGACCGTGTGGATGTGGTTGGCGCCGTTCTGGGTGTCGTCGTACTCGATCAGGAACGTCGGGCCCTGGAGCCGGTAGTAGTGCGGCTGGCCCGCCTGGAACCCTCCGGCCCACGCGAAGAAGATCTTCTCGAGCCCGGCGGCGCGCATCTTCTCCAGCCGGTCGTCGGCGACGTCTGCGGGCATCCGCGACAGGTACTCGTCGAGAAGCCGGCGGAGCGACTCGTTCTGCTGCGCGTCGAGCTCGGCGGCCGCGATCCCGGCCGGGGCCAGAGGATCCACGCGCTCGGCCGTTCCCGTCACGATGTCGGAAGGCGCGGCGTTCCGGAAGACCGCCTGCGCCCTCTGACGCGCGTCGAGCGAGAGCACGAGCGTCCGCGCGAGGTCCTCCTCTCCCGCGAGCGCGCGCTTGCCGGCGAGCGGCCCCTCCCGCACCGTCGCGGGATTCGCGCCGAAGAAGGAAGGGGTGTGCGAGACCGCGAGCCCGTCGGCGACCGTGTAATTCAGGGAGAGATGGTGGCCTTCGACGCGCCAGCCCCAGGGGGCTCCGGGCGCCGGGGTCCCGAAGATCGAGAAGAAGTAGAGATCCGGGTCGCGGTACGGCCCTTCGATCTCCCGCAGGACGCCTTCGAGCGCGATCACGTCGGTCGCCTTGCGATAGCCGGAGGCGGAGAGGCCCGATCGGAGCAGCTCGTGCGCGAGGCGCCGCGCCTCGGGCGAGAGCTCCTTCAACGGGATCCCCCGGCGCCGCCGCGGCGTGAAGCCCCAGTCGAAGCGCTCCGAGTCGTCGAACGAGATCGACGCCTTCCCGCGTTCGGCCGCGGAGAGCGCCGACAGGAATCGGTTCGCCGAGTTGGCCATCGCCCGGGCCGATTGCGCGCGTCCCGCTGCCTCCGCCGCCGCCATCACGGCCAGAATCGCCGGGGGCAGGAGCGCCAGGGCGGCGCCGAATCCGAGGAGATTGCGCGGCCGAATCTCGTTCCGGCGCGTCGCGGACCTCAGTGCGCCCGGGGCGCGTTGTCCGCCAGGACCTTCATCTCGATCTTCGCGAGCCCGTACGCCGAGCGAGGCTTGTCTCCATACACGATCAACCGGACCGGCCCCCGATCTTCCGGGAGCGGTCCCGCTGCCGTCTCTGCGACGAGAAAGACGCGCGGGTCGGCGCGGTGCATGAGGAGCTCTCCGACCGAGAACGCCGCCGCGTAGCCGTCGCGCGCCGTCGCGACCACGACCGCGGACGCCAGGCGGCGCGCGCCCGACATGGTCTTCGCGTCGAGGCCGTTCTTCTCGAGCACCTCGAGAAGCGAGAGGCCGTGGAAGACCGTGAGGTCCCCGCCCGATTCCTCGACCCGGACGTCCTGCCGCCCGGCGCCGAGGAGCGACTCGGGCGTGATCGGCTTCTCCGGCCCGTCCGTCAGGCGCAGGGTCGGAGGCGGCGCGGCGGCGAGAAGAAACGCCGACGCGAGCGAGGCGGCGAAAGCGGAGATCCCGATCGCGAGTCTCATCCGCAAATGATAAGCCCGGGAGCCCGACGGCTCCCGGCCGGAAACGCCGCGTCGGAGAGACCTAGAACGTGAAGATGCCCGAGATGAAGAAGCGGCGCGGCTGAGCGTACGAAGTCGCCCGACCGAAGTTGGGATTCAGGAGCTCCGGGTCGACGGGGAGAGACGTGCACGTGTCGGTGCAGAGGTCCTGATCGACCGTCAGGGGTGGCTGACTGTTGAACAGGTTCAGCACGCGCGCCTCCACGCGGAACGCCGAGCCGCCGCCGATCGGAATGTCCTGCGAGACCGAGAAGTCGAAGTTCGTCCACGTCGGCAGCCTCCGGCTTCCGGCCTTCTCGAGGTAGACGTAGTCGGTGCCGTACACCGGGTCGAGGCCGCGCGCTTCCCAGGGCCGCCCGCTCTGCACCCGTAGATAGCCGCCGATGTTCGTGTTCGTCGGGAAACGGTAGGAAGCGAAGACCTTTCCGACGTGCTGCCGGTTGCCGATCAGGGTCCCGCGGCGGTTCGGCGTCTCGACGTACAGGAACGGCCCGTCCTCGATGTAGGAGGAGGAGTAGAAGAGCTGGGTCGCGTAGTCGAGATCCCAGTTC
>JBKPSZ010000319.1:0-6174 GCA_046735265.1 Acidobacteriota bacterium | reverse complement strand
CGAGATGACTTAGAAGGTCTCGTGGGCTCGGAGATGTGTATAAGAGACAGGACGAAGGGGGAGAGCATCGTATCCGCGCCCGAGATCCCGCCCGGCAGCACGAGACTCGCCGCAATCTCGAGAATTTTTCGCGGATCGGTGAGATCCCGCATGCGCGTCGCCGAAACGGACCCCGCGGGCTGTCCCGAAGCGCTCGCCGAGCCGAGCGGATCGAGCGACTCGCCCCACGGGTTCTCGCCGAACCATCGAGAGAAGTAGGGAAACACGGGATTTCCGGTCTCGCTCACGATCCGCCAGTAGAACGGGGCGAGAACGAGCAGGGCGACGGCCGCGAACCCGGCGGCGTTGCGCAGGCGTCGCCGGCTCGCCGCGCGCGACAGGAGTGTCGCGGCGGGCAGGGCCGCGACGAAGAAAAGCCCGAGATACTTGGTGCTCGCGGCGAAGCCGGTGAAGGCCGCGCTCGCGGTCAGCCAGCGAACGTCGCCGCGCTCGCGCCAGACTTCCCAGGAGAGCAGAGCCATCGTGCAGAAGAGCGCGAGGCCGACGTCCACCATTGCGGCGCCTCCCACCGAGAGCACGAGCGCGTTTCCGAGCCACGCGGCGGCCGCCCAGACTCCGGCGCGCTCGGTCGCGAAGCGGCGTCCCCACGCGACGAGAGCCGCGGCGGAGACGACGAGAGCGAGAAAGTGAGCGAGCTGCGCGGTGACGTCATCGGCGACGAGGAGGCTTCCGGCATAGAGCAGCTCGAAGAGCTGCGGACCCACCGGGAAGCGCAGGTCCGGCAGGAAGACGATCGCGTGCCGCGCGGCGAAGGCCTTCGCGATCGGCAGGTGGTAGAGGGTCGAGTCGAAGGCGGTCGGCGGGTAGAGCGCCCACGCGAGGCCGGCGGCGAGAGGCAGGCCGAGCATCGCGATTCTGGCTCCGCGCGGGAAATCGGGTCGAGGCAACCGCCGAAAGATCCGCGGCCGAGCAGCCCGCAGCAGGAGCGGCGCGGCGAGGAGAGCGATCACGGCCGGCCGCGTCAGCGCGCCGGCGAGCCCGAGGAGGTTGAAGCAACTCGCGAAGATGCCGAGACCGAGCGCGCACGACACGGCGCTCCGTTCGAACCCGTCGCGGAAGGAGAGCCGGCTCGAGGCGAGGCGGCCGCAGGTCTCGGCGGCGAGAGCGAAGAGGGTGATTTCGACGAGGTGAAGGAGGACGAAGACGACGAGATGAGCCATCGAGCGGTCCCACCGCAAATCTCGTTCCCGAATGGAGCCGGTCGGATGTCCGGGGGACCCGGGTGAAGAGCCTTCCGCGTCAGGGGTCCTGCACGGGGAAGAGAATCCCCATCCGAGGATTCTCCGGTTCTCGCGCCGCGATGTCTGCGGTGCCGGCCTACTGTCCGACGGTCTTGGGGACGGTCGTGCGCAAAGCCTGTCCGCAGGCGCAGAGGAGGGTCAGAGTCTCGCCGACGGTGCCACCAATGCTCTCTCGGCGCGTTTTCCCGCACGTGCCGCAGGTCCAAGCGACGATCCGAATCCGGGAGCCGGTGAACCCGTACCAGAACTGGAGGCAATTCTCGAGGGCGACCCAGCTCTCGTAGACCGTCGCCTCGCCGGAGTCCGCCGCGAGCGCGTGGCGAACTGCAGCGACCTCGTTGGCGGAGTGGAGATCGAAATGCGCGAGCCGGCCGCGGAGAGCGGCATCGGTCAGCGTCCCGACCGTCGTCGGAGCCGTCGCTCCGCCCGAGGCATCCACCCTCAGGAGGATCAGCCCGGGGGTGTTCTCGATCCGCGGAAGGCGGCTCAACAGAATCGCGACGGTTTGCGAAGCGGACACCACGTCACACCTCGCGGCGCCAGGCTGCCACGAATCCCACGGCTGCGTGCCGCAGGGTCGCCGCCGCAGACTCGCAGGCGAGGCGAGCGGCGGCCGCCGAGTCTTCCGTCGCCTCGGAGCGGCTCCGAGCGAGCTCGCCCTCGAGCTCGACGGCCAGATCCTCCAGCCAGAGAGCGAGCAGGGGAATCATTCTCCGGATGCGATCATCCGACCGGTCGACGGAATTCGAAATCGCGCCGAGAATCCACTCGAGATTCGCGCAGTCTCCTTCGGGAGAAACCAGCAGGCGCGCCTCGCCGTAGCGGGCCTTCAGCCGTTCGAAGGCCTGTTCCTTGCCCGAATCCTCGAGCGTCGGCGCCGTGCCGATCGAGAGGACCGACGTCATTTCTGCATCCGTTTCTGGGGGGCCGGCAGCTGGCCGGGCATCTCCTGTCCGCGGGTCCGGCTGGGTTGGATGCGCGTGATGCATCCGCAGAACGTGCATTTCGCGCTCCCGTCCCGCTCGACCTCGGCCTGGGTGGACCGCCCGCAGTCCCGACACCTCCAATTGCGCAAGGAATTCATCATGGCTCGCCTTTCTCGCCGAAAACCGGCGACGGGCGGTCATGATTGGGGCTGACTGGACCGTCGGTGGGATCGGAGAAGCTTTAGCTTAGCACGAAGAGGGCTCGGCGACGCTCGCCCCGACGACTCGACGCTCGCCACATCGTCTTCGGGGTCTTCGGGGCTAGGATCGCGGCAGCGTGCCTCGCATCCGCTCCTTTGGCGCAGTCCTCCTCCTCGCCGCTTTCGCAGGCGGCATCGGCGCGCAGGATCCCCGCCTCGACTTCGACGCGGGACGGCTGCGCGCGGGGGTGTTTCGCTACCGGACGCTCATCGAGGGGAAAGAAGCGGGCCAGAGCCGGATTTCGGTCCGAAGGTCGGACTCGGGCGATGTCGTCTTCTCCAACGTCGTCGAAGGCGCCTTCGGCCAGTCCTGGGAGTCGGTCGCGTCGCGCGGATTTCTGCCAATCTCCGCGAAGCTGACGATGGGCGAGGGGAAGGATGCCCGGGCCGTTTTGGAGCTGACCTATCGCGACGGAAGGGTCACCGGGTTCGCCTCTTCATCTCGGGGCGCAGCGCCGCGGGAACAGCGGGCCGTGGACGAGAGTGTGGCCGACGATACCGTGGACCAGAGGATCGACTGGGCCGCCGTGATGGCCGTTCCGGATTACGCTCCCGGCGGCCGCTTCGCGTTCCACGTGTACGACCCGAACACGGGAAACTCGCGCATCACCGCGCGAGTCGTGGGCTTCGAGACGACCGCGGTGCCGGCGGGGTCGTACGAAACGGCGCGCATTGAATACCGAATCGAGAAGAACCGCGGCACCGAGACGTACGTGGCCCTCGTCCGGAGAGAGATTCCTCGCGTACTCGTGAAAGAGACCTTCCCGAACGGCGCGGTCACGGAGCTCGTCGGAGAAGGGTTCTAGACCCGCTCGGTCCGCCCGGCCCCCATTTGCATGCCTCGTCCCGACCATCTAGAATATGCAACCTGGAGGTTGCACATGGCTTCTGACCGGAGCGGAATCGCCGTCGCGGACAAGATCGAGAAGAAGGTCGTTCTCCGGGCACCTCTCGCGCGCGTCTGGCGCGCGGTGAGCGACGCTCGGGAGTTCGGGAGCTGGTTCGGAGTTTCCTTCGAGGGCGTCTTCTCTCCGGGGGTCCGGCTGACGGGCCGGATCGTTCCCACGAACGTCGATCCGGAAGTGGCGAAGATGCAGGAGCCCTACTCCGGTATGACCTTCGACATCGTCGTCGAGGACGTCGAGCCCATGCGGCGGCTGTCGTTTCGCTGGCACCCTTCCCCGGTCGAACCCGGTGTCGACTACTCGAAGGAGCCGATGACGCTCGTCTCCTTCGACCTGCGGGAGGTCTCAGGCGAGACCGAGCTGACCGTCACCGAATCGGGCTTCGACCGCATCCCGCTCGAGCGGCGTGCGAAGGCGTTTACCCGAAACGAGGAGGGCTGGGAGATCCAGACGAAGCTGATCGCCAGGCACCTCGCCCGCGCGACGGCCTGAGGCGGGACGACATCCGATGCCGCGAGAACGCGTCGCCGCCGCGAAGCTCGACCGGGCGGCACCCGTCTTCGCCGCGCTGGGAGACCGGACGCGCCTCCACATCGTCGCCCGCCTTTCGGGCGGCGGGAACCTTTCCATCGCGCGTCTGACGAGCGGAACGCGCGTCTCGCGGCAGGCGGTCACGAAGCATCTGGAGACCCTCGCCCACGCGGGGCTCGTTCGCAGTCGTCGACACGGCCGCGAGCGCCTGTGGGAGCTCGAGACGGCGCGGCTAGCCCGCGCCGGCCGCTACCTCGAGAAGATTTCGAGGCAGTGGGACGACGCGCTCGAGCGGCTGCGGAGGATGATCGAGTAGGGAGCTCGATTGATGTAGGTTGGCGACATCATGACCGCTTCGGTCCCACGTTCCGTCGCACCGCCCGCGGAGAACGATCTGTTGATCATCGGCGCCGGGCCGTTCGGGATGGCGCTTGCGGCGCAGGTTCGCCATCTCGGGATCGAGCACGCGATCGTCGGCGAGCCGATGGGGTTCTGGAAGAGGAACATGCCGTCGGGCATGTTCCTCCGGTCGGCCTGCGACTGGCACCTCGATCCGCTGGAAATCCACACGATCGAGGAGTTCGTGCGTCGCCAAGGCAAGACTCCCGCCGACGTCGAGCCGCTGTCGCTCGAGTTCTATCTCGCCTACGCGCGGTGGTTCCAGGAACAGAAGGGGATCGAGCCGATCCCCGCCGTCGTCCGAAGGCTCGATCGCGAGAACGGCGACCGAGCCGGATTTCGCGCGGTCTTCGAGGATCGCCGATCGACGCGGGCGAGACGCGTCGCGGTGGCCGTCGGCTTCCGGTACTTCCAGAACGTTCCCGCGGAGCTGGCCGAACGCCTGCCAGCGGGACGCTACGCGCACACTTGCGACCTGGTGGATTTCCGCGATTTGAAAGGGAAGCGCTGCCTGATCCTGGGCGGCCGGCAAAGCGCTTTCGAGTGGACGGCCCTTCTGCACGAGGCGGGCGCGGCGACCGTCGACGTGTCGTATCGACATCCGACCCCCGCCTTCGCGGCCGCCGACTGGAGCTGAGTCACGCCGCTCGTCCACGCGACGGTCGAAAACCCGGGCTGGTAGCGCCGGCAGTCGCCGGAAGAGAAGCAGGCCGGCGGCCGAAGGCTCTGGTCCGAGGGCCGGTTGAAGCTGGAGCCCTGGCTCGAGCGACGCGTCCTGCAGCCGACCATCCGGCTCTGGCCGGAAACCCGCGTCGATCGGTCGGAGGAGAGGTCCGCGGGCGATCTCGCCGTGAGGCTCGACAACGGCGAGACGCTGATCGTGGACCAGGTGATCCTGGCGACGGGCTATCGCGTGCAGATCGAGCGGGTGCCGTTCCTCACGCAGGGCAACATCCTGGCATCACTCGCGACGCGCGACGGTTCGCCGGTCCTGGACGAGAGCTTCCAGACAAATGTCCCCGGGTTGTTCATCACCAGCATGGCGGCGGCTCAGGATTTCGGCCCCTATTGGGGCTTCACGATCTCCGTGCGCGCGTCGGCGAAGCTGATCGGACGGGCGCTCGTCGCCTGAGCGAGCGCCCGCTTCGGCGCGAGCGGGCAGGCGCTTCGGTAACGCCTCGGACGCCTTCGGCGCCGCGGCTTCCCTCGATCCGTCGAGTCAATTGCCCTCGTGTCTTCCCTGGTCCGGCACCGCCACGAACGCGAGGCTGTTGCCGGCGGCATCGAGCGCGCCTCCGACGATCTGCCCGCGGTCATCGACGTCGTTGGCGAAGAAGAGAACGGGTGTCCCCGGTGGAACGAGGTCGTTCAGATCCTTCATGACGCCGTCCTCCCAGAGGAAGGCCCGGCTGCCGTTGACGCCGATCGACTGCCCGACGACCTGACCACGGTCGTTGATGCCGAAGGCGAGACTGATCGCGTCTCCCGTAAGGGTCTTCAGATCCTCGAGCCCGTTCTGCTTGCTCCACAGGAAGGCGTGGGAGTTCAGGCCGCCCGCCTGGTCCCCCGGAAAGTCCGAAAAGCCGGCCACTTGACCGTGGCTGTTGATCGCGGTCGGCGTGTTCCACGCGACGCCGCCGAAGTTGCCCAGGTCCGTCGGCGTGCCGTTCTCCCAGAGAACGGCGTGAACGGCGCTGAACCTCCCGAACGCCCGATCGCATCGGCCCGAGATGCCGACGACCTGCCCCTTGTTGTTGATCGCGGTGGCGGCGGAGCTCGAGTCGTCCAGAATCGGCGGGAGCTCCTGCATCTGGTTCTCCCCCGGTCCCCAGATCGCGGCGCGGAACTGGAG
>JBKPSZ010000318.1:0-4717 GCA_046735265.1 Acidobacteriota bacterium | reverse complement strand
GTCGAGGATGTCGTTGATGATCCCGAGCAACGACGTGCCGGCCGCGTGCACCTTTTCGATGTAGTCCTTCTGCTTGGGGGTCAGCGCGGTCTTCAACGCGAGGTGCGACAGACCGATGATGGCGTTCATCGGCGTCCGGATCTCGTGGCTCATGTTCGCCAGGAACAGCGACTTCAACTCCGTCGCCTCTTCCGCCTTCCGGCGCGCGGCCTCGAGCTCCTTCTGCTGGGACTCGAGCTCTTCCTTCTGCCGCCGGGTCTCGTCCAGGAGTTCATCGGTCCGCATCGCGCTGCGTTTCAGGATCTCGACCGACCGCGCCAGATCCCCGGTTTCGTCCTCCGCTCCGGTGAACGGGACCTCGCGGGTGTAGTCCCCGCCGGCGATCGATTCCACCGACGTCTGGAGCGCCCGGATGGGACGAGCGATTCTCCGGAAGGTCCAGTATCCGAGGGCGCCCGAAAGGATCAGGGCGGCCGCTACGGCCAGGAGCGTGTCGCGCCGCGCCGCTGCGACGCCTCGGAGCAGCAGCTGGCTCGACCGAGCGGCCAGGTCTTCGTTGTGCCGGATCCACTTCTGAGACGACTCGCCGAGCCGCTTCCCGAGCTCACGGGCCGGGCCCCGGAGGAGCGCGGCGGCCGCTTCGTCCCGGCGTCCCGGCTCCGCCGAGGCCATGACCTGGCGCGCGGCGGCGTTCCAGTCCTCCATGGCCTTGCGGTATTCCGCCATCAGCTCGCGGTCGAGTTCGTCCGAGACGAGCGCTCGGGCGTACTCGTCGAGCCGGCGGGAGATCTCGAGGTTGCTCGACTCGAAAGCTTCGCGCGCGCTCCGGCGTTCCTCCGGGTCCGCGCTCAACAGAAAGTTGCGCACGGCGACACGGAGCTCTCCGTGGAGGCGCGTGATGTTGCCGAGCGCGGCGAGACTCCCGATCTGATACTCGGCGACGAAACGGCTGCGCGACTCGATCCGGGCGAACTCGACGAGCGAAAGGACGCCGAGCGCGACGAGAATCACGAGGGGGACCGCGAGAAGGAGCATCAGCCGCCGGGCGATCGTCATCGAGCTCCCCGTCGGCGCCGACCTCCGGATCCTTTCACGATGGAGGCGCGGCCGGCGGCCTACTTCTCCGCCTCGAGCGCTTTCTTGACTCGAGCGAGCTCGGCGAGCTTTTCCTTGCCGACGTCCGGGTATTTCAAGCGCACCGAATCGAGGGCCTCGATCACCGCGGCTGCCACCACGATTCGCGTGAACCACTTGTTGTCGGCGGGCACGACGTACCAGGGGGATCTCTTCGTGGCCGTGTTCTCGATCATGTCCTCGTAGGCCCGCATGTAGTCCTTCCAGTAGCCGCGCTCCTGGGCGTCCGTCGCCGAGAATTTCCAGTTCTTCTCCGGGTTGTCGATGCGCTCCAGGAAACGACGCTTCTGCTCCTTGCGCGAGACGTGGAGGAAGAACTTCCGCACGAGAGTGCCGTTGTTCTCGAGATACCGCTCGTAGGCCCGGATGTCCTTGAAGCGTTCCGACCAGATGTCCTTGGACACGAGCTCGCTCGGCAGCTTCTGCTTGGCGAGCAGCGCCTCGTGAACCCGCACGACCAGGACCTCCTCGTAATAGGAGCGGTTGAAGATTCCGATTCGCCCGCGCTCGGGAAGGTTGCGCGAGCAGCGCCACAGGAAGTCGTGGTCGAGGTCCTCGGGGGACGGCGCCTTGAACGAGACGACCTGGCACCCTTGCGGATTGATGCCCGACATCACGTGCTTGATCGCACCGTCCTTGCCCGCCGCGTCCATTGCCTGAAAGATCAGGAGAACCGCCCACCGGTCCTGCGCGTAGAGCCGGTCCTGGAGCTCCGCGAGGACCTCGACGCCCCGCTGCAACGCTTCCTTGGCGGCGGGCTTGTCCGCGGATTTGAGCCAGGCCGTGTCGGCCGGGTCTGCGTCCGAGAGGCGGAAGCGGTCGCCGTCCTCGACCCGGTAGCGGCGCGCGAGCTTGCGCGCCTGATCGGCGAGCTCCTTGAGCTTCGGAAGCTTCTTCGACTTGGCTTCGCCGGCCTTCTTGCGGGAATCGTCCTTCAAATCGCCTTCCTTTCTTCGAGCCGTGTCTCTTTCGGGAATTCGCCCTATCCTCCGCCCCCCTCGCCGACGCCCGCTTTGCGGCGTCCCCCGGTGAGAGCCGAAACGACGAAGTCCGCGTTCATGCGGCCGATGAACTCCATCCGGATTCCCTTCGGGCAGGCGGCCTCGCATTCGCCATGATTCGTGCACGTGCCGAAGCCTTCCGCGTCCATCCGAGCGACCATGCGCCGCACGCGGTCGCGCCGCTCCGGCTGTCCCTGCGGCAGCAACGCGAACTGCGAGACCTTGGCGGACACGAAGAGCATCGCCGCGGCGTTGGGGCACGCCGCCACGCAGGCGGCGCAGCCGATGCAGGCCGCGGCGTCCATGGCCAGATCGGCGTTCTCCTTCGGGATCGGGATCGTGTTTCCGTCCTGCGCCCCCCCGACCGGCGCGCTGACGAACCCGCCCGCGGCGATGATGCGGTCGAAGGCGCCGCGGTCGACGACGAGGTCCTTGACGACGGGAAACGCGGCGGCGCGCCAGGGCTCGAGCGTCAGGACGTCCCCGTCGTGGAAGGTGCGCATGTGGAGCTGACAGACGGTCGTCCGCTCGCGCGGTCCGTGCGCCCTCCCGTTGATCACGAATCCGCAGGTGCCGCAGATGCCCTCCCGGCAGTCGTGATCGAAGGCGATCGGATCCTCTCCCTTCGCGATCAGCCCCTCGTTGACGACGTCGAGCATCTCGAGGAAGGACATGTGCTCGCTGACTCCCGGCGCTTCGTAGGTGACGAAACGCCCCTCCGACTTCGCATCCTTCTGGCGCCAGACCCGGAGCGTGATCTTCATTTGTAACTCCGCTCGGCGAGCTCCACGTTCTCGTAAACGAGCGGCTCGACGTTTCGAAGCGGCTTCTGCCTGTCGCCCCGGTACTCCCAGGCGGCGACGTGGCAGAAATCCTTGTCGTTGCGCTTGGCTTCGCCGTCGGCCGTCTGGTGCTCGGTGCGGAAGTGGCTTCCGCAGGACTCGTCGCGCTCGAGCGCGTCGAGGCACATGAGCTCCGCGAGCTCGAGGAAGTCGGCCACCCGGCCGGCGAGCTCGAGCGAGGGGTTGAGCTCCTGGCCGCCGCCCGGGAGCCGCAGGTCCTTCCAGAATTCTTCGCGGAGAGGCGGGATCTTTCCGAGTCCGTGCTCGAGCAGTTTGCGGTTGCGCTCCATGCCGCAGTGGTCCCAGAGGATCTTCCCGAGCTCGCGGTGAAAGGAGGTCGGCGTTCGACTGCCGCCGATCGAAAGGAGCTTCTTCGTCCGGGCCGCAACGGCCTCCTCCGCGGCGCGGACTTCGGGGTGGTCGACGGGCACGGATGAGGGCTTCTGCCGGGCGAGGTAGTCGCCGATCGTGTACGGGATGATGAAGTAGCCGTCCGCGAGCCCCTGCATCAGCGCCGACGCTCCGAGGCGATTAGCGCCGTGATCGGAGAAGTTGGCCTCGCCGAGGACGAAGAGACCCGGGATCGTGCTCATGAGGTTGTAGTCCACCCAGAGTCCCCCCATCGTGTAGTGGGTCGCCGGGTAGATCCGCATCGGGACCTTGTAAGGGTCTTCGTCGGTGATGCGCTCGTACATCTCGAAGAGATTGCCGTATTTCTCCTCGATCTTGGTCCGGCCGAGACGCGCGATCGCATCGTGAAAGTCGAGATAGACCCCGAGCCCCGTCGGCCCGACGCCGCGCCCCTCGTCGCAGACGCGCTTGGCAGCGCGCGAGGCGATGTCCCGCGGAGCGAGGTTCCCGAAGCTCGGGTACATCCGCTCGAGGTAGTAATCGCGCTCGTCTTTGGGGATCTCGTTCGGCGGCCGCCGATCCTCCTTCGCTTTGGGGACCCAGATGCGGCCGTCGTTGCGCAAAGACTCGCTCATCAGTGTCAGTTTCGACTGATATTCCCCCGTGACCGGAATGCAGGTCGGGTGGATCTGCGTGAAGCAGGGGTTCGCGAACGCGGCCCCTTTCTTGTAGGCGCGCCAGATCGCCGTGCCGTTGCACCCCTTGGCATACGTCGCGAGGTAGAAGACGTTGCCGTAGCCCCCCGTCGCGAGGCAGACCGCGTCCCCGAGGTGGGTCTCGACTTCGCCGGTGACCATGTCGCGGACCACGACTCCGCGCGCGCGGCCGTCCACGACGATCAACTCCTGCATCTCGTGACGCGAGAACATCTCGACCGACCCCAGGCCGATCTGGCGCTCGAGGGCCTGGTAGGCGCCGAGGAGCAGCTGCTGCCCCGTCTGGCCGCGCGCGTAGAACGTGCGGGAAACCTGCGCGCCGCCGAAGGAGCGGTTGTCGAGGAGCCCGCCGTACTCGCGGGCGAACGGTACGCCCTGAGCCACGCACTGATCGATGATGTTCCCCGAGACCTCCGCGAGCCGGTAAACGTTCGCCTCGCGCGACCGGAAGTCGCCTCCCTTGACCGTGTCGTAGAACAGGCGGAAGACGCTGTCCCCGTCGTTGCGGTAATTCTTCGCGGCGTTGATGCCACCCTGCGCGGCGATCGAGTGCGCGCGGCGCGGCGAGTCCTGATAGCAGAAGCACTTCACCTGGTAGCCGAGCTCCGCGAGCGAGGCGGCGCCTCCGCCGCCCGCCAGCCCCGAGCCCACCATGATCACCGTGTACTTCCGC
>JBKPSZ010000317.1:0-9375 GCA_046735265.1 Acidobacteriota bacterium | reverse complement strand
TCTTCGACCTGCGGGAGCCGACCCGGCCTCCTCCGCCGACGCCGACCCCTGCGCCTCCTCCTCCGCCGCAGCCCGGCGACCCCCGGTACGTCGGCCCGCTGCCGCCTCCTCCGCCGACGCCCACGCCGGCGCCGCCCCCGATTTCCTTCAAGTTCGTCGGAAGCTTCGGCCCTCGCGATCGTCCGATCGCGGTCCTCGCCGCGGGCGATCGCATCGTGAATGCGCGGGCCGGGGACACCGTCTTCGAGCAGTTCATTCTCCGGCGCGTCGGTTACGAGTCGATCGACGTCGGTTTCGTCGGCTTCCCGGAAGGGGAGAAGCGCCGGGTCGGGATCGAGCAGTGATGGGCGAGCTCGACGCAAGACCAGAGAAGAGAGGGCACGCGGTCATGAAGTTCGTTCGACTCGGTCTCGGGGTCGTCCTTCTCGTCGCATCGGCGGGTTGCAGCGCCTACCGCAACTTCGCGCAGGCGCGCGACGCCGAAGCGACGGAGCAGTGGGATCTCGCGGTCCTGCACCTGCAGAAGGCGCTCGAGCTCGCTCCGGACAACCCCCAGTACAAGAACTCGCTCGTCCGCGTGAAGCTGAAGGCGTCGCAGGCCCACTTCGAAAGGGGGAAGCTCTACCGCAGCTCCGGCAACCCGGATCTCGCGATCGTCGAGCTCGAGCAGGCGGTTCTGCTCGATCCGACGAATGACTTCGCCGAAGTGGAGCTCCGCAAGGCGCGCGAAGACTCGGTGAGGCTCGCCTCGGAGCGGTCGGCCGATTCGAAGCTCGAATCGGTCAAGAAGCGCGTCCGCGGGGCCCGCGCGAAGCTCCCGATGCTCGAGCCGGCGAGCGACAAGCCCATCAGCCTGAACTTCCCTCAGCCGAAGCCGATCAAGCAGATCTACCAGTCGCTCGCCGCCGCGGCCGGGATCAACGTGATCTTCGACCCGCAGCTGAAGGACGACAACGTCTCGATCGTGCTGACGAGCCTCCCTTTCCAGTCGGCTCTCGAGACCCTGATGCGCCAGGAGAATCACTTCTACAAGGTGATCGACGAGAAGACGATGCTGATCGCGGCGGACACGCCGCAGAACCGGAAGACTTACGAGGACCTCGTCATCCGCACGTTCTTCCTCTCCAACGGCGACGTGACGGAAGTCTCGAACGCGCTGCGCGCTCTCCTCCAGACGACGCGAATCTCGATCAACAAGGCGGAGAACTCGATCACGCTGCGCGACACCGCCGACAAGGTCGCGATCGCGGAGCGGATCATCGAGCAGAACGACAAGCAGGTGGCCGAAGTGGTCGTGGACGTCGAGCTCCTGCAGGTCAATACGACCAAAGTCCTGGACCTCGGACCCGTTCTCTCGAAGTACTCCATCTCGGCGGCCGCTCCGGCACCCGGGGGAGTCAGCAACATCGGCGGACAGATCCCGGCCGGGCAGTTCACCTGGGACCAGCTGAAGCAGCTCTCGATCAACTCCTTCGGTTTCCAGATCCCGTCGATCGCCTACAACTTCATCAAGAACCAGGGGGCGGCGGAGCTGCTCGCCAAGCCGCAACTGCGCATCGCCGAGGGGCAGAAAGCGCAGCTCGTCATCGGCGATCGGCAGCCGATTCCCGTGACGACGTTCAATACCGGCTCGACCGTCGGCGGCAACATCGTTCCGGTGACGTCCTTTCAATATCAGGACGTCGGCATCAAGATCGAGGTGGAGCCTCGTGTCCACCACAACCGGGAGATCACGCTCAAGCTGACCGTCGAGGTCTCGCAGGTCACCGGGAGCGTGCCGGTCGAGAACGGATC
The DNA here is from genome assembly GCA_046735265.1 of Acidobacteriota bacterium. Taxonomy (GTDB): domain Bacteria; phylum Acidobacteriota; class Thermoanaerobaculia; order UBA5066; family Gp7-AA6; genus DATBFU01. The sequence goes on along the minus strand of JBKPSZ010000317.1, from coordinate 7,581 downwards.
ACCTCTTCCGATCATCGGCACGCGCACGATCTCGTCGAACATCCGGCTGAAGGACGGCGAGACGAACCTGCTCGCCGGACTCTTTCGCCGCGACCGGAAGCGGACCGACACGCAGATCCCTTTCCTGTCGGACCTGCCGATCATCGGTCGCCTGGTTACAAACGTCGCCAAGGACGATCAGACGACCGACATCGTCCTGACAATGACGCCGCACATCATCCGGATCCCGGACATCACCGAAGAGGACGTCTCGCCGGTGTACGTCGGCACCGACCAGAACATCTCTTTCCAGGGCGCGCCGCGCGTTGAATCGAACGCCGGTCCCGGACCGTTCGAGATCCAGCGCCGCCAGCCGCCGGTGCAGGCGCCGCCTCCGCAGGGTCAGCCGCAGGCGCCCCAGCCGCAGAACCTGACTCCGGGCGGGGCGCCGAACGATCCGTTCGCGAAGCCCGTTCCTCAGCCGACTCCTCCGCCGAATCAGCCGCAGGGCGCGAACCTCTCCGGGGCGTCGTCTTCGTCCGGCTTCGCGTCGACCGCGGAGTCGGGCGGGCTCTCGATCGCCGCCGCGACCGCGGCGCCGGTCTATGACCTCGATCCGTCCTCCGCGTCGCTCAAAGCCGGCGAGGCCGTGACGGTCTCGGTGCGCGCGACCGGCGACAGCCTCCCGCCTTCCGTTCTCGCCGTGCGCTTCGATCCGGCCGTGCTCTCGGTCATCGGTGTCGAACCGATCATCGAGTCGGCGGGGGAGGCGGACACGCGGCTCGAGCCGGGTCGCGTCGTTCTCGAGCTCCCCGGAGGCACCGCGCTCGCGGGCACGAAACCGATCGCCCGCATCCGCTTTCAGGGGGTGGCGGCCGGCCGTTCCGTCGTCTCCTTCGATCAGGCGCCGGGCTCGACCTCCTCGGCGACCCTGGTGGTCCATTGAAGACGTCCCCGCGGTCGCGCCGACGCGACGCCTCGCGCGGCTTCACGATGGTCGAGCTCGCCGTCGTCTGCTCGATGATCGCGATCCTTTCGGCCATGGCGATTCCGGTCGTCAAGTTCTCGATGAAGCGCCAGAGCGAGATGGAGCTGCGCTACGAGCTGCGCCAGATGCGGGATGCGATCGACAAGTACAAGGCGTTCGCCGACGGCGGGCAGATCCAGATCAAGATCGGCACCGAGGGCTTTCCCCCCGATCTCCAGACGCTCGTCGAGGGCGTGGACCTCGTCGGGCAACTCAACAAGAAGCAGAAGTTCCTGCGACGGATCCCGATCGACCCGATGACGAAGAAGCCGGAGTGGGGACTGCGCTCCTATCAGGACGAGCCGGACTCGCTCTCCTGGGGGGGACAGAACGTCTACGACGTCTATTCGCTCTCTTCCGGCCGAGCCACCGACGGGACGTATTACAAGGACTGGTGACGGGAATTTGACCCAGGTGAAGATGAAAGCGATGCGGCGACGCCGCCCCAACGGCGAGAGCGGCTTCACCCTGCTCGAGCTGCTCGTCGTCATGACGATCATCGGGATCCTCGCGGCGATCGCGGTGCCGGCTCTGCGGGATTCGCCGCAGCGCGCCCGAGAGGCGACTCTGCGCGAAGACCTCTTCACCCTGCGCAGCGTCATCGACCAGTATCACGGAGACAAAGGCAACTTTCCGCCCGATCTCCAGACCCTCGTCACGGACGGATACCTCCGCAAAATCCCGGTCGATCCGATGACGAAGTCGGCCGAGACCTGGAACCTGACCTACGAGGAGATCACCCCGGACGAAGGCGCCACGGCCGGCGCCGAGCCGGCCGTGCCCGGAATCACCGACGTCCACAGCGGATCGAAAGAATCGGGGCTGGACGGGACCGCGTACAGCGAATGGTGAAGAATCCTTTCTACCGACGCCGCGACGCGGGCTACACGCTCGTCGCCGTCGCCATCGGGATCGCGATCCTGACGATTCTCGTTGCCGCGGTCGGGCCGTCGATCGCCACGATCATGAAGCGTGAGCGGGAGGACGAGCTGATCTTCCGCGGCCGCCAGTATGCCCGCGCGATCGCGCTCTTTCAGCGGCGCTACCAGCGCTTCCCGAGCACGTTGAAGGAGATGTACGACAATCGCCCGCGCACGATCCGCAAGCTCTGGAAGGATCCGATGTGCCGGTGCGACGACTGGAAGCTCCTGATCGCCGGCGCGGGAAACCAGCTTCCGGGGACGGGCGTCCCGGGCGGTCAGAATCCCGGCCCGAACCGCCCGGCGCCGCCGCCGACTCCGACGCCCGGCGCCTTCGGCAACCCGGAAGGCGTCCAGGGACCGATCGTGGGCGTCGCCTCGAAGATCCACAAGGAAGGGCTGCGGGAGTGGCGCGGCAGCAAGTACTACGACGAATGGAACTTCATGGCCGGAGACGCCGACCGCAACGAGTTCGGAACCGGCCTGACTGGCCCGAGCGGGCCGGGGCAGGTCGGCCCGCTGCCGGGACAGCCGCCGCGCCCGCCGCCGGTCGTTCCCAACCAGCCGGGTGTGCCCAACCAGTAGCCGGCGGAAGTCCCGGTCGCGCCGGACGCATACAATGAAGGAGGCCCGCCGGCAGCCCTCGATGGTCGTCAAAACCGTCCTCGACAATGGCGTCACCGTCCTCGTCGACGAGATGCGGGACGTGCGCTCGTTCGCCCTCGGAATCTTCGTGCGGGCCGGCTCGGGCGACGAGCCCAAGGAGCGGCGGGGCGTCTCGCACTTTCTCGAGCACGTCCTCTTCAAGCGCACGAAGCGCCGCTCGACGGTTCGCATCGCCCGCGAGATCGACCGCCTCGGCGGGGACGTGGACGCCTTCACGACGAAGGAGTACACCGGCTTCTACGCTCACAGCCTCGACTCGCACTTCGCGGAGGCGCTCGATCTGCTGTCGGACATCGTGCTCGCTCCCGCGTTCGAGGCCGGGGACGTCGAGATCGAGCGCGGCGTCATCCTCGAAGAAATCGGCGAGTGCAACGACAACCCGGATGACCTGGTCCACGAGCTTTTCGTCCGATCCTTCTGGAGGAGCCACCCTCTCGGTGAGCCCATCCTCGGCACGGCGGAGACGGTGCGCGCGATCACCGCGGCCGACCTCCACCGCTATCACCGAAAACGGTACGTCCCCCGCAACCTGATCTTTTCGGTCGCGGGCCACGTCCGGCCGGAGCGCGTCGTTCCCGAGATCGAGAGGCTCTTCCGGCACCGGCCCTCGCGCGGCGCTGCGCCGGGCAGCCGGGCCGGCGCGCCCCGCCCGCACCAGCACGTGGAGGTCCGGTCGCGTAAGGGGCTCGAGCAGGCGCACGTCTGTCTCGGCGTGACCGGTCCGTCGGCCTCCTCCGAGCGCCGTTTCGCGGCGAGCCTGCTCGACATCGTGCTGGGCGGCGGAATGTCCTCCCGGCTCTTCCAGGAGGTGCGGGAAAAGCGGGGCCTCGCGTATTCGGTCGCGTCCTCGCTCAACTCCTACCGCCTCGGCGGCTACGAGACGATCGCCGCCGCATGCGCTCCGAAGAACCTGGCCCGCGTGCTCGAAGTCACGCTCCGGGAGCTCAAGAAGCTGAAACAGGAAGGGGTCCGACCGAGAGAGCTCGACTGGGCCAAGGAGAATCTGAAGGGGAACCTCATTCTCGCGCTCGAGTCCACGGTCTCCCGGATGTCGATGCAGGCCCGCCACGAGTTCTACTACGGCCGGATCCTCGCCCCGGAGGAGATGATCTCCCGGGTGGAGAGCGTGACGGGCGACGACGTGGGAAGCGAGGCCGAGCGACTCCTCGACGGAAGAGTGCTCTCGCTGACGATCGTCGGGAATGTCGGAAAACCGCCGCTCTCGGCGCCGGATCTGGCGCAGGCGCTCTAGTCTCCGCCGCCCGCGTTCTAAAGGACGCTCTTCAGAGCCTGCCGGTCCTCGGCGTCCTTCCGAGCGAGCTCCTCGCGGAACGACCGGTACTCGGAAGAATTCCGGATCGGCGCGAGGCCGGGGTCAGTGTCGAAGCAGGGGAGGCACTCGAGGCCGGTCGAGGCCGCGCGGCGGAGGTACTCGACGGATCGCGGGGCGTCGTTTCTCTGCGCGTGAGCCTGCGCGAGCACGTGATAGACGTGGTGGAAGTGCCCGATCTTGGCGTCCGCCGACGCGATGTCGGACTCGAGGTCGCGAAAGTCGAGCTGGCCGGTTCGCGTGCGCGCGAGCGCGAGGAGCGCTTGGGGAAGAGAGGCACGCTTCGGGTGCTCCTCGAGCCAGGACTGGACCTCGGCCAGCGCCGGGCGAGGCTCCTCGAGGAAGAGACGGAGGTCCAGCATCTGCCACCGGCCGCCCGTCGCCTCGCGCGCGAGCTCGGCCGGCAGGCGACGGAACTCGGCGAGCGCTGAGCGGAGATCCCCGGACGACCAGAAGTTCGTCGCCGTGAGGCGGACGACCTCGTCGCTGGCCGGGTCGAGCCGCCGCGCACGCTCGAGGGCCGCTCGGGACTCCGGGAGCCAGCCGTGGTGGGAGAGGAGCCGGCTCATGTCCAAAAGACCGATGAGGAGCCCGGGATTCTGGTCGATCGCCGACTTGAGCTCTCGCACCGCGTCCACGAATCGCCATCCTCCCGAAGAGGACCAGTAGACGGAGGCGCGCGCCACTCGAGGCTCCGAGAGCTTCGGGTCGAGCGCGAGCGCCCGTTCGGCGTCGCGGAGCACGGTTTCGCGCCCGTCGGGAGACGGAGCCTGAAAATTCAACCAGGCGCGGGCATAGGAGCGTGCCGCGATGGCACGCGCGAAATCGGGCGCGCGCTCGACGATCCGGTCGAGGCGGGCGACGACCTCGCGCTGCTTCTCCGGCGCCACACGAATGATCGAGGGGAGCTCGGCACGCACGGCGAAGTACTCCTCGATGACGTCGTCGGGGACCGGCTGCGCCTTTTCGGGAGCCCGCCGGTCGGACGCGTCGAGCTCGAGGCGGAGCCGGTCGGCGATGCCGGCCGCGATCGCGTCCTGGATCTCGAAGAGCCGGCCCTCCGGCAGATCCAGCCGGCCGCTCCACAGGATTGCGCCGCGGGAGACGTCGGTCAGCTGGTAGGTCACGCGGGTCGTGCCCTCCAGTTTCTGGAGAGTGCCTTCGAGCACGGCCTCGACCTCGAGCTGCCGGCCGACGTCGCGGGCGTCGGCCGGCGCCGATTCGAAGCGCGTGATCGCGCTGGTCGGCCGGACCGTCAGCTGGGGCAGCGTCGCCAGCCGGCCGATGACCGAGTCTGCGAGCCCGAGGCCGAAGTGCGGCACCGGCTCGGAGCCGATCGCGCGGAAGGGGAGGACGGCGAGCGTCCTCGGCGCGTGGGCTGCCGGCCCCGCGCGTCTCCCGCGGAGGATGATCGCGAGCGCGGCGAGCGCGAGAGCGGCGGCGATCGCGGTGAGGATCGCCACGGTCTTGCGCCGCGGGCGCGCGGGAGCGGCGGCGACCGCGGGCCCGGAGAGCGCCGGGAGCCTCGGAGCCGACGCCGTCCGGAGATCGTGGGCCAGATCCGCCGCCGAGTGATAGCGGTTCTCGCGGCGCTTCGCGAGGCAACGGCCGACGATCGCGGCGAGGCCTTCAGGAATCGGAGTGTCGGGAGGTGCAGGCTCCTCCTTCAAGATCGCATTCAGCGTCTCGACTTTCGAGCTCGCCGCGAAAGCGCGCCGCCCGGCCAGCATCTCGAAAAGGACCGTGCCGAGAGAGAAGATGTCCGACCGGCCGTCCACCGCCTCCCCGCGGACCTGCTCCGGGCTCATGTACCCGACCGTTCCCGAGACGATGCCGGGCTCGGTGAGAGAAGTGACCGTGGGCTCCGCCTCCTGGGCTCTCGAGTCCTCGTCGGCGGCCGTCGAGCGGACGAGACCGAAGTCCAGGATCTTGGCGCGCCCGTCCGGCGTGACCACGATGTTCTCCGGCTTGACGTCGCGGTGGACGAAGCCTCTCGCGTGCGCGGCGGAGAGCCCCTCGGCCATCTGCGCCGCGAGCTCGGCGGCTTCCGCCGGGGGAAGCGGGCCGCGGAGGAGCCGTTCCCGGAGGGTCTCGCCTTCGACGAGCTCGGTGACGGCGAACCGGATCCCATCCTGCTCCCCGACGTCGAAGAGGGGAACGATGTGCGGGTGCGACAGCGCGGCGACCGCACGGGCCTCCCGATCGAACCGCATGCGGCTTTCCGCGCTCGCGCTTCCGGCGGGAAGGACTTTCAATGCGACGTCGCGCGAGAGCCGCTCGTCCCGCGCGCGATAGACCTCGCCCATCCCTCCCCGCCCGAGCGGCGAGGCGATCACGTACGGTCCGAGGCGTGTCCCGGTCGAAAGACTCACGTCCGTGTGGCGCAGACGGCCGAAGCAAGAATACGCCGTTCGAGTGCGCCTTCCGCCCCGCTCGCGCCTCGAACTCCGTGGTAGAAACCGATCGTGGCGATCGTCGTCCCGATTCGGGTGCTGGCACACGGCGAGGGCCTGGAGATTCCGGCCTACGCCACCGAAGGATCCGCGGGCTGCGATCTGCGAGCGGCGCTGCAGGCCGACCTGACGCTCACCCCGGGCGGGCGCACCCTGGTGCCGACGGGAATCGCGGTCGCGATCCCCGCGGGATTCGAGGGTCAGCTGCGGATGCGCAGCGGGCTCGCGCTCGACAAGGGGCTGGTACTCCTGAACGCTCCCGGGACGATCGACAGCGATTATCGCGGAGAGATCCGGGTCATCGTAGCGAATCTCGGCGCCGAGCCGGTGACGCTCCAGCGCGGCGACCGGATCGCGCAGCTCGTGTTCGCGCCCGTCGCGCGCGCCGTTCTCGACCGGACCGACGAGCTGCCGGCGTCCGCGCGAGACAGCGGGGGATTCGGATCGACCGGCCACAAGTGAGGCTCGCCTCGAGGTCCGCGGTGGCGCTCGGTCTCGCCACCGGGCTCGCATCCGGTTGCTCGCGGGCGCCGGAGACGCCGCTAGCCCCCGCCCACCGCTGGTGCGACGACCTCCCGCGCCCGGCGCATCGGTCGCTCGAGCGGGTCGCGACGTCGCAGGACTGGTTCGAGGTCTATCGCGTCTCGGACGGCGTCTTCGCGATCGCCGAGCCTTACCAGTTCCAGGAAGTGATCTCCTATCTGATCGTCGGGTCGGAGCAGGCGCTTCTCTTCGACACGGGCCTGGGGATCGGGAAGATGGGCGCCGTCGTCCGCGATCTCACCGACCGGCCGGTCACCGTTCTCAACTCCCACACGCACTTCGATCACGTCGGCGGAAACGCGGACTTCGAGCGAATCCTGGCGATGGACACCGACTACACGCGCGCGAACGCCCACGGTTTTCCCCACGCGGTCGTCGCGGGCGAGGTCGCGCCGGAGGCGCTCTGCCGCGGGCTTCCGGCAGGCGTTTCGGCCGGCGATTATCGGATCCGGCCGTTTACGCCGAAGGAGTTCGTCCGGGACGGACATCGGATTGCGCTGGGCGGCCGCGAGCTCGAAGTCCTTCACGTGCCCGGCCACACGCCGGACGCCGCGGCGCTCCTCGACGCCGATGCCGGTCTGCTCTTCACCGGGGATACTTTCTACGAGGGACCGATCTGGCTTTTCGTGCCGGAGACCGACTGGACCGCCTACGAGAAGAGCG
>JBKPSZ010000316.1:0-3741 GCA_046735265.1 Acidobacteriota bacterium | reverse complement strand
CTCGACGATCAAGGACCACCTGAGCGAGATCAGCGGCGGCGCGATCGGAATTGCCGGGCCCGGGAAGAGTTCGAGAGCGCCGGGCGCCCGGCGCGCGATCCTCTTGGGCGCCCTGACCGTCGCGGCCATCGGCGCCGGCATCCTGCTGGCGTCTCTGCTGCGAGGACACGAGAAGCGGCCAGCGCTCCCTAACTGGATCCAGGTCGGGTTTCGCCGCGGCATCGTCCGCAGCGCGCGCTTCGCTCCGGACGGTCAGACAATCGTCTACAGCGCCGCCTGGGACGGAGACCCGACGCGCGTCTTTTCGACACGGCCCCCGTTCACGCAGACGCGGACCCTCGACCTGCCGCCGGCAAAGCTTTTGGCGATCTCCGCGGGAAGCGAGCTCGCCTTTCTACGCAATCCGCACTTCGCGACGATGCTCTACCAGCCGGGAACCCTCGTCCGAGCGGGCCTGGAGGCGGGCGCGGGGCGAGATCTCCTCGAGAACGTGCTGGCGGCGGACTGGTCTCCCGATGGCTCGCAGCTCGCGGTCGCGCGCGAGGTCGAGGGAAAGACCCGGCTGGAGTATCCGATCGGCACGAAGCTGTACGAGGGCTTTCGGCCCATCGGCGACGTCCGCATCTCGCGAGACGGAGCGTGGATCGCGTTCTTCGAGCGGGAAGATTCCGGGGTGTCGCTCGTGGCCGTCCGCGTCTCCGACGGCTCCCGCCGGGTCCTGTCCGAGGGCTGGTTCACCGCGGAGGGCCTTGCATGGACCCCCGACAGCCGCGAGATCTGGTTCACACCTCAGAAGCAGGTGCGGGACATCAGTCCGCCGATACTCGCCGTGACCCTGGCCGGCAAACGAAGAGAGGTCTTCCGGGGCCCCGGTCAGCTGCGCCTCCACGACATCGCTCGCGACGGGCGCCTGCTCGTCGCACGTTGGGACGTCCAGCTCGGTCTGCGAGGCTCGTCGCCTTTCGCGACCCACGAGCGCGAGCTCGCAGCGACCGATGACAGCACGCTCTCCGACCTTTCGAGCGACGGCCGCACCGTGCTCGTCTACGATCGCAATTCCCTGTTTCTCAGGCCGACCGACGGTTCTCCCCCCGTGCGACTCGGCGAAGACACGCGGGGCGCGCGGATGTCGCCGGACGGGAAGTGGGTCCTGGCGCTTCCCACGAAGGCACCGCAGTATCCGCTGCTCGTTCCCGTCGGAGCGGGAGACGTACGCCGCGTCGAGAACCAGACGGAATGCGAATACGTGGAATGGTTCCCCGACGGGAAACGGATCCTCTGCGAGATTCCCGACCCGAACGGTCCTTTTCGCATATTCGTGATCGAGTCGGATTCCGGAAAAACGACCAAGCTCGAGATTGCCGCGGAGGCCGCGGCGGACTTCGACGAGGCGGGGCCGGTCTCCCCGGACGGAAGTCTCGTGGCCGGGATCGGCCGAAGCGGGGATACCTGGATCCTGCCACTGGCGGGGGGACGGCCTCGTCGCTTCCCCGCCGGCGCGGCCGGCGCACGACGCCCCGTCGGTTGGTCCGCCGATGGCCGGCAGATCTTCTGCGTGGTCATCGGCGACGCGCCGGGGAAGACGCAGAAGCTCGATCTCGCCACCGGGCGCGCGGAGGCCTGGAAGGACCTCGGGCCGGAGGACCCGGCCGGCCTCAGCCGCATCAGTCCCGTGAGGGTCGTGGCCGACGGGCGTGCCTGGGCCTATACCCACATTCGCGTACTCTCCAATCTCTACCTCGTCGAGGGTATGAGGTAGGTCGCGCTCCCACGCTTATCTCACGGGCTTCGTAAATCCGTCGATCTCGTCGATCGCCGACCGACCGAGCTCGGCGACGGTCGGATCGGAGTCCTCCGAGAGCTTCCGGAAGAGCGCCAGGTCCTCCGCGTGATGCAGCGCCGTCAGCCGGCGGATCGCCTCCTCGCGGACCTGGCGGTTGCGGTCACCAGAGAACTCCCGCAGCCGCTGCGCGAGCTTCGCGTCGTCCGGAGCCGCGCTCCGCCAGCCGTCGAGCGCCGCCAGGCGGATCTCCTGTCGGTATTTCGCATCGGTGAACGGCTCGAACGTCGCGGCGAGCGAAGCGTCGTCCAGTCGCGCCAGACCCAACAGAGCGCCCAGTCGGATCGAGTCCCACCATCGTGACTCGCGGGGGAGCTGGCGAATCAAGAAGTCCTTCGCGCCGGGCGGGTTCAGGCGCGCGAGCGAGATCTCGGCGGCCGCGACGACGTCCTCGGCCGTGTCGCTCTCGATGGCGCGGTGGAGAGCCGACGTCGAGACCGCATCGCCGCAATCGCCGAGCGCAACCGCGGCGGCGCGGCGAATCCGACGGTCCCTGTCGCCGAGCGCCTGGACGAGCGCCTGAGCCGCCACGGCTCCCCCGGCGCGCCCGAGATCCCCCGCGGCCTCCTGGCGAAGCCCCCAGTGGCGGCCCGGATCCTGGAGAAACCGCGTCAGCGCCGTGATCGCCCTCGGGTCCCGGTCGAAGTCGTCGGAGAGCTCGCGCGCGGCGCGCAGTTGCGCCGCGAGGTCCCCTTTCTCGAGCTCCTCGAGCAGCTCGTCGATCGGGCGGTCGTATCGGACCTCGCAGACGAGCCATCCCCCCTTGTCGAACGTGACGCGGCGCGGCCGGCCGGATGCCGGAAGCGCCACTTTCGTCTCCCATCCGGAGAGCTCGACGCGGTGCGTCTTCGTCCCGGACTTGTCGGCGATCTCGACGTCGACCGGGAGGCGGAATTCGTTTTCGAAGGGCAGGTCGGCCTGGATCTGCCGCACCGTCAGGTCGATCTGCCGCCGCTCCGGCACCCACTGGTAGGAAACGTCGAAGCGGGGATGACCGCCCCCCTTCTGGATCCAGTCCTGGAAGAACACGCCCGCGTTCTTCCCCGCCGCCCGCTCGATCGCCTCCCGCAGGTCGTTCGAATCGACGTTGGAATACTCGTGCTTCTTCAGGTACCACGTGAGCGCGCCGTAGAAAGCCTCGTCTCCGAGGATGTGCCGGAGCATGTGAAGGACGAGCGATCCCTTGATGTAGGTCAGCTCCTGCTGATAGTTCTGCCCCGGCTCCTTCCAGTGGAAGTACTCCATGGGCCGGACTTCGCCGGTCCGGCGCGTGTAGTCGAGGTAGTCGTTCAGATAGCGCCAGCGCTGATAGGTCAGTTCGTCCTCGCCGTGGGCGTGTCCGTTCCACGCGGTGTGCCAGTAGCTGGCGAAGGATTCGTTCAGCCAGATCGAAGAGAGGGAACGGCAGGTCACGAGATCTCCGAACCAGTGGTGCGCGAGCTCGTGCGCGATCGTGTCCTCGTATGTCCAGATCGGATAGGGGTTCTCGAAGTCGGGGGACGAATCGGGTGGATCGTCTTCGCGATGGAGGTGCGACTCTCCGAAGCCGGTCGCCGTCGTCGTCTCCATCGCGCCGACCGCGAAGTCGCGCAGCGCGACCGAGTCGTACTTGAACCAGGGATACGGATAGCCCATCTTCTCGGAGAAGAACTCGATCATCTTTCCCGTGCCGCCGAAGGAGTGCTTCGCGGCCGCCTCGGTTCCGGGCGGCGTCCACGCCGACAGCGGAATCGACGCTGCGCCCGCGCTCGCCGGCGGAAGCGGAACCTGGACGAAATCCCCGACGTCCACCGTCATCAGATAGTCGGGGATCGGCTTCTCCTGAACCCAGTGGAAAGTGCGGGTGCCGCCGGCGTTCTCGCGGACGCCCTCGAGCTTTCCGTTGGCGACGGCGGAAAGAC
>JBKPSZ010000315.1:0-7977 GCA_046735265.1 Acidobacteriota bacterium | reverse complement strand
CAACATCAATGCCGACACCGACACCTACTTCTACACGCAGCGCGGCTCCGATCGCATGCCGAACTGGTATGCGCTGAATTTCGCGCTTCAGGCGGACTTCCGCGTGTTCCGACCGGTCGAGTTCGGGATCAAGGGAGAGGTCCGAAATCTGACCAATCAGCAGAAGGTCGTGGCTCTCGGCGGCAACTCGCTTCTTCCCAACGCCCGCTACGGCCAGCCCCGCTCGCGCAACGATCTCGTCATCCCGCGCAACTACCAGTTCAGCGCCGTCGTGAAGTTCTGATCTTTCCTCGTGTCCCCTCCTCGGGCCCCGGGCGACCGGGGCCCTTCTCTTTTTGGAGCATTCGAGGCCGGAATTCCGCCGGTCGCCGGCATTTCGAGGCGTGGGTTGAGCTGCATTCCCGGGTGCGGAAATCCGCTTTTTTGAGTTGGGTGTCAGGAATCTGGATCATCCATTTTTCGAGATCGCCGTTCGTCACCGCATAACGACCGTTCGTCACACTTCCAAGTGCTTACGCACCAATCGCATGAAGCGAATTGTGTGGCAGTGGTGTTGCTCTCTCCCCGCGTCAAGCGGGCGCAAGGTAACGCCCGCGAGAGAGGAGCACTATGGCGAGATTCACACGTTTCCGGAGGTGGCTTTTCCCGCTCATCGCGCTGATCGCCGCGGCCCCGGTCCTGGCGGACGGGTCGCTCTTCGGCACGCTGTCGGGAAGGGTCCGTGACGAATCCGGCGGCGCGCTGCCCGGAGCGACCGTCGAGCTGACGAGCGAGGAAAAGGGCTTCCAGCGCACCGCGACGTCGGATGCGGCGGGCGCCTTCAACTTCGCGCTTCTTCCGCCGGGCCGCTACACCGTCAAGGCGACGCTGCCGAGCTTCGAGTCCTTCGAGTCGGCGAACAACGTCGTCACGGCGGAAAAGACGACGCAGGTAAACATGACCCTGAAGCTCGCCGCGACGGCGGAGACCGTCACGGTCACCGGGGACGTTCCTCTGGTCGACAAGACGAACGTCTCCGACACGACGCGCGTCGAGTCGGGTCTCTCCGAGTCCGTCGCGATCCCGCGCGGTTACCAGACACTGATCGAGTTCGCGCCCGGCTTGAACGATGCGGACGCCGACGGAAACACGAACTCGCACGGCGCGGTCGACGCCTCGAACCTCTTCCTCTTCGACGGAGTGGACACGACGGACCCGACCACGGGCACGTTCGGCGCCAACAACAACTTCGACACGATCCAGGAAGTGGTCGTCTCCAACTCGGCGATCTCGGCCGAGTACGGGCGTGCGCAGGGCGCGGTGGTCAACGTCATCACCAAGTCGGGAACGAACGTGTTTCACGGTTCGGCCCGCGCTCTCGTGACCAACGACAACTGGAACGCGCAGAACAAGGGCTCCGCCCCGAACGGCACGCCGTTCGCGCGGGACAAGCTGAACCACAACGTCTACGACTACCTGTTCACGCTGGGCGGGCCGGTTTGGAAGGACCACATCTGGTTCTTCGGCGGCTACGAGCGCAACCCGCAGTTCACGCCGCCGGCCCAGGTCGCCGTCTCCGACCTGAACCCGCCGCCGCTGTCCGGCCAGAGCTACTCGGCGAACCGGGAGTTCGTGGCCTGGCAGGGCAAGCTCTCGGGCCAGGTCACGCCGGCGCACGCTCTGACCTTCTCGGCCCAGGCGGATCCGTTCACCGGGATCATTCGAAACTACTGGAACGAGTTCGGCCTCCCGTCCGCGGAGCTCCAGGCCCTGACCAACCAGAGCCAGTCCGACGACTGCCCCTGGGCCTGCATCTGGCAGGCGCGGTACACGGGCGTCTTCGGCGCCAACATCTCGGCGGAAGCGACTTACGCGCAGCAGCGCGGCGGCATCGTCGTCGGGAACCAGTTCCCGAGCCCGGACTTCAACGGCTCGCCGATCTTCAACCTGGCCGAGGGACTCTTCTACAACGGCAACCCCTTCGACGGGTTCGTGCGCCGTCCCCGTGATCAGGCCAACCTCGCGGTCAACATGTACAACCAGCTCTTCGGGCGGTCACATCAATTCAAAGTCGGTGTGGACTACCAGAAGATCAAGTCGGAGTCGTCCTTCACGTATCCGGGCAACCAGAGCTTCTTCGTGTCGGGCTTCGACGCCGCGACGCGCCAGATGCTTCTCCAGGTCGGCGACCAGTGGTTCCGGGGAACGCCCCCGGAGGAATCCATCTCGACCGGCAAGATCTACGGCATCTACGCCCTCGATCGGTTCGAGGCCACGGACCGCCTCTCGTTCAACCTCGGCGTCCGCGTGGACGTCCAGGATGGCGAGAGCGACCTCCGGCAGGCGGTCATCAGCGCGACAACGGTCTCGCCGCGGCTCACGGGCACCTACGACATTTTCGGAAACGGCAAGACGCTGGCCTCGGTAGCGTACGGTCAGTATCGGGACTTCCTCGTCCAGAACATCATCGACTCGATCTACAGCGGCATCCCACAGCAGACGAACTTCGATCTCTTCCTCTGGAACGGAACCGACTGGGAGTTCGCGCAGGCGATCCGCGCCCCCGGCAACAATGCACCGGTCAACCAGGACCTGAAGCCCGCCAACGTCCACGAGTTCAACATCGCTCTGCAGCAGCAGATCGGCAACACGGTCGCCGTGGGCATTCGCGGCATCTACCGGAAGTGGACGAACCTGATCGACGATCGCCGTTTCATCACCGACGACGGCACCAAGATCACGACACCGGTGAACTTCACAGACGGTGAGCTCAAGCGCTACTACAAGGCGATCGAGCTCACGGCGGAGAAGCGCTTCTCGACGAACTGGCAGATCCTCGCGAGCTACACGCTGTCGCGCGCGGAAGGAAACCACGAGGCGAGCTTCTCTACGCAGCTCTTCGACTATGCGGGCACCACGTGCAACGTTCCGGCCGTCGGGACCGAGCCCGCGGTGAGCGGCGACTGCCCCGACATCCTCGCCCACAACCGACGGGGCCTGCTCTCGTACGACGTGACGCACTTGGTCAAAGTGTTCGCGGCCTACACGCTGCCTCTCTCGATCGTGAACATCACGGCGGCGCCGTCGTTCACGTTCACATCGGGTCTCCCGTATCAGCAGCAGCAGATCTTCAACATCAACGCCGACACGGACGTCTACTACTACACGCAGAAGGGCTCCTCGCGCCTGCCCAACTGGTACGCCCTGAACTTCGCCCTCGCGGCGGACTTCAAGGTCTTCGGCCCGCTGCAGCTCGGCATCAAGGGCGAGGTCCTGAACCTCACCAACCAGCAGGAAGTCGTGGCCCTCGGCGGCAACTCCCTGCTTCCCAACGCCAACTTCGGGCTCCCGCGCTCGCGCAACGACCTGGTCCAGCCACGTAATTTCCAGTTCAGCGCTTACCTGAAGTTCTAGGTTCCTCTCCTCCGGCGGGGCCCCGATGTGCGGGGCCCCGCCCCTCTTCTTTTCCGGGAACCGGTTCTTCGATGGTCGCTAGGGATGAAACGCCCGAATCCAGGGACGAACGTTCCTAAGCCGCAGTCCGGCACGTCGCTCCGATCGCGGAGAGCCCGGCCGCATGGCAATTCACGTCTCGAAACAATCCGTCCGTAACCTTGCGAGATTCGCTCCGTATGAACGTTGAGGAGGCTCCTACGGCCACACAACGAGCAACCTTGAAGATCCGCGCCCTGATCGTCGACGACGAACCGCTCGCGCGTGAGCGGATCCGAAATCTCCTCGCGGAGGACCCCGACGTCGAAGTCGTCGGAGAGTGCTCCGACGGCCGGGAAGCCGTCGAGACGATTCGACGCCTCTCGCCCGACCTGGTGTTTCTCGACGTCCAGATGGCGGAGATGGACGGCTTCACCGTCCTCGACGAAGTCGGAGAGGATCGGATCCCGGCGGTGATCTTCGTGACCGCCTACGATCAGCACGCGCTCAAGGCTTTCGAAGTCCACGCCCTCGACTTCCTTCTGAAGCCGGTCGACCGCGAGCGATTCAGCCGCGCGCTCTCCCGGATCAAAGACCATCTCCAGTTCGCGACCCCCGGGGTGCTGAACCAGAGGATCCTGTCGCTCCTCGAAGATCTCCGGAAGCCGCAGCCGGGTTACGTGGACCGGCTCGCCCTGAAATCGGGGGGACGCGTCTCGTTTCTCAAAGCGGACGAGATCGACTGGATCGAAGGGGAGGGCAACTACGCGCGGCTGCACGTGGCGCGGCAGTCGCACTTGATCCGCGAAACCATGAACCAGCTCGAGGGCCGCCTCGATCCGGCGCGGTTCCTCCGGATTCATCGCTCGACGATCGTGAACACGGAACGGATCAAGGAGATCCAGCCGCTCTTCAACGGCGCCTACGGCGTCCTCCTGAAGGACGGGACGCGCCTGACCCTGTCGCGCGGCTATCGCGACCGCCTTCGGCTGCTGACGGGCGAAGAGGTGTGAAGGCGCACCGCGGCATCCGGACCCCTCCGGCCCCGGAGGGTCGGCCGCTCGCGGTCTCGGGAAGTCCGTCCGTCCCAGAAGCATTGCAGGCCTCGGGACCGCGCCGCATCGTGCGGGCGATGAGCTCTTCGGCGGCGCGAGACGGCGCGCGGGCCGCCTCGGATTCGCGCGAGACCCGCCGCGACGCACCCGTCCGTTCGAGCGCGGACCTGACGGCGGTGGCCGAGGCGCTCGGCATTCCCTGGGAGCGTCTGCTCGAGGCGGAAATCCACGCCGAGCGCACGCTCCGCGGATTCGTCGGAGAGGCGGATGCGGACGTCCCCTTCTGGCGGCTGCTGTCGGCGCTTCCGGCGACCGCGCTCGACTCGTGGCGCGTGCGCGAACGGCTGGCGCAACGCGTTCGCGACGCCCGTCTGACGCACTCCGGCGCCGCCTTGCGGGCGATCCGCGAAGCGATCGACGAGCTGTGCGGGCGGGGCACTCATTCGACCGCGCCTGCGGACGAAGCACTCGCCATGCATCTCGCGCACGCGCACGAGCGCGTCCGCGAGCTCGCGCGCGTGGCTCGGGCGGCGGAGAGGATCCGCGGAGAGAAGGACGCGCGTTCGTCGCGCCTCGTCGAGCGCACCGGATGCACTCCCGCCGACGCGGCCTGGGCCCTCGCCCGCGCGGAGTCGCCCGAGCGCTCGCACGCGATCGACGACGCGGTGCGGCAGGCGCGCGCCGAAGGATTCGAGATTCCCGTCGAGGATTCCGAGTTCCATTCGTTCCTCGCGCTCCGAAAGCTCGCGCGGCGCCATCCTCCGAAGCGGCGCCGCGGCCGGCGGATCGCCCGTCGACATCACCCCTCGCTGCGCCCCTCGCACCGTCTCGCCTCCTGACGCGCGCGCTCGCTCCGCGCTGCGCTCTCCTGTCTCTCTCATTCGGATTCCCGGTTCTCGATTCGGATTCCTGAATCGCCGGCGGCTGTCCGGACGAGCCGCAATCTTCTCAACCCATCTCGCACGCGCTTCGTCCTGACGTAACCGATCCCGGTCATCCATCCCGTGACGAATGAAGGTGGCAACTGCATTGCTCCTTTTGCGCGCCGCGCCGGTGTGCGGCGTATGGAAAGGGAGGACCAAATGCGACAACGGATTCGATACTGGACAGGCCTCGCGCTCCTCGCGATCGGCCTGGGCGCCGCGCCGGCGGTCGCGCAATACGGCGGCAACACCGGCGGCATCGACGGAAAGGTCGTGGACGAGCAGGGCGGCGTACTGCCCGGGGTGTCGGTGACCGTGACGGGGGTCGGCGCGCCGCAGACGGTGTACTCGGATGCACGCGGCGAGTTTCACGTCGTCAACCTGGCGCCGGGCACCTACACGGTGACGCTGGCGCTGCAGGGGTTCTCGACGATCAATCGCGAGAACGTGACGGTGGCCCTGGGCCGCAACACCGAGCTGTCGGTACCGATGAAGCTCTCGTCGGTGGCGGCGACGGTGACGGTCTCGGGCGAAGTGCCGGTGATCTCGACGAAGAAAGTCGAGACGGGAGCAGCGATCACGCAGGAAGAGCTGAAGTCGATCCCGACGGCTCGCGACCCGTGGGTGGTGCTGCAGTCGGTTCCGGGCGTGCAGATGGACCGGGTCAACGTGGCCGGCTCGGAGTCGGGCCAGCAGTCCAATTTCGCGGGCAAGGGCTCGGCCGCGGGGACGTTCGCGGTGGACGGAGTCAACCTGACCGACATGGCGGCACTGGGCGCGTCGGCCGGGTACTACGACTTCGACTCGTTCCAGGAGCTGCAGGTCATTTCGGGCGGCGCCGACGCCTCGATCCAGGGCTCGGGGACGCACCTGAACATGGTGACCAAGCGCGGGACCAACGAAGTGCACGGCAGCGCGCGCATTTTCGCGGTCGATCAGCATTTCCAGTCGGAGAACCTGCCCGACGAGGCTCGGACGCAGGTCGACGCCAACGGGGACCCGGCGCCTCTGGCGGCCGGCAACCACATCAACAGCGTCCAGGACTACGGCGCCGAAGTCGGCGGTCCGGCCTGGAAGGATCACATCTGGCTCTGGGGCGCGTACGGCCGCAGCCAGATCAATCTCGTGACGGCGGGCGGCACCAACGACAACACGACGCTGGAAGACTTCAACGCGAAGTTGAACTGGCAGGTCGTTCCCTCCAACGCCGTCGACGTCTGGTATCTGCGCAGCGACAAGCTGAAGCAGGGACGCAGCGGAGGACCGACCCGTCCGCAGGAGACGACCTGGAATCAGACGACTCCGGCGAACACCTGGAAGATCCAGGACTCCCAGATTCTGGGCTCGAGCTTCTTCTTCACGGCCCAGTACAACGGCTTGAACGGCGATTTCACGCTCGATCCGCAGGGCGATCCGAGGCGGCAGTCCTTCATCGACGAAGGCGGCGTCTGGCACAACACCTACGAGATCTTCTCGGGCCCCCGCCCGCAGCGCCAGGTCAAAGCGGATCTCTCCTACTTCTTCAACGCCGGCGCCATCGGCAACGAGCTCAAGGCCGGCTTCGGGTACCTGAAGTCGGGCGCGCGCTCGACCTCTTCCTGGCCGGGCGAGCTCGACTTCGAGTTCAACGGCTCGGGTCCGCTCGCGGCGCAGACGTACGGCGATCTCTTCGACTGCACGGACGCGGACGAGAACCCGATCCCGTGCGCGGCAGTCACCCGGATGTCGAACCTTTCGGTCGAGAACAAGTACTGGAGCGCCTACTTCCAGGACGCGATCACGTTCGATCGTCTGACCATGACGCTCGGCGTCCGCTGGGACCAGCAATATGGAAACAATCGGGTGACGACGATTCTCGGCAATCCGACTCCGGAGTTCCAGGCCGCCGGGATCCTTCCCACGGTCAACTACCCCGGGGCGAACAAGCCCTTCACGTGGAACGACTGGCAGCCGCGCGTGGGCCTGACCTACGCGATCGGCACGAATCGGACCACGGTCATCAAAGCGAGTTACGCGCGGTACGCCGAGGCCCTCGGCACCGACACGACCGGAACGATCAATCCGACCGGTGACGTGGCCTACCTCTATTACCCCTGGAACGACGCGAACCACAACAACCTGGTGGAGCGCGGCGAAGTGGACGTGTCCGATCCCGCGCACCCGATCACGGGCCGCGGCGTCGATCCGGCCAACCAGGGCGCGGTCGTTTCGCCCGACATCTTCGCGCCGGGCTTCCACGCGCCGAGGACCTGCGAAGTGGTCGCCGGCGTGGATCCCGAGCTCCTTCCGGCGTTCGCGGTCGGCGTGGCCTACACGCACCGCAAGTTCACGGGCCAGCTCTTCCGGGCTCCGACAGGTGTGACGAGCGCGGACTACGTGCCTCTCGATCCGTTCACGGGCAATCTGCCCGCCGAGTTCGGCGGGGGCGCGTATTCCGCCAACCGCTACGAGCTCGGCTGCAGCCAGCTCGACCCGATTCCGGACAACTGCGTCCCGCCGGGTTACACCTGGTCGAATCGAGTGGACTACAACCAGACCTACGACGGCGTGGATCTGGTCCTGACCAAGCGTTTGACGAACCGTTGGAT
>JBKPSZ010000314.1:0-13873 GCA_046735265.1 Acidobacteriota bacterium | reverse complement strand
GTGATCCTGCTGACCGGAACGTTCGAGCCTTTCGACCGTCAGCGTGCCGAGCGGATCGGCGCCGATGCAATCGTGTCGAAGCCCTTCGATTCGCAGCAGCTGCTCCGCCAGGTGGACGCCCTTCTCTCCCGATCGGGAAGTCCCTCCGTGGACGCCGACGCGGCCGCCACGATGGCCCTGCGGATTCCGGAGGAGATCGCGCTCGGGACGGCGGCCCCGCCCGGGCGCGGCGAGGAAGGCGCTCCGTTCGATGCGGGGTTCTCGCCGGAGGACTTCACGGGAAGCATTCGCATGCCGACCGGCGACCCCTTCGAGGAAGAGTACGGCGGGGCCGACGTGGATTCGGCGATCGCCGCTTTCGAAAAAGTCGAGGGGCGGGGCTCGACGCCAGTCGTTCCTCCCGCGACGCCGTTCCCGGCCGAGGAGGAGATCGAAGAGTCGTCCTGGCTCGCGGAGGAGCCGGACCGTCCCGCCGGGTCCGAGCGCGGTCACTGGGTGACTTCCGAGATGCCGGCCGCGCCGCCGCTCTTCGAGCCTCTTTCCGAGCCGCCGCGCTCGCGCGCCGACGAGGCGCCGACCGAGGAGATCCCGACGCAGCGGCCCGATCTCCGTCCGACGGAGCCGTTTTCGCCGGTCGCTTCCTCGCGCGGCTCGGTCGAAGAGATCAGCGCCGAAGCCGCGGAGGAGCTCTTCGTCGTGCCTTCGCCCGCGGCCGAGGCTCCGGCCCCGACTCCGGCCCCGGCGCCCGCGGCTCCCGCTCCGGCAGCCGCGCCCCCCCCGGAGCTCGAGGCTCTCGCGCAGACCTCCTCGATTCCCGAGCTCGCGCAGATGCTGTCTTCCGTCTCACGGGGCGGGGAGCTGTCGGAAGCCGACCTCGACCGCATCGCCGCTCGAATCGTCGAGAAGCTGTCGGACCGCGTCATCCGCGAGATCGCCTGGGAAGTCATCCCCGACATGGCCGAGATCGTCATCAAGCAGCGGATCAAGGAGCTGGAAGCCGGCCTGGAATAGTCCTGAGCCCCTGGTCCTGAGTCCACCGCTCGTCCTGGTCTCCCGATTCGGCCCGCCGTTCTTCCCCGTGTGATAAATCAAAGGGTTTGGGCCGTTCATAAGATGCCGGAAAAAGCCGCCTCGCCGGAAGCGACCGAAGCGTCGCGAAGGCTGGAGAAGACCTTCGACCCCGCCTCCTTCGAGGAGCGGTGGTACCAGATTTGGGAAACCGAAGGCCGCTTTCAGCCTCAGGGCCCGCCGGAGGCGCCCCGGTTCGTCATGGTGATTCCCCCTCCCAACGTCACCGGCCGCCTCCACGTCGGGCATGCGCTTGGCCGCACGCTCGAAGACGTCCTCGCGCGCTGGAGACGGATGCAGGGATACCGGGTGCTCTGGGTGCCCGGGACCGACCACGCCGGGATCGCGACGCAGATGGTGGTCGAGCGAGAGCTCACCAAACAGGGGATCGACCGTCGCGAGATCGGGCGCGAGAAGTTCATCGAGCGCGTCTGGGCGTGGAAGCGCGAGGCCGGCGGGGCGATCCTGCAGCAGCTGCGCCGTCTCGGCTGCACGCTCGACTGGAGCCGGCTGCGTTTCACGCTGGATCCCGATCTGTCGCGCGCGGTGCGGCACGCCTTCGTGCGCCTCTACCACGACGGCCTGATCTACCGCGGGCGGTACGTGGTCAACTGGTGTCCCCGCTGCGGCACCGCCGTCTCGGACCTCGAGGTCGTGCGCGAGGACATCGAAGGCAAGCTCTACCAGATCCGCTACGACGTCTCCGGTGTCCCGGGCGGCGCCGTCGTCGCCACGACCCGGCCGGAGACGATGCTGGGCGATACGGCGCTCGCGATCCACCCGGAGGATCCGAGGACGGCGAAGTTGCGCGGCCGGACGGCCGTCCTCCCGATCGTCGGAAGAGAGCTCCCGGTCATCGAGGATCCGATCCTCGTCGACCGGGCCTTCGGCACCGGGATCGTGAAGGTGACGCCGGCGCACGACGCCAACGACTTCGCGAGCGGACAGCGCCACCGCCTCCCGTCCGTGGTCGTCATCGGCCCCGACGGCCGCATGACCGCCGAGGCGGGGCCGGATTACGCCGGTCTCGATCGCTTCGAAGCGCGCTCGAAGATCCTGGAACGTCTCGCCTCGGAGAACCGGCTCGTCGCGACGGAGAACCATCGCTACGCGCTCGGCCGGTGCCAGCGCTGTAACACCGTCATCGAGCCTTCGCTCTCCACGCAGTGGTTCGTGAAAGTCGCGCCGCTCGCGGAGCCGGCGATCCGGGCGGTGCGCGAAGGAAGCGTCGAGCTCGTGCCGGAGTCGTGGACGAAGACGTACTTCGCGTGGATGGAGAACATCCACGACTGGACGATCTCCCGGCAGCTCTGGTGGGGTCACCGGATCCCCGCCTTCTACTGCGACAACGGACATGTGACCGTGTCCGAGCAGGACCCGAGCGCCTGCGCCGAGTGCGGCTCTGCCCGACTCGAGCAGGACCCGGACGTGCTCGACACGTGGTTCTCCTCGCAGCTCTGGCCCTTCTCCGTCTTCGGGTGGCCGGAGCAGACGCGGGATCTCGCCGCGTATTACCCGACCGACGTCCTGGTCACCGGCTACGACATCCTGTTCTTCTGGGTCGCGCGGATGATCATGGCGGGCCTCTACTTCACCGATCGGGCGCCGTTCTCGAAGGTGCACCTCCACGGGCTCGTCCGCGTCGGCGGCGAAAAGATGTCGAAGACGAAAGGGAACGTGATCGATCCCCTCGAGGCGATCGAGGAGTACGGCGCCGACGCGCTCCGGTTCGCGCTGGCCTCCGCCCCGTCGAGCGGACCGACGGTCTCGCTCGGCAAGCACCGCCTGGCCGACTCGCGGGCCTTCGCGACGAAGCTCTGGAATGCGTCGCGATTCCTGCTGAACTCGATCGACGCGGTCCACCTCTCGCAGGATCCGAAGCCGTCCGACCTCGAGCTCCCCGACCGTTGGATCCTCTCGCGTCTGTCGGCGGCAGCCCGTGAGGTCTCGCGGCAGCTCGAGCTCTTCCGCTTCGACGAGGCCGCGCAGGCGATCTACGCCTTCGTGTGGCACGAGCTCTGCGATGGCTACATCGAGATGGTGAAATCCCGTCTCTCGGCGAGCGGGGCTTCGGAGTCGGGCCGCGCCGCGGCCCGGGCCACGCTCGCGCGTTGTCTCGCCGATTCGCTGGCGCTCCTCCACCCCTTCATGCCGTTCGTGACTGAAGAGATCTGGGAGAAGCTCTCGGGGCGTCCCGGCACCCTCATCGCCACCCCCTTCCCGCGCGAGCGGCCGGGGTGGTCCGATCCCGCCGCGGAGAAATCGGTTGAGGCGCTGCGCGCGCTGGTGACGCGCGTCCGGAATTTCCGAGCCGAGCGGGGAACTTCGCCGACGGAACCGGTCGAGCTCGCGATCGATCCCGACGCGTCCGAGGGGGAGATCTTCGCCGCGGTCCGCTCGCTCGGCCCGCTCCTCTCGCACCTCGCGCGACTCTCGGCGCTCCGGTTCGAGGCGCCGGCGGACGCGCTTGCGCGCGACGTGGTCGCGGGTCTCGCGGTCGGTCTTTCGCTCGCGCGTCCCTCGACGGACGGGGACCGCACGCGGGTTCAGAAGACGCTCTTGGATCTCGACGCCGAGATCGAGACGATCGCGGCAAAGCTGCGCAACCCGTCCTTCCTCGACCGCGCTCCGGCGCCCGTCGTCGAAAAGACGCGGCGCCGCCTGGTCGAGCTCGAGCAGCGGCGTTCCGCGCTGTCGGGAGCATGATCGCGTTCGCGGAGGGGGGGCTGGAGGCGCGCCACTGGCGGACCTTCGAGAATCTGGCGTGCCTGGCGAGCACGCCTTCGTCCAACGATCTCGCGCGCGATCTCGTCGAGATCTACTTCAACGAGGATCAGGTTCTCGTGCCGTCCGTCCTCGTCGCCGAGAGCCAGCCGGGGGCTCGGGGCCGGACCGGCCCCTGGATCGCTCCGTCGCGGCGCGGGTTGTACTTCACGTTCGTGCGTCTGGCCGGGAGAGACCCGGTCTCGGTCGTCCCGATCGCCGTGGCACGGTGGATCCGGGAGGCCGTCCTCGAGGCGACCGGGGTGGTGTCGGACTTGAAGTGGCCCAACGACCTCTACGTCGGCCGCCGCAAGCTCGCCGGGGTTCTGTCGGAGGCGCGCACGCAGGGGGATCGGACGTACGTCCTCGTCGGAATCGGGTTGAACGTCGCGGGCACCTCCGAGTCCCTCGGCGTTCCGAACGCCACGACGCTCGAAGAGGAGGCCGGAAAGCCGGTCGCGCTCGCCGGGCTGCTCCAGACCGTCCTCGACCGGATCGACCGCGAGCTCGTCGCCCCCGACTGGAAGGGGGAGATCTCGCGCTGGGAAAGCGCGTCGCTGCACCGGCCGGGAGATCGCATGACCATCCGCCGCAACGGAGAGGTCTTCACGGGGGAGTACGTGGGCCTCGATTCGTCCGGGTTCCTGAGGCTGCGCACGCCCGGGGGGGAAGCGGTCCTCTCCGCCGGAGAGGTCGCCGAGTGGTGAAGGCGGGCCCGGCCGCGCGGCTGCTCGCCGTGGACGTCGGCAACACGAACACGGTCCTCGGCCTCTACGAAGGGGAGGAGCTCGTCCGTCACTGGCGCCTGACCACGCGGCGCGAATCGACCGCCGACGAGATTTCGCTGTCGGTGAGGGGACTTCTCGCCGAGGCGGGACACGCCGACGAGAGACCCGAGGTGATCGTCGCGTCGGTCGTTCCCTCGCTGCGCTTCCCTTTGAAGCAGGCGTTCCGGCAGATGTTCGACGCCGAGCCTCTCTTCGTCGAACCGGGTATCAAGACCGGAATGCCGATCCTCTACGACGTGCCGCAGGAGGTCGGGGCGGACCGGATCGTCAACGCCGTGGCGGCGTACGCCCGCTTCGGCGGACTCTGCGTCGTCGTGGATTTCGGTACGGCGACGACGTTCGACGTCGTCACGGCGAAGGGGGAGTACGCGGGGGGCGTCATCGTCCCCGGGATCTCGATCTCGGCCGAGGCCCTCTTCGAGAGGGCCGCGCGTCTCTGGCGCGTGGAGATCCGCCGGCCCGAGCGCGTCGTCGGCAAGACGACCGCGTCTTCGATTCAGTCCGGCCTCTACTTCGGCTACCTCTCGCTCGTGGACGGCGTCATCGAGCGGATCGAAAAGGAGCTCGGATCCCGCCCCCGGGTCATCGCGACGGGCGGCCTCGCGGAGCTCTTCGGGGGAGGCTCGGAAAGGATCGAGGAGGTCGATCCACTGCTGACGCTGACGGGCTTGCGCCTGATCCATGAGCGAAACCGGGGAGGATAGGGACTACTACCGGGCGGCCGAGGCGGCTTTCATCGCGCGCCGCGGCACGCCGTTTCTCCTGTCGCCCAAGGATTTCGCTCTGCTGAAACAGTGGCGCGCCCTCGGCGTGCCTCTCGATGCGGTGGAACGGGGCATCGACGACGCCTTCACGCGCCGGGAGGAGCGCGGCGCCACCGGACGGATCAACTCGCTCGCCTATTGCCGCGACGCTATCCTCGCGGCCTGGGAGCGCCGCGCGGAGGCCTCGGTCGGCCGCGGCGCCGGGCGCGACGACGCTCCCGACGTGGCCGAGGCTCTCGGGCACCTGTCCGCGCGTCTGGCGGAGATCGCCGGCCGGCGATCCGATCTGGCCGACCCGCTCGAATCGGCTCGGCGGTCGCTCGAGCGTCTGGCGGCTCGGGCCGGGTCGCCGGGTGAGGTCGAGGAATCGCTCGTGCGCCTCGACCGGCGCCTGACCGGGGCGCTCTACGAAGCGCTCCCGGACGCCGAACGAGGGGAGATCGAGGGCCGGATCGAAAAGCAAATGGAGGCCGTTCGCGAACGGATGGACGAGGAGACGGCCCGGCGCACGCGCAAAGCGCTCGCGCGCCGCCTCCTACGCGTGGGACTCGACCTCCCGCGTCTGACGCTGCTTTGACGCGGCGCGTCTCGCGACAAACTGGAGACGTGAGCCGAGAGTCCGAAGACGGCCGGCGGTTCGAGGCCCTTTTCGCGCCCCGGTCGGCGCGGGTCCCGGCTCCGGAGCGCGCGCGATGATCCGCCGCGTCGCGATCGAGACGCTCGCGCCGACGGGTGAAGGGGTCGCGCGCGCCCCGGAGGGGGTCGGTTTCGTCGCGGGTGCGCTGCCCGGCGAAGAGGTGGACGCCGAGGTCCTGGAGGAGCGCCGGCGATTCTGGAAGGGGAGGGTCGCCGCCGTCCGAACCCCGTCTCCCGACCGCCTGACAGGAGGCCATGCCGAGGGTTGCGCCGCGTGCGACTGGGCGCACCTGCCTCTCGATCGCGCGCGCGACTGGAAACGCCACCTCTTTCTGGAGACGATGCATCGGATCGGCGAGCTCCCGCCCGGGCTCTTCGGAGAGCTGCCGATCGCGCCCTCCCCCGAGGGCTATCGCCTTCGCGCCCGGTTCCACGGCCGCGGCCGCGGAGAATCGGCGGCGCTCGGATTCTTTGCGCCCCGGTCGCACGACCTCCAGCCCGCGGACGGCTGTCTCGCGCTCGGCGAGAGGCTGCGCGCGCTCCTTCCCGAGCTCGAGGCCGCCGTAGCGCGGTCGGGAGCAGGAGTCGCGGAGCTCTCGACGGTCGAGACGCCCGACGAAACGCGCCGACTCGCGCGTGTCCGCCTCGCGGCGGGCAGCGGGCGGGGCGAAGCCTCGGCGCTCGTGCAGGAGCTGGCTCCGAGACTCGATGGGATCGCAGTCGAGGACGAGTCGGGATCGACGATCGGCAGGTCGGGCGAGGCCCGGCTCTGGCTTCCGGTCGGAGGGCGCGAGTTCGCTGTGACCGCCTCGACCTTCTTTCAGGCGAACCGGTTTCTCGTCAACGCCCTGTACGGCGATGCGCTCCAGGCGGCGCGCATCCCCGCCGGCACGGGACTCGACGCTTTCGGCGGAGTCGGCCTCTTCGCCGGGGCGCTTCTCGACGCCGGACACGAGGTCACTTCGGTCGAAGGAGACCAGACCTCCGTAGATCTCGCGACCGAAGCGAAGAAGCGGTGGGGCGCGTCCCCCTGGACGATCACGCGATCGGCGGTCCTGCCGTTCCTCGAACGGACCGAAGCGAGCTTCGACATTGCGATCGCGGATCCTCCGCGCGCCGGCCTCGGCCTTCGTCTGTCGGCCGAGCTCGCGCCGCGAATCCGCGGAAGGCTGCACTACGTCTCCTGCGATCCCGCCACCCTCGCGCGCGATCTGGCCGTGCTCGTCGAGCGCGGCCTCGCGATCCGCGAGGCCCGGCTCTACGATCTCTTCGCCTGGACGCATCGCGTCGAGGCGGCTGTGACGCTCGAGCCGGCCGGGGGATGATCGGGCCGGTCGCCCGCGAAGGCGAGGCGCCCTCGGTTCCCGTCGCGGTCGGTCTCGTCGCGGGCATTCTCCTGGGCAGCCGCGCGACGAGCGGCGCGACGGCTTCCGCGGCGCTCGCCGCCGCCGCGGTCGCGTGGCTCGCTCTCCTGCGGCGGGTTCCGGGCCGCCAACGAAGCCGTGCGACGTCGCTCCTGCTGGCCGGCTTCGCCGCGGGATTCTTTGCCGGGCAAATGCGCATCGCCGGGCCGGCGCGGGCTTCGGAGCGCGCCTTCGAGGCGAAGCCGGAAGGTCTTCTCGCGGCCGACCGGGTTGAAGGCGTCCTCTCGGACTTCTGGTCCGGCGCTCCGCCTCGCGGACGCGGACGAATCGACGCGCGCCTGCTCGATCGGGGCGGCGGCGCCGTGCCCTTCTCCGCCGAGGTGTCGCTCTTCGTCGCGGGCGGCGGAGCTGCGCCGGCCGCGGATCGCGGGGACTCCGTCTCGATCGTGGGGAGACTGCGGGCGGAGGATGTGCCCGCCTCGGAGCGGGACATCGAGCTTCCCTGGAAACGCTACCGAATGAGCATCAAGAGCGCGCTCCTGGTCGAACGGCGAGGCGGGACGCTTCTCTCCTGGCTCGGGCGTGCCAATCGCCTCCTCTTCGCCTCGATCCCGGTCCGCGACGCCGTGTTCGAACGGGACGTGCGCGGTCCTCTGGCCGCGCTCCTCCTGGGACGGACCTCGGAGCTCGACCGCGGGATGGTGGCCCGCTATCGCCGCGGCGGCCTCTACCACCTGCTCGTCGTCTCGGGACTCCACGTGGCGCTCGCCGCGGGGCTCGCTTTCGCGCTGCTCCGAGCCGTCGGCGTCCGGGGGAAGGCGCGGGACGCGGGACTGCTCCTCGCCGTCCTGGCGATCGTCCTCGTGGCCGGAGCGAACCCGCCGGCGGTCCGGGCGGGCCTCGTGTTCGGAGTCTTTCTGACGGCGCGTCTCGTCGAGCGCCCGATTCGGGGCGCCCAGGCGGCGGGGATCTCCGCGATTGCGTTGTTCCTGTCCGCGCCGCGCGAGGCGTTCTCGCTCGGGTGCGCCCTGACCTTCGCGGCCGTCGGCGGGATCGCGCTCTTTACCGAGCCGATCCGCCAGCGTCTGCCTCGGCGGCCGCGGTGGCTCTTCGACGGCCTCGCAACGGCGCTCGCCGCCGAGATCGCGACCGCGCCGATTCTGCTCTGGAGATTTAATCTCCTCGCTCTCGGGGCATGGCTGACGGCTCCGCTCTCGATCCCGCTTTCGGGGGCCCTGATCGGCGCGGGCTTCCTTCTCCTCGTCTGCTTCGCGGCCGGGCTCTTTCCCGCCCCGCTCGTCCAGCTCTTCGCCGCCGGAACGCGCGCCCTCGAATGGATCGCCGAGCGCGCATCCGGAGTCGCAGTCCTGCGCCCGACGCCTCCCTTGCCGGCCGTTGCCGCCGTCGGCGCGCTGCTGCTCGGCGCGGCTCTTCTTCCGGCGCGTCTGCGGGTGTGGTCCGGAGCGCTCGCGGGAATGCTCTTCCTCGCCCTGGCGCTGCGGCGCGGGCCGTCGGGACCGCCCCGCGGCTTTTCGCTCGAGGCGCTCGACGTCGGTCAGGGAGACGCCCTCCTCGTCCGCTGGAACCGGCGCTCCCTGCTCGTGGACGGCGGCGGCCCCTTCGACATGGACGCGCGCGATTTCGGACGCACGCGCCTGCTGCCGAAGCTCCTCGACCGCGGGGTGACGCGGCTCGACGCGATTCTCCTGACGCATCCCCATCCCGATCACGCGCTCGGGCTCTTCGCCGTCGCCGAGGAGCTTCCCGTCGAACGGCTCTGGGTCTCGGCCGGCGAGGACGACGGAGGATTCCATCGGGCGCTGTCGGCGGTCGCGCGGCGGAGGAAGATTCCGTTCGGTCCGCTCGAGGCGGGGCGGCAGGAAATCGCCGGGGCGACGCTAACGGTCCTCCAGTCGGGCGGACCCTGGAGAAAGAAGGATCCGGTCAACGAGCAGTCGATCGTGGCCGTCTTCGAGAAGGATGGCCGCCGGGCCCTCTTGACCGGCGACGCCGGGGCGGCGTCGGAGGATGATCTGCGGCGTGCCGGAGCCCTGGGACCCGTGGACCTGTTGAAAATCGGCCATCACGGCAGCCGCGGCTCGTCTTCGCCGGCGTTTCTCGACGCCGTCTGCCCGCGCCTCGCGCTCGTCTCGTGCGGGCGGGAGAATCGGTTCGGACATCCCGCGCCAGAGACGCTGTCGGCGCTCGCGGCCCGCCGGATCCGTCTCTATCGGACCGATCTCGCGTCGGACGTTCGCGTGGACCTCCTGCCGGAAGGCACGCGGCTGCGGCTGCGGGGCATTCCGTGACCGGCGTCGAGAGGCCCGATCTCCTTGTCGTGCTCGGCCCGACCGGCGCCGGCAAGAGCGCCGTCGCCCACGCCGTCGCCGCCGCGCGCGGAGGGGAGGTGATTTCGGCCGACGCCTTCGCGGTCTATCGCGGATTCGACGTCGGCACGGCGAAGCCCTCCCTCGAGCGGCGGCGCGAAGTTCCGTACCACCTCGTGGACGTGGCCGATCCCTCCGAGACCTTTTCGGCGGGACGCTGGCAGCACGAGGCGCGCGCGGCCGCGGAGGAGATCGCGGCGAGGGGAAAGCTGCCGATCGTCTGCGGCGGAAGCGGTTTCTACATCCGGGCGCTGCTCGAAGGGCTGCCCCCGGGTGAGGCGCGGGATCGAGCGATCCGGGCCGGCCTCGCGAAATGGGGGCGCACGCGTCCCGAGACCGCGAGGCGGATGCTCGACCTCGTGGATCCGGCCGGCGGCTCCCGCATCGCCTCCGGGAATCTTCGCTACGTGCTTCGCGCACTCGAGATCCTGCTCGTGACTGGGCAACGGCCCTCGGATCGTCTGCGCGGGGCCGACGGGTGGGCGGAGCGCTTTCGCGTCGTGAAACTGGGAGTTCGGCCGGCGACCGCGGACCTCTATGCTAGGATCGCCGCCCGAGTTCGCGAGATGCTCGGCTCGGGGTGGGAAGAGGAGGTGCGAGCGCTGCTCGCGAAGGGCGTCTCGCCGGATGCAAACGCCTTCGGGGCGATCGGATACCGGGAGCTCGCACTCGCGCAGCTTTCGGGCCCCGGTGACATCGCGGAAACGGAGAGGAAGATCGTGACCGCCACCCGGCAACTGGCCAAGCGGCAGGCGACCTGGTTCCGGCGCGAGCCCAACGTCGAGTGGGTGTCGCCGGGGGAGGCCTTCGGCCGAGCGTTCGAGCTTCTGGACGGCGCTCGTCAGACGGAGAAAAGCGGATGAACAAGGCTCCGATCAATGTCCAAGATTCCTTCTTCTACAACCTCCGCAAAGACAACGTCATGATCACCGTCCGGTTGACTTCGGGCGAAGAGCGACTCGGACGCCTTCGGCGGTTCGACAAGTTCGCGCTCGTCCTCGAAGTCGAAGGACGTGAGGAAATGATCTACAAGCACGCGATCGCCTCGATCCGTCCCGAGGGCCCGGCTTCGGGATCGTGAACAGAAACGGGCGTTCGGCGGTCCGTTCCCGCGCGGCCGGAACCCACGTTCCCTCCTAGGCCCGGGCGCGATCGAAAGAGAGTGCCGGTGATCCGGACATTGCGGCCGGCGGCGTTGATCGTCGTGGTCGGTCTCTCGTTCGCCTGCGCGACGGCGCCGCGCGTCACCCCATCCCGCGACCGCTTCCCGCTCGATCCGAGAGAAGGCCTCATCGGTCCCTTCCCGGCATCGGTCGAGGACGGATGGCGCGCGCTTTCCTCCGGAGACGCGCGCCGCGCGCGGACGGAATTCGAGGCTTCGATCCGCGCGGAGCCCTCGGAAGCCGCGCGGATCGGAAGGATCGAGGCGCTCGTGGCCGAGGGCTCGCTCGCCGAAGCGCTCGAGGCCTGTCCCTCCGCTCTGGAGCATGCCGAGCCGACCGCTCCCCTTCTGACCGCGTGCGGCGAGGCGCAGGCGCGCTCGGGCAAGCTCCGGGAGGCCTGGGAGCTCTACCGCCGCGCCGCCGCGAAAGCGCCGAACCTTCCCGGCATCGAGTCGAGGACCGCGGAGCTCCGTTCGCAGGCGCGCGACCAGATGCGGCGCGAAGCGCAGGAGGCGGCGGGCGCGAAGGACTGGACCGCCGCCCGCCGGGCGGCCGCGCAGGGGATCGAGCTCGATCCCGCCTCGGCGTCGGCGCGCGAGACCGCCGGCGACGTGGAACGCGACGCGGGGAACCCGACGGCCGCACTGCGCGCCTACCAGGAGGCGCTCGAGCGCGACCCCGCCGACGACGCGGTGCAGCGAAAGCTCGCCGCGGTCGCCGTCGAGCTCTCCGACTGGACGGCGGCCGTTCCGGTGCTCGACAAGCTCGCCGCCCGTGATCCGAAGTTCGTCCGGCCGGCCGAGGAGGCGCGTCTCGCCTTCCGCGTGGCGAACTGGCCGGATGCCGAGCGGGAAGCGGCACGTTCGAAACGGATCTCGCGCGGGGAAGCGGCGCTGCTGACCTGGTGGATGGTTCCGGAGGTTCGGGAGGCGAGCGTCTCCTCGGGCGTGATCGCGAGCGACGTCGTCGGACGGCCGGACGCTCCGGAGGTGACACGCGCGGTCTCGCTCGGCCTGATCGACGTGGACACCGAGACGCATCGGGCGCGCCCCGACGCGCCGCTCTCGCTCGCGGCCGCCGCGCGGCTGTATCTGCGCCTCGTCGTGCTGATCCGGAAGGGAGCCCCGGCCTGCTTCGGCGTCGCGGGCGGACCGATCGAGACCCTCTCCCAGGCCGACGCGATCCGCGTCGCGCGCGCCTGCGGCCTGCTCGAGGACGATTCGCCGGCGTCGCTCTCCGGCGCCGCGATCACCCGGGCGATCGACCGCGTGCGGGCGCTCGCCTCGGGCCGCGACGGCCCGTCCGGTCGTTCGGGCAACGCGGAAAAGCGGCCGTGAAGAGCCCCTGGACGCTCCCGAACTTCATCACGCTCCTCCGCCTGGCGGCGCTGCCCTTCTTTCTCGTCGCCATTTCCGACGGCCGCTTCGGCATCGCGCTCGCGATCTTCGTGGCGGCAGGGCTGTCCGACGGAATCGACGGCTTCCTCGCGCGGCGCTTCGACATGCGCTCGGCGATCGGCGCGTACCTCGATCCGATCGCGGACAAGCTCATGCTCATGTCGAGCTATCTGTTTCTCGCGATCCCGTCCTACCCGGCCCAGGTGAAAGTCCCCGTCTGGCTCGCGGTGATGGTGATCTCGCGTGACATCCTCCTGCTGCTCGTCGCCCTTCTGATGATTCTCGCGACCGGCCGGCGGCGCTTTCCCCCGAGCTGGGTGGGCAAGGTCACGACGGTGACGCAGATCATCACGGTTCTGTTCGTTCTCTGCGCCAACGTCTGGGACTGGCCGGATCCGCTCGTGCTGATCGCGTTCGGCGCGACGGCGACGGCGACGATCCTGTCGGGCTTCGACTACGTGTACCGCGTCGCCGAAAGCTCGACCGCCGAGACCGCGGCGAAGAAGTGATTCGGTTAAAGCTCCTGTCGCGTCCCGGCTGCCACCTCTGCGAAGAAATGCGAAGCGAGGTGGATCGCCTCCTCTCCGACGAGCCGAGGCAGTGGGAGATCCTGGACGTGGACTCGGATCCCGATCTCGCGCGACGCTACGGGCAGGAGATTCCCGTTCTCTTCGTCAACGGGCGGCTGTTTGCACGCATGCGGCTCCCGCGCCTCGCCTCCCGGCTGCGACTCAGACGGTCGGCCGGCCTGGCTTAGCGCTCGTCGCGGCCGGGTCGGTTGCCGCTCGAACTCCCATCTGCTATGGTCGATCGCGACCCGGGCGGGCATAGCTCAGCTGGTAGAGCGTCAGCTTCCCAAGCTGGATGTCGCGGGTTCGAACCCCGTTGCCCGCTCCAATCTTCCGCCCGCGCGTTCCTGGCTCCGATGTAGGCTGTTTTGCGATTCCATGACACTCGAGCCGGGTACTCGCCTCGGCCCCTACGAGGTCCTCGCTCCGCTCGGCGCCGGCGGAATGGGCGAGGTGTACCGGGCGCGCGACACGCGGCTCGACCGGACGGTCGCCGTAAAGGTTTTGCCGCCCCACCTCTCCGCGTCGGAGCCGTCGCGCCAGCGGTTCGAGCGCGAAGCGAAGACGATCTCGCAGCTTTCGCATCCGCACATCTGTGCGGTCTACGACGTGGGCCGCGAAGGCGAGACCGAGTACCTGGTGATGGAGTACCTGGAGGGGCAAACCCTGGCCGAGCGACTCGCGCGAGGAGCGTTGCCGCTGGATCAGGTTCTGAAGACCGGGATCGACATTGCCGACGCGCTGGACCGGGCGCATCGATCCGGGATCGTTCATCGGGATTTGAAGCCCGGCAACGTGATGCTGACGAAGTCCGGGGTGAAGCTGCTCGACTTCGGCCTGGCGAAAGCGATTGAGTGGGCTGGCTCTCCAACCAATCTCACATCATCTCCGACTCAGGCCAATCTCACCCAGGAGGGGATGATCCTGGGGACCTTTCAGTACATGGCTCCCGAGCAGCTCGAGGGCAGAGAGGC
>JBKPSZ010000313.1:0-10584 GCA_046735265.1 Acidobacteriota bacterium | reverse complement strand
CATCGGGACCATGGCGAGCTGCTGCGCCTCCTGGTCCGTGTTGAACGGCGCGCCGATCGCGGTGTAGATCGACGCGTAGAGGAAGTAGCCGCAGATGAAGAACAGCACGAAGTAGACGATCGTCGTGATCGGGATCGCGGGCGCTTCCATCCCGCGCGCCAGGAACAGTCCGCCGATCGCGGGGAGCGAGAGGTTCGCGGCGATCAGGGCCCAGATCAGGTACTGGGTCAGGCCGACGAGCCCGATCCCCACGATCTTTCCGAGCATGAGCTCGGTCGGGCGCACCGAGGCGATGATGACCTCCACGATCCGGTTGGTCTTCTCGTCGATCACTCCCTTCATGTTCTGCATCCCGTACATGAGGAAGGTCGAGTACAGGATGACCATGAAGATGATGGCCGTGAAGATCCCGGCTCCCTTCTCCTCGGCGGTGCCTCGGTCCGTCACTTTGAAGGGCTTCAGGTCCGCGCGGCGCTCCAGATACGACGCGAGGTCGTCCGGCAGGCCCCGCCGGGCAATCCGCTCCTTCAGGATGACGTGGTTGACGGCCCGCTCGAGCTGCGTCATCGCCACGAACTCGGAGACGGTCGTCGAGTAGTACTCCAGCCGGTCCTTTTCGATGTCGGCGGGATCGAGGACGAGGTAGGCGTCGATCTTCTTTCCGAGGAGCTCCTTTCGGAGCACCTCCTTCGTGGCAGCGAGATCTCCCGAAACGGAGCGCCGCTCGAGGACCCAGCGAACGCCCTGATCGCGCGAGGCCTCCTGCCGGGCCTTCTCCTCACGCACTTTGAGCTCCGCCGCGAGGGGCTCGTACATGCGCCCTGAAACGTCGACGATGGCGAGCCGGCGCTCGCCCCCCGCCTTGCGGCTCGTCACGATCTGGATCCCGATGTAGAGAAGAAAGAAGATCGGGATCAACGCCGTCCCGATCCAGAAACCCTTCGTGCGGACGCGCTCGATGTACTCGCGGCGGATGACGGCGAAGATCTTCCTCCAGCTCATCGGCTCCTCACTCGATCGTGCGGGTCTCTTCCATCCCCGCTTCCTTGACCGCGGCGAGATAGATCTCCTCGAGCTCGGGCTCCCGCTGCGAAAAGGACTGGATCTCGTGCCGCTCGAGGCATCGGCGCAGGAAGTCGCGCCGGTCGACGCCCGGCTCGAGCGACACGATGAACTCGCCGTTGGCGGCGGTCGAGGCGCGGACGCCGGGAAGGCTCGCGACCTCGGCCGCGGACGCGCGAACGGAAAGGCGAAGCTCGTCTCCCGCGCGCTTCCGTTTCAATTCCCGCAGATTCCCTTCGAGGATCTTCTTCGACTTCGCCATGAGGACGATCTCGTCGCAGAGCTTCTCCGCCTGCTCGAGCACGTGTGTCGAGAAGAGGATCGTCTTCCCGCGCGAACGGAAATCCATCAGGTATTCCTTGACGAGCGCCGCGTTGATCGGATCGAGGCCCGAGAAGACTTCGTCCAGAATGAGGATCTCGGGGTCGTGCACGATCGTCGCGATGAATTGAACCTTCTGCTGCATTCCCTTGGAGAGCTCGTCCACTTTCTTCTGGAGCCACGGGCGCAGCTCCATCTTGTCCAGCCACTCGGCGATCCGCTTCTTGGCCGACTCCCGGTCCACGTTCTTGATGTCGGCCAGGAAGAGGAGGTGGTCGATCACCTTCATCTTCCGGTAGAGCCCGCGCTCCTCCGGCAGGTAACCGATGCGGTTCTGGCTCTCCCGGTCCATCGCTCGCCCGAGGACTCGGATCGTCCCCGAGTCGGGAGCGGTGATGTTCATGATCATGCGGATCGACGTCGTCTTGCCCGCCCCGTTCGGACCGAGCAGGCCGAAGATCACGCCGCGGGGAACCCGGAAGCTCAAGCCGTCGACGGCGCGGAACTTGCCGAAGGACTTGCAGACGTCTTGGAGCTCGACGGTATGTTCCATGGGATATCGGTATCTACGTCCGGGACGGATGGGAGTTTATCCCCGTCGCGGCGGCTCGCTCGGGGATGCGGCCCGTCTTGCCATCTTCGTCGGGGCGGCCCTTGCGGCCGCCCGCAAGTCCGGTGCAGGCACACGCGGTGCCTCTTCTCCGATCACGGCGGGCGGGGACAAGCCCCGCCCCGACATCCGGACAGTCATTCGGCGCGCGGCCGCCAAGAATGAGCTCGCAAGCGACGGCGACGATGGCGGAGAGGGAGGGATTCGAACCCTCGAAACCCTTTCGGGCTTACCGGTTTTCGAGACCGGCCTGATCAACCACTCCAGCACCTCTCCGCGCCGGGGGGGCGCCATGGTAGCAGGGTCGAGATCGTCCGAATCCGCCGGGATCCCGATCCTCCTACGTGCCCTCTCCTGCCGCTTTCGAAGGCCGGCGCGCCTGGAAGAAGAGACGGAGGAGCTCGGCTGCGTCCTCGCCGAGCAGCCCTCCTTCGACTTCGCATCGGTGGTTCAGGCGCGGATCCTGCGGGATGTTGCCGAGCGTGCCGCAGTAGCCCGCTTTCGGATCGGCGCACCCGAAGACGATCCGGGAGATGCGTCCGTTGACCGCCGCTCCGGCGCACATCGCGCATGGCTCGACCGTCGTGTAGAGCGTCGCTCCGTCCAATCGCCAGGTGCCGACGGCGTGCGCCGCCTCGCGCATCGCTTCGATCTCGGCGTGGGCGGTCGGATCGGCGGCCGCCTCGCGCCGGTTGCGGCCGCGGCCGATCATCTTCCCGTCGCGGACCACGACGGCGCCGACCGGCACTTCCTGCTCGCCGAAGGCGATCCTCGCGAAGGCGAGCGCCTCCTTCATGAAGTGTCGATCGTCTTCGGAGAAGGGCATCCCAGGAAGCTATCAGCTGTCCGCTTTCCGCTTTCAGCCGGACGCCGGGATGCGGCCGTTCTAACCGCTTAGGCTGAAAGCTGATAGCTCGCGGCGGACAGCTTGAAAACCCGAAGGGTTTTCATTACCCTTTGCCCCCCTGCGCCCATAGCTCAACTGGATAGAGCGTCTGACTACGGATCAGGAGGTTGGGGGTTCAAATCCTCCTGGGCGCACCAACTTCGACTGTCGGCCCGACGCGCTGAAGCCGCCCGATCCGGCTCGAACTTTCCACCTTTCGCCCCGTAGAAATAGCAGTAACCTCAAAGGTTGTCCGTGATTCGGGAGGCTCGATGTCGAAGAAAGTCAAAATCATCGTCGGGGCGGCCGTGGTGCTCGGCCTCGGCGCGATCCTCGCCTTTTCGCTCTCGGGAAGGGACCGCAACCTCGCCCGGGTGACCACCGCGAAAGTCGAGAAGGTCGATCTCCTCGCCAAGGTCACGGCTAACGGAAAGATTCAGGCCCGCCGCAAGGTCGACCTGTCGGCGCTCGTCATGGGCCAGATCGTCAACCTCGCCGTCAAGGAAGGGGACCACGTCAAGCGGGGACAGCTGCTTCTCCAGATCGACAAGGCGCAGCTCGCCGCGGCCGCGCAGGGACGCGAGGCGTCGCTCGCGGCGATGCGCCATGACCTCGACGCCGCCAAGGCCAACGCGGCGCAGGCGAAGCTCGACTATCAGCGCGCCAAGGGGAACTACGACGCCCACATCCTGTCGGAGGCCGAGTACCAGAAAGCCAAGTCCATGCTCGACACGGCCGAGGCCACCCTCGCCGCGACCGAGCAGCGGATGAACCAGGCTTCCGCCGATCTTCTCGGGAGCCGCGACTCGCTCTCGAAGACGACCGTGACCGCGCCGATCGACGGAATCGTGACGGCGCTGCCAGTGAAGGAAGGCGAAGTCACGGTGATCGGGACCATGAACAACCCGGGAACGCAGCTTCTGACGATCTCCGACATGGGAGAGGTCGAAGCGGTGATGATGGTGGACGAGACTTCCGTGCCTCAGGTCAAGATCGGGCAATCGGCGTCCCTTTCGATCGACGCGTATCCCGGCCGGACGTTCCCCGGTCTCGTGACCGAGGTCGGCTCGTCGCCGATCCCGAAGAACGATCCCGACCTGCTCTCGCTGACCCAGGGATCCGAAGCGATCAACTTCAAGGTGAAGATCCGGGTGGAGAAGCCGCCCGAGACCATCCGCCCGGGATTCTCTGTGACGGCCGAGATCGAGACCGGACGCCAGAGCGCCGCCACCGCCATTCCGATCCAGGCGCTCGTCGTGCGAGACGTGCCGAAGAAGAACGACAAGGGACCGCGCGCCTCGGGCCGCCCCGAGACGGAAGAGGGCGTCTACGTCGTCAAGGACGGCAAGCTCGATTTCGTGAAAGTCGAGACGGGTCTCGCCGGCGAGCTGATGATCGAGTTGAAGAAGGGGCCGGCGCTCGGCGCCGAGATCGTGACCGGCCCGTTCAAAGTGCTGCGTCAGGTCAAGGAAGGCGACAAGGTCGTCATCGAGAAGGAGAGCGACAAGAAGGGGAAGGAAGAGAAGAAAGCGTGACGACCGCCGAGCTCTTTCGCGTCTCCTCCTCTGCGCTCTCGCGCCACAAGCTGCGCGCCTTCCTGACGCTGCTCGGGGTCATCATCGGGGTCGCGACCGTGGTCGGCGTCGTGTCCGTGATCTCGGGCTTGAACACCTACGTCAAGGACAAAGTCTTCGGCCTGAACCCCGACGTCGTGATCTTCACCAAGTACGGCATCATCACGAGTCGCGACGAGTGGCTCCTCGCGATGAAGCGCCCGAACCTGACCGTGAGCGACATGGAATTCGTCCGGCGCGAGTGCCGCCTCTGCGGACAGGTCGGAGGACAGGCCGAGCGACGGCGGATGGTGAAGGCCGGCGACCGGAAGCTCTCGGACGTGCAGACCGTCGGTCAGACGCCGAACATGGGCGAAGCGATGAACATCGACATCGCCTCGGGCCGCTACTTCACCCAGAGCGAGTATGACCATGCGGCCGCGGTCGCCGTGATCGGCTGGGACGTGCAGGACCAGCTCTTCCCGAACCAGGACCCGATCGGCCGGATCCTGAAAGTCGAGGGCTACCCCGTCAAGGTCATCGGCACGCTGGCCAAGCAGGGCAATGTGCTCGGCCAGAACCAGGACAGCGTTCTCTATATGCCGCTGACGCTGTTCTCGAAGCACATCGCCTCGGTCGAAGACATCGGCATCTTCGCCAAGCCGTCGGGCGGGCTCGAGTCCGTCAACGCCATGACCGACGAGGTGCGGACGATCCTCCGCGCGCTGCGCAAGACGAAATTCAACAAGGACGATCCGTTCTCTCTCGTGACCGCCGAGATGCTGCAGTCGCTCTGGAAGGGGATCTCCGCGGGCGCTTTTCTTCTGATGATCCTGATCTCCGGAATCTCGCTCGTGGTCGGAGCCATCGTGATCGCCAACATCATGTTCGTGTCGGTCGTCGAACGGACCAAGGAGATCGGCGTGCGCCGCGCACTCGGCGCCCGTCAACGCGACATCCGGCGCCAGTTCCTGCTCGAGGCGGCGCTGCTGTCCTCGATCGGGGGCGTCATCGGCGTGGCGCTCGGCTCGCTCATCGCCTTCGCCGTCAGCCAGGTGTTCCCCGCCCAGGTGAAGCTGTCGTTCATCCTGATCGGAATCGGAGTCGCGACGTTGACGGGGCTCGCGGCCGGACTGATCCCGGCCGCCAAGGCGGGGAAACTGCCTCCGGTGGAAGCGTTGAGGTACGAGTGAGGATCCGCCGATAACCCAGCTTTTCTCTCACCTGCGGCGCGGCTTCGGCGAAAACTTTCGATTCGCCCTGCTCGCGGTCCGCACGCACAAGCTGCGCGCGGTTCTGACCGTCCTCGGCATCGTCGTCGGCGTTTCGACCGTAATCGCGATGGTCTCGATCGTGACGGGCTTCCGGAACAACATGATCCGGAACTTCCAGAGCTTCGGTGCGACGCTCGTGCAGTTCCAGAAGTATGAGATGCGATTCGGCCCCCATGGACCGCCGGAGGCGGAGCGCCGCCGAAAGGACCTGACTCTCGAAGACGCGCTCGCGCTCAAGGCATCGATTCCCGAGATGCGGGCCGTCTCGCCCGAGCGCTACCTGTGGAACACGAACGTCCACGTGCGTTACCGCGACGCCGAGACGACGACTCCCGTGGTCGTGGGCGTGGCCCCCGACTATTCCATGGCCAACAACCACTTCGTCGCGTACGGCCGTTTCGTGACCGAGAGCGACTTCGACCACGCCTCGAATGTAGCCGTGATCGGCGAGGACGTCCGCGGCGTCCTTTTCGCTCGCGAGGACCCGCTCGGCAAATCCATCGACTTCAACGGGATCCAGTACACGGTGATCGGCGTCCTCGAGAAGAAGGGAGCGATGTTCGGCGGCTCCAACGACAACTTCCTGCTGATCCCCTTCACCGCTTTCGACCGGCAGTTCCCGTACATCAAGAACGGCCACGGCGACACGATTCACATCGCCACCGTCCCGTACAAGCCGGAGCAGGTCCCGATCATCCTCGAGAAGGGGCGGGAGCTTCTTCGGACGCGGCGCCACGTTCCGTTCAACAAGCCGGACGACTTCGCCGTCTTCACGCCGGACAAGATGATCGAGAGCTTCAAAGCGATCACCAACGGCGTCATGCTGGCGATGGTTTTCATCGCCGGCGTCTCGCTTCTGATCGGGGGCGTGGGCGTAATGAACATCATGCTCGTCTCGGTCACCGAGCGCACGCGCGAGATCGGCCTGCGCAAGGCGGTCGGGGCCTTCCGGCGGGACATCGTGCTGCAGTTCCTGACGGAGGCGACGACGCTGTCGCTCCTGGGCGGCGCGATCGGCGTCGCGATCGGCGTCGCGATCCCGGCGATGGTCAAGCGCGCCTTCGAGGCTCTCCCGGCCGAGACGCCGATGTGGGCGATCCTCGTCGGGCTCGCCGTTTCGATCTCGGTCGGAATCTTCTTCGGCCTCTACCCGGCCGTGAAAGCCTCGAGGCTGGATCCGATCGAGGCCTTGCGGTACGAGTGAGGAGAGATCGGGCCATCGGGAGATCGGGGGATCGGACCATCGGTCAGGCTCCCCCCCGGATGATCCGCTGATCCGCTGATCTGTTGATCCGTTGTTCCGATAAACCGATGACCCGCTTCCTCTCTCACCTTCGTCGCGGCTTCGGCGAGAACATGCGCTTCGCCCTGCTCGCCGTGCGCGCGCACAAGCTGCGCGCGACGTTGACCATCCTCGGAATCGTCGTCGGTGTCGCGACCGTGATCGCCATGGTCTCGATCGTGACCGGCTTCAACAACAACATGGTCCGCAGCTTCCAGAGCTATGGCGCGTCGCTCGTGATGTTCCAGAAATGGCAACCGCGCTTCGGACCGCACGAGCCGCCGGAGGCCGAGCGGCGGCGCAAGGATTTCACCCTCGAAGACGCCGCGGCTCTGAGGGCCGGGATTCAGGAGGCCCGGGCGGTCTCGCCTCAGCGATATCTCTGGGACAACACGGAATATCACCTGAAGTACCGGGACGCGGAAGCGCGCTCGCCGCGGGTGTTCGGGGTGGTTCCCGAGTACGCCCCGGCCACGAGCCGGTTCGTCGCGCAGGGCCGGTTCTTCACCGAGCTCGACCTGGATCACGCCGCCGACGTCTTGGTGATCGGTGAAGACATCCGGGAGAAGCTCTTTCCGCGCGAAGACCCGATCAACAAGCGTGTGCTGCTCGGGCACGATTCGTACACCGTCATCGGCGTCTTCGAGCGCAAGGGAAAGATGTTCGGAGAGTCGCAGGACAACTTCGTGACGATTCCGCTGACCACCTTCGACCGGCGTTTCCCCTGGATTCGCGTGGGCGGGCCCGGCGGCGACGCCCTCCGGATCGCGATGGTGCCCTACACGCCGGAGCAGGTCCCGGTCCTGATCGAGAAGGCGAGGACGATCCTCCGCGCCCGCCGGCACGTGCGGTTCGACAAGCCGGACGACTTCGGAATCGTGACGCCGGACCGGATGATCGAGAGCTTCCAGGGAATCACGCGCGGCGTGACCCTCGCGATGGTCTTCATCGCCTTCATCTCGCTTCTGATCGGCGGCGTCGGCGTCATGAACATCATGCTCGTGTCGGTGACCGAGCGCACGCGCGAGATCGGAGTCCGCAAAGCCGTGGGCGCCTTCCGCCGAGACATCGTGATGCAATTCCTGACCGAGGCGACCGCGCTGTCGCTCTTGGGCGGCGCGATCGGGGTGGTCGTCGGAGTGGCGGTTCCGGCGGCGATCAAAAAGGCCTTCGATGCGCTCCCTGCCGAGACGCCTCTCTGGTCGATCGTCGTCGGGCTCATCGTGTCGATTTCCGTCGGGATCTTCTTCGGGCTCTATCCCGCGGTGAAGGCCTCCCGGCTCGACCCGATCGAAGCGTTGCGGTACGAGTAGCGGTCGCTAGGCGGACGGTCCCGCCGCCTCGGCTTCCGTCGACTCCGGCGCGCCGGATTCCGCCTCCGACCGGGCCGAAACACGCGGCGTCCGGCGCGGCCAGAAGTAGACGATCGCACCGGCCGCGAGGCCGATCGCGCCGGCGATGAAGACCCTCCTCTCGACGGAGGCGACGAGCGCAAGGCAGATGACCAGCGCGGCGATCGGAATGACGGGTCCGCCGGGGAGCCGGAGGGCCCGCGGCGCATCGGGGAACTTCCGCCGCAGGAACGGCACCGAGAGGCACGTCCCGATGTGGGTCACGAGCCTCGCGATGACCGAAAGGAGCGCGAGCTCCTCAGCGATGCCGAAGGCGCCGGGCTCGATTCGGTGAAGAACGGCGTCCGCGGCGATGAGGGCCGCGGCGAGGCCGGTCTGCGTCAGGATCGCGACGTAGGGGGTGCGGTAGCGCGGGTGGATCTTCGAGAAGATGCGCGGCAGGCGTCCGCTCTCTCCGAGGACGTAGAGATACCGGGGTCCCACGAGGATGCTCCCGTTGTCCGCTCCGAGGACCGACACCGCCGCGCCGAGCGTCAGGAGAAGCCCTCCGAAGGGGCCCATGAGCAAGTGGCCCGCGTCGGCGAGCGGGGTCTTCGAGGTACCGAGATCGGGCACCGTTCCGATCGCGACGAGCTGCACGAGCGTGTAGAGGAGCGTGACGACGGCGAGCTGCGTGATCATGGCAAACGGGAGGTCGCGGCGGGGATTGCGAAATTCGCCGGCCGGGCCCGGGCTCGACTCGAAACCGGCGTAGGAATAGAGGACGAGCAGGGCGGCCTTGGGAAAGTTCTTCGGGTCGGGAGACGGGACCGGAAATACGCGCTCCCACGACACCGCGAAGATTCCGACGGCGACGAGCGCGAGCAGCGGCAGGATCTTCGCGATCGTCAGATACAGGGTGGTCCGGGCTCCCACCTTGACGCCGCGGACGTTCAACGCGGTGAGGATCACGAGCACGAGAGTGACCGTGATGACCTGTCCGATGCCGCGGTTGGCGCCCTCCCAGAGGAAGCCCAGGGCACGCGAGAAGAAGACCGTGAGGCTCGAGACCGCCGCGACGCGGGAGATCCAGGTCATCCACCCCACTTCGAACCCCGCGAACTCCCCGAAGGCCTCCCGGGCATAGACATAGGCGCCGCCCGGGCGGTCGAAGAGGCTCGTCGCTTCGGCGAAGCACAGGACGATCAGGAGGACGGCGAATCCGCCGGCCAGGATCGCCCAGACGCTCGCCGGGCCGAGCAACTGAACGGCCGCAACGGGCAGGACGAGGTATACGCCGCTGCCGATGACGGCGTTCGCGGTCAGGGCGACGACTTCCCAACGAGAGACCGCTCGCAGAAAGCCGGGGGAGGGGGAGTCGGAGGGCCTCAAGGTCCTCCGGATTCTAGCCTTTCCGGCCTCCGACGCCGGGGACAGGTGCGCCGCTTGTAGTGGAGAGAGAGACCCTGCAGCTCAGGCCGACGGAACCGGAGTCGGCGTGCCCGCCCGTGCCCCCTCGCGCGCGGAAAGACTCACGCGCGCGTGCTGCTCGAAGTGGTCTCGCACGTTCCCGACGAACGGGTCGTAGTGCGCCATCATCGCTTTCTCGGCCGCGGCCCCGTCGCGCGCCGCGATCGCTTTGAAGATCCGGAGGTGATCGGGGTACGAGGACTTCCCGGTCAGGACGTCCGCTTCCGCCCAGAGGTCCTGGATTGTCTTGTTCCAGCTCCAGATCATGCTGATCGCGGCCTGGAGAAACCGGTTGGCGGCCGCGGCGGCGAGCAGCCCGTGAAACTCGAGTCCCCGGTCCCGGCCGCGCGAACGCGACTCGATCTCTCTCGAATGCTCCTCGAGCACCGCCTGCATTCGCGCGAGGTCTTCCTTCGAAGCGTTCTCCGCGGCGAGCCGCGCAAGGTGGCCCTCGAGGAATCGAAGGGTCTGGAGCGCCTGCAGGTACTCCTTCTGCGTGGCCGGTTTGATCTCCTGAAGGACGCCCTCGGCCCAGTCACGGAGCCCCTCCTTGTGCCGGAGCTCTTCGAGATGTCGCCGTCCCGAGTTCGTCAGGACACGCCCTTTGTTGCTCCGTTTCGCCGTCAGGCGGCGGTGGTCGAGCAGACGAAGGACGCGCCCGACGGTCGCCTGGCTGGCTTTCACGCGTCGGTCCTGCAGATAGAGAAAGAGGTTGCCCGAACCGATCCCCTCGTCGGCGTTCTCGAGGCGCTGAAGAATCAGGAACTCGAGACTGGGCGTCGTTTGCGCGTCTGC
>JBKPSZ010000312.1:0-6559 GCA_046735265.1 Acidobacteriota bacterium | reverse complement strand
ATATACCGGTGCGAGAGCTTGACCGCGTCCGCGACCGCCTCGTCGAGAATGCGGACCTTGTGGTGGTTCTCGAGCGTCTCCGTGAGTCCGCGCATCATGACGATCGCGAGCTGCTCGGTCGGCTCCTCGACCTTGACGACCTGGAAACGTCTTGCTAAAGCCGCGTCTTTTTCGAAATATTTTTTGTATTCCGCCCATGTCGTCGCCGCGATCGTGCGCAGCTCGCCGCGCGCGAGGGCGGGCTTCAAGAGGTTCGCGGCGTCATTCTGCCCGGCCTGTCCGCCGGCGCCGATCATGGTGTGCGCCTCGTCGATGAAGAGGATGATCGGCTGCGGCGACCCCTTGACCTCTTCGATGACGTTCTTCAGCCGGTTCTCGAACTCCCCTTTTACGCCCGCGCCCGCCTGCAGGAGGCCCAGGTCCAGGGTGCGCACGGCGACGTTCTTGAGCGGATCCGGGACGTCGTCCTTCGCGATCCGCAGGGCGAAACCCTCGACGACCGCCGTCTTGCCGACGCCGGCCTCCCCCGTCAGGATCGGGTTGTTCTGCCGGCGCCGGGTCAGGATGTCGATGACCTGCCGGATTTCGAAGTCTCTCCCGAGGACCGGGTCGATCTTCCCGGCGCGCGCCTTGGCCGTGAGGTTCTCGGTGTACTGATCGAGGGCCTTGGTCCCCGGGTTCACGCCGCTCGGGGCTCCCTCGGCCGCGCCCGGCGGCGGCGCCGCCGAGAGGCTCAGGGCTTCCCTCTCTTCAGCGGAACCGCGGATGATGTCCGGGAACTTCTTGCCGAGCGATTCCGGGGAGATGTCATTCAGCTCCTTCGAGAGGCTCCGCGCGATCTGGACGAGATCCGCGTCGGTGACGAGCGCCAGGGTCAGGTGACCGGACCGCACCTTGGCGGAGTCGTAGTCGATCGAAGCGCGAAGCCAGGCCGCCTCGACCCACTGAGGAATTCGGTCCGACATCGAGATCGCGCCGGTGTTGCCCCTCTTCAGCCGGCCGATCGCCGCCGTCAGATCTTTTCCGAGCCGCGAAGCGTCGACTTCGAAATGGCGAAGGATGCGGGCGAGATCCGTATCGGCCGGCTCGAGAAGCTTCGCGAGGAAGTGCTCGATCTCGACCGAGTAGTTCGTCCCCGCGTGGCAGAGCCCCA
The DNA here is from genome assembly GCA_046735265.1 of Acidobacteriota bacterium. Lineage (GTDB taxonomy): Bacteria > Acidobacteriota > Thermoanaerobaculia > UBA5066 > Gp7-AA6 > DATBFU01. Next base: position 5,406 of record JBKPSZ010000312.1, on the reverse strand, counting down.
CCGCGGCCTCGAGCGAAGAGCGGCACGTCTCGTCCAGCCGCCCGATCAGAGACTTCAAGTTCACGCTCATGGCATCGCCCCTTCTCGACGAACGGTTCCGGTGAACCTAGTTTGCCACCGACAGAACGACCGGCGAAGCATCCTCGGACAACGGGCGGGTCTTCATCCACGTCGTCCATCCGAGCATCGGAGGCGTCTTGGCCCGGCTCGACAGGACGCAGTCGGGAGCCTCGGCCGCCGTGAGGACGAGCTGGACGTCGAAGTCGAGTTCCAGCCCCGCGAGGAAACGAGTGAGATCCGCGAGGGCGGGGAACGACGCGCCGCCCGGAAGAAAGGAGAGATATCTCTCGAGCGACATCGGGCCGAGCCGCACCCGGAATTTCGACTGGCGGTCCTGCACGCGCTCGCCGACGACAAGGCTCACGCCGAGGTCGCTGTTGGCTGACCCGAGGCTCGCGCGATAGGTCCGGTCGAGCGTCAGCCACTGCGACGAGAACTGTTCGATCCGCGCCGGGACGGCGAAGTAGTGCCCCAGGATCGACGCGATCCCGGACGCGGAGTGCGGCTTCTGGGCGATCAGCCCGGCGTAGAGGAGGAGCCCCTGATCCGGCAGGCGCATGCGGCCCGAGAGACCCTTCGTCCCGAGGCCGATGAGATCGAAGAGATACGCCGTGAAGGGATCCCGCCGGTTTCTCTCGTAAGCGATCGGAAAGCGGTACTTCTCCCACGCCCGATAGAAGAAGGAGATCAACCGGTGGTGGAAGAGGTCCAGGAATTCCCAGAGGGCCTGGTCCTGACGGCGGGTCCTCTCGATCAGGAGCTCGGTGTAGGCATGCGGCAGGACTCCGAGCGCTCCCGCCATTCCGAAGAACGCGACGGTCATCCGGGGCGGCCCGTCGTCGTGCGGCGTCAGGTCGTAGATCTGGCTCGCGGGAAACTCGAGCGACACGCGGGTGCGAAATCGGACGACTTCCCGCGACGGGGGACCGGCGACGCCGACCGGCTCGCGCTGTGGTTCGAGCCGCTCGAGCAGGCGCACGGCCTGGAAGAAGTCGAAGCGGTACGCTTCGGTGTAGAGCTGCGCTCTCACAGGACGATCTGTTCCCCGGCGCGAGGCGCCCAGCGTTTGAGCACGCCCTCCCGCTGGCGAGTGGACGCCACGAGCTCCGAGAAGGAATTGATGGAGCTGTAGAGCGCGAGGAATCGCTCGAGAACGGAGGCGAAGAGAAAAACGCCGCTTCCGATGAACTGGGCCTCGTCGAGCTCGACGGACACCTCCAACCCTCGAACGAAACCGGAGGCGGCGGAACCGACCGGCCTCATCACCCGTCTGGCCGAAACCCCCGTCAGGCCCGCGATCTGATTCCGCGTCGCAGAGGAGTCGGCGAAGTCGTAGAGCTTCAAAATCTCCTGAAGGGCGATCGGATCGCCTCCCTCCGACTCGACGAGGGAAAGGTAGTTCAGCGAAAGGTGGGAGATCAGACGCCACTGTGTCCCCCGGCGCAGGGGCGGACGAAGGCTCGACGTCGGCTTTCGCAGACACCGGATCGCCGTGAAGACGCCGGCGCCTTCGAGCTCGAAATCGGCTCCGCCGCCGGTCCCGAAAGGGAGCCGCCCCGGCAGATCGCGATTCGAGCAGGTGACGCGAGCCGTGACGGTCTCGACGTCGGGGACCTCCGGGCGGAAACCGAGGTTCACGAGGGTCAGGTAGATCTCGGTCCCCTCGTCGTCGCGCCGTCCCGAAGGACGGCGACTCGAGTGCCAGAACGTCTCGGTCTCCCCCCCGGGTTGGGAGTGGCGTATCGAATAGAACGGCTCGTAGATCGTCGGTTTCTCCGCGTCCGGCCGCGTACTCGAAACCTCGTCGACGGAATACACCTCCATCGCCATGGGGCGTCCGACGTCCGGAATCACCCGATACTCGCTCTGCAGGTGCGTGACGCGGATCGGCTCGGCGATATGCGAGAACAGATTGACGATCGGGGTGCAGTGCAGGCGGAAGCTCTGCGCGCTGACGCTCCTCTCGTCGGGGAACTCGCGGCGGAGGTAGATCAAGAGATCGACGGCGGGCGGATACCCCCCCTCGACCGCTCGCTCGAGACCCGTAAAGTCGACGAACAGGAACTTCTCGGGAAACGCGAAGTACTCCTGGAGGAGCCGGTAGCCGGGAAACGAGCGTTCGGAGTAAGGAAGGAGACCCTCCTCCGCTTCGAAGCCGACGGGTCGCACTGCCCCGGGAGGCAGCGGGAAGGGAGGCGGCCCCGATTTGTCCGCTCCCCGAAGCTCGACCCGAATCAGGTCGTTCAACAGGAGCTCGTACAGCCCGAAGACGACTTTCCCCTCTCCCTGCAGATAGAAGCGGATTCGGTCGAGCGGGCGCGCCTTCTCTTCGCCCGCCTGTTGCCGGAGCTCGGAGAAGGGAATTCCCCCGAGCGTCCGGAGCCCGATGCGGAGCATCGTCCGCGTCCCTTCGGGCACCACGCTTCCGGGCGGCGGGATCTCGAACCGCGCCTCGCTGACCTCGAGCGGCCAGAGGTCGACCGGGTAGCAGGTTCGAAAGCGGCAGGGTTGTCCGTCCACCGGATCGGACCGGACCGTCGAGCCCCGGGGGATCGAGTGGCCCATGCTCAGATTCGCGTGCTCGGCGTCCATCACGAACTGCACGATCGAGACGGATGGCACCGCCGCGAGGAAGTTCGGATACAGGACGTTCAAGAGCGACTCGGTCAGCTCCGGAAACTCGTCGTTGATCTTCAAGTGGACGCGGCTCGCCAGGAAGGCCGTGGCCTCGATCAGGCGCTCGACGTGAGGGTCCTCGCATCGGTCGGGCTCGAGGAGGAGCCGGCCGGCGATCTTCGGGTACTTCTGAGCGAACTCGGCGCCGAGCTGTCGCAGGAAAGTGAGCTCCCGCTCGTAGTAGCCGAGCAACTCGTCGCGCATCAGTCCCCCTTCACCCGGAACTCGCCGTTGCCGATCTGGAGCATCGTGTCGAAGACGACCGGCTCCGGGGTCGGCTCGACGCGGAGGCGGGCCTCGATCCGAAACCGAACGGACCGCTCCCCTTCGACGACGCGGTCGAGCTCGACCTCGACCCCTTCGAGCCGAGGCTCGAAGACGATGACCGCCTTCTCGATCGCGCGGCGAAGGTCGTCGCGGCCGTCCGGATCGTGGACGTTGGCCGACGTGAGGTCCGGCAGACCGTAGGAAACGAGGGACTTCGCGACTTCGGGCAGCTCCTCGGACACGGAATCGGCAGTCAGGCGAGCGTTCAGGAGCCACTCGAGATCCCGCCGCACCGCCTCCTTGAGCAGGCGCAGGCTCGTCTGCCGGGTCGCCGGCGCGTCCCGGCTCAGGTCCGGCCGATCGTCGATCAGCCGGTCGAGCACCGAAGGCGTGATGCGGACCTCGTTCTCGACTCGTGACATGCGATCGGACCGGGTCTGCTGATCTTACCGCCGCGCTCGGGCGGTCGCCGAGCGCTCCGGGGGAGACGGCTCCCCCGTTTCCGGCGCTCCTCGGGAGGAACGCCCGGCCACGTGCGGCATCGGGATCCCCGCGATCAGCCGGCGGCCGGCTTGGGCAGCTCCGTCACGAGACGCAGCGAAACCTGCAACTCGTCGAGCTGGAAGTGCGGTCGCAGGAACGCAACCGCCTTGTACGCGCCGGGCTTGCCGGGGATGTCCACGACCTCCACGCGCGCGTCGCGCAGCGGGAACTGGGCCTTCACGGTCGGCGAGGCGGTGTCGTCGGGCGTCACGTAGTTGGAGATCCACTGATTCAGATAGCGCTCGACGTCCATGCGCGACATGAAGCTTCCGATCTTGTCCCGCATGATCGCCTTCAGATAGTGGGCGAAACGGGAGACCGCGAAGATGTAAGGGAGTTGGGTCGAGAGCCGCGCGTTCGCGTTGGCGAAGTCCTGGTCGTACTTCTTCGCCTTCTGGGTCGACTGAGCGGCGAAGAAAGCCGCGTAGTCCGTCCCCTTACAGTGGACGAGCGGGATGAATCCGAGGTCCGAGAATTCCTTCTCGCGCCGGTCGGTGATGGCGATCTCCGTCGGGCACTTCAAGGCGACGTCCCCTTCGTCGGTCTTGAACGTATGCGTCGGGAGCCCCTGAACGAGGCCGCCCCCCTCGACGCCGCGGATCGCGACGGTCCACTGATAGAGAGCGAAGGCCTCGGTCAGGCGCGTTCCGAAGGAATAGGCGGCGTTGCCCCACAGATACTTCTTGTGGTCGCGGCCGTCGACGTCCTCTTCGAAGTTGAACGTCTCGGTCGGAACGGTCTCCTTTCCGTACGGGAGCCGCATCAGCGTATGCGGCAACGTCAGGCCGACGTAGCGCGAATCCTCCGAATCGCGGAAGGAGCGCCACTTCGCGTATTCCGTCCGGTCGAAGATCTTGGCGAGGTCCCGGACCTCGGCGAGCTCGGTGAACGTGTCCCATCCGAAGAGCTCCGGCGACGACGCGGCCACGAACGGGGCGTTCGCGGCGGCGGCGACCTGCGAGATCTTCTCGAGCAACGACAGGTCCTGCGGGTGGTTGGAGAACTCGTAGTCGCCGATCAGCGCGGAGAACGGCGCGCCGCCGAAGGTGCCGTATTCCTCCTCGTAGACCTTCTTGAAGAGAGCGGACTGATCGAACTCCGCCGCCCGCTCGAGATCCTTCAGGAGGTCCTTCTTCGAGACGTTCAAGACCCGGATCTTGAGCATCGTCCCGGTCTCGGACTCGAAAACCAGGTGATGCAGGCCGCGCCAGGAGGCCTCGAGCTTCTGGAAATCGGGGTGGTGCATGACCTCGTTCAACTGCGCCGAGAGGAGGCGATCGATCGCCGCGACGCGGGCGTTGATCGACGCTTCGAGATCCTTGGACACCACCATCTCTCCGCTCATGACCTGAGAGACGAACGAGGCGATCAGGTCCTTGGCCTGCTCGGTCTGGCTGTCGTTGCGCGCGAGACGACCCTCCTCGAGGATCTGAGAGAGGAGGTCGCGCTCCCCCTTCTCTTCGCGGACGACGACTTCGGCTTTGCCCTTCTCCGGGTTCTTACTCATGGGATTCCTCTTCGCTCTTCTCCTTGCCCTTCGCCCCTTCCAGGCCGAGAGCCTCGGAGAGCTGCTTCTGCGCGTTGGTGTTCTGCATCACGCCTTGCAACAACTCCTCGAGGCGGTCGTTCCCGTCCGTTTTCGACAGCAGATCCCGGAGCTTCTGGCGCGCCTCCACGAGCTTGCGCAGCGGCTCGACCTGCTGGACGACGTTGTCGGGCTCGAAATCCTGCAGGCTGTTGAATCGCAGCTCCGTGTTCATCTTGCTGCCGTCGTTGGTCAGCTTGTTGTCCACTTTGAGAGCCAGCCGCGGCGCCATGCCCGCGAGGACCTGATCGAAGTTGTCCCGGTCGATCTCGATC
>JBKPSZ010000311.1:0-7266 GCA_046735265.1 Acidobacteriota bacterium | reverse complement strand
CCGGCGGACGCGCTCGCGCGGGCGACCGCCACGCTCCACCACCGCGGCCCGGACGGCCGGAAGACCTGGATCGCGGATCACGGGCGGATCGGCCTCGGCCACGCCCGCCTCTCGATCATCGACCTGACGACGGGCGATCAGCCGATCGCGGGCGAGGACGAGCGGCTGCACATCGTGGTCAACGGCGAGTTCTACGACTACGAGCGGATCCAGAGAGAGCTCGAGGCGGCGGGTCACAAGCTCCGGACGCGCTCGGACAGCGAGATCGCCCTGCATCTCTACGAGGACCTCGGCGCCGCCTGTCTCGAACGCCTCCGCGGGGAATTCGCCATCCTCCTCTGGGACGAAACGAACCAGGTTCTCTTCGCCGCGCGCGACCGGTTCGGGATCAAGCCGCTCTTCTACGCGTTCCACGGCGGCATGCTCTACCTCGCCTCCGAGGTGAAGGCGCTCTTTGCGGCCGGCGTTCCCGCGCGCTGGAACCGCGACGCGCTCTTCCGCGGCGCGAGCGGGGGAGGCCACCCGTCGCAGACGCTCTATCACGGCGTCTCGCAGGTCCTGCCCGGCCACTACCTGCTCGCGACCCGCGGGTACACGCAGATCCACCGCTACTGGGACTTCGACTATCCGCGCGTCGAGGAGGAGCGTCGGGCCGGAAGCGACGGCGAGCATGCGGAGCGCCTGCGCGAGGTCCTGGACGAAGCGGTGCGCCTGCGGCTGAGGGCCGACGTGCCGGTCGGCTGTTATTTGAGCGGCGGGCTCGACTCCTGCTCGGTGATCGGGCTCGCGTCGCGGCACCTGTCGAACCCGATCCGCGCCTTCACCCTGACCTTCGATCGTCCGGACTACGACGAGAGCGCGATCGCGGAGGAGATGGCGACGAAGGCGGGGGCCGAGTACTACCCGGTTCCGATCCGGCAGGACGATCTCGCCGATCACTTCGCGGACGCCACGTTCCACGCCGAGACGCTCTGTTTCAACGCCCACGGCGTCGCGAAGTTCGTCCTCTCCCGCGCCGTCCGGGACGCCGGGTACAAGGTCGTCCTCACGGGAGAAGGCTCCGACGAGATCTTCGGCGGTTACGCGCACTTCCGCCGCGACATGCTCCTCTACGACAACGGCGGGCAGGATCCGGCGACGGTGCAGGCGCTCCTGGGCGAGCTCGAGCGAAACAATCCCGTGTCGCGCGGACTGCTCTTGCCCGACGGCCAGACCGTCTCGACCGAAGGCGTGAAGAAGATCCTCGGCTTCACGCCCTCCTGGATCGAGGCGACGTCGGGAAATCTCTTCAAGCTGCGCGCAATGCTGTCGCCCGACTACGTCGCGGAGTTCGCGGGGCACGATTCCTACCGCGCGCTCTTGAACAGCGTGGACGTGCCGGGAAGGCTCGCGGGCCGCGCCCCCGTGCATCAGTCGCTCTACCTCTGGAGCAAGACGATCCTCGCCGGCTACATCCTCGTGATCCTGGGCGACCGGATGGAAATGGCGCACTCGGTCGAGGGGCGCGTGCCCTTTCTGGACCACAAGGTCGTCGAGACCGTGGTGAACCTCCCGGTCTCCGCGAAGATCCGCGGGATGACGGAGAAATACGTCCTGCGCGAGGCCGCTCGCCATGTCCTGACGGACACGGTCTACAAGCGGCAGAAACATCCGTTTCTTTCCCCGCCGGCGACGCTCGACGCCTCGGGCAAGCTCCACCAGTTGATGCAGGACACGCTGCGCGGTCCGGTCCTCACATCCCTGCAGGTCTTCGACCGCAAGAGGGTCGCCGCGCTGCTCGACGACCTGCCGCGAATGAACGCGGGGGACCGGACGGTCATCGATCAGGGGTTGATGATGATGCTCTCCGCCTGCGTCCTCCACGAGCGCTTCGGCCTCGCGGCGTAGAGCGCGGCCGGCCTCCGCGGGAAAGAGCCACCTCCTCCGGTTGATAACATGGCCGTGGCCGCCGGAAGCGCCGGGGCTCGGCGTTCGACCGTCCGGGCGCAAGCCCGGCCGCGCCTTCGCGACGCCGCTCCGACCGCCGCACCTCGTGGCTGCCGCGCGACCCTTCTGTCAGGGAGGTGCGTATGGCGTTCACGGGGAAACACGCTCTGATCACCGGTAGCTCCCGCGGGATCGGCAGGGGAATCGCCTGGAAGCTGGCGGAGCGAGGAGCCGATGTGGCGGTTCACTTCTACCGCAACGAGGCCGCGGCCAAGGAGACGCTCGCCGGGGTGCTCAAGCGAGGACGAGCCGGCTTCCTGGTTCAAGCCGACGTCCGGCGCACGGACGATCTCGACCGCCTCTTTGACACGGTCCGGACGGAGTTCTCGACGCTCGACGTCTTCGTCAGCAGTGCGCGGCCGGAGCTGTCCGAATTCTTCCAGGCGCCGCTCGACATCACCCTGGCGCAGTGGGACACGGCGATCGACTCCCAGGCCAAGGCGTTCCTGGTCGGGGCGCGCGAGGCCGCGAAGCTGATGCCGGACGGCGGCCGAATTCTCGCGATCACGTACGGCTCGGGCAGCCGGACCGGAGGCCTTCTCCCGTGGGTGGCGATGGGCTCGGCCAAGGCGGCGATGGAGTCTCTGATCCGGTACTTCGCCGTCGCGCTCGCCCGGCGCGGCATCACGGTCAACGCCATCAGCCCGGGCTGGATCGAGGACTCCGTCCTGAACACGCTGCCGGCCGAGGCTCAGAGCGCGATTCGAGGCTGGCACGAGCGCGGCTGGACTCCCATGAGGCGGATTGGCACGCCGGCGGACGTCGGCAACGTCGCCTCTCTCCTCTGCTCCGAGGAGGCCGGATGGATCACGGGGCAGGTCATCTTCGCGGACGGCGGATCCTCCCTGATGAACTCGGAGATTCCTCCGGAGATCCAGCTGGGATAAGAGTCGGTGCGGACACTGCGCAAGCGAACACGTTTTTCCGGTAGCTAGGCAGCCAAGGCGCGTCACAAGTACGCGTTTCCGAAAAAAGACTTCGGATCGGCTATCTGCGATGCGACGAGGTTTGCCAAGACGCCATGGACGATGGAGGACCAGACTAGGATTGTTGGTCGGAGGGCGACAGTGGCTTGATGTAAAGAAGCCGCTCAAGCCGATTGACTTACGCCCGATTTACGCCTAGATTCCTGAGGTGGCCGAGAAGAGGAGCCGCCCCTCCGAGAATCCGCCGAGCCAGCCTCCGGCACGCGACCTCGGGGCCGGAAATCCGGATTGTCCTCTGCGAGACGACGACCCGCTCTCACGCATCGTGGCGGCCGGGGCGCGCAAGGAGAAGCTCCGCCGGCGATCCTGGAAACCGCCTGCGTCGCGCTGCGATCCCCGTCCTTACGCGGAGCTTCGCGCCGCATCGGCCTTCTCCTTTCTCGATGGCTCCTCGCTCCCCGAGGACCTGGTGGAGCAGGCGGCGCGGATGGGACTTCCCGCCGTCGCGCTCGTGGACCGGAACGGCGTTTACGGCGCTCCTCGCTTCTACAAGGCTGCCCGCGAAGCGGGACTGAAGGCGCTGGTGGGCGCCGAAGTGACTTTGCGCGAGCAAAGTCATCCCGAGGGCTCCCTCGCATTCGCTCGGGACAGGCTCCGGCCCGAGGGATCCCGGGCTTCACGGCGAGCCCGTCGGACAACCTCGGGATCCCTCGCTGCGCTCGGGATGAGCCGGACAGGCGAGGACGCCGTCCGGCTCACCCTCCTCGTCGAAAGCCGGACCGGCTACAAGAACCTCTGCCGTCTGATCACGGCCGGCGCGCTCGGAAAGGCGAAAGGGGAGACTGCCGTCTCGTGGGACGAGGTCGCCGCGCACGCCGAGGGCCTTCACTGTCTGACGGGAGGCGCGGAGGGTCCGGTGGCGCGCGCTTTCCAGAAGTGGGGCGCGGGCGCCGCGCGGTCCGAGCTCGAGCGGCTCTCCGCTCTCTTCCCCGGGCGTCTTTTCGTCGAGCTCGGGCGCCATCGCCGAAGCGAGGAAGAGCACCGGAATCAGGCGCTCGTCGATCTCGCGCGCCGACTCCGGCTGCCGCTTCTCGCGACCAACGGCGTGCGATACGCGCGCACCCGCGACAAGGAGCTGCACGACGTACTGACGGCGATCCGCCTCCACACGACGCTCGACGGCGCCGCGGGAGCGCTCGCGGTCGAGCGGGAACGCCACGTCAAAGACGCCCGGGAGATGTCGGAGCTCTTCGCCGATCTTCCGGAAGCGGTCGGCAACGCCTTCGAGCTCTCGCAGCGCCTCGACTTCACTCTGGCGAACCTCGGATACCGCTTCCCCGACTATCCGATCCCGCCCGGCTCGACACCCGCTTCTTACCTGCGCGAGGTCACCTGGCGCGGCGCGCGCACCCGCTTCCGGCCCCTGACCGCCCGTGCGCAGGCGCAGATCGAGAAAGAGCTCGCGATGATCGAGAAGCTCGATCTGCCCGGTTACTTCCTAATCGTCTGGGACATCGTCCGTTTCTGCCAGGAAGAAAAGATCCTCGTGCAGGGGCGGGGATCGGCCGCGAACAGCGCCGTCTGCTACGCGCTCTCGATCACGGCGGTCGATCCCGTCCGGATGGATCTCCTCTTCGAGCGCTTTCTCTCGGAAGAGCGCGGCGAGTGGCCCGACATCGACCTGGACCTGCCTTCCGGAGATCAGCGCGAGAAAGTCATCCAGCACGTGTACGAGAAGTACGGACCGCACGGCGCCGGCATGACCGCCAACGTCATCACGTACCGGGACCGCTCCTCCGCGCGGGAAGTCGGCAAGGCGCTCGGCTACTCGCTCGAGCAGGTGGATCGGCTTTCGAAGCACCTTTCCGGCTGGAACTTCGGCGAGATCCGGGAGCCGCTCGAGGAGCTCGGCCGCGAGATCGCGGCCGCGGGGCTCGACCCCGAGGACGTTCGCACGCGCCACTTCCTGCGGCTCTTTCTGTCGATCCAGAACCTGCCGCGGCATCTCGGGCAGCACTCGGGAGGCATCGTCGTCGCCGCGGGCCGCCTGGACGAGGTGGTGCCGCTCGAGCCGGCGGCGATGCCGGGGCGCGTCGTCGTGCAGTGGGACAAGGACGACTGCGCGGACCTCGGCATCGTCAAAGTGGATCTGCTCGGTCTCGGGATGCTCGCGGCGCTCGAAGAAGCGATCCCGATGATCCGCACGCACGAGAAGAAGGAGATCGATCTCGCCCACCTGCCGCAGGACGACCCCGGCGTCTACCGGATGCTGAATGAGGCGGACACGGTCGGCTGTTTCCAGGTCGAGAGCCGCGCGCAGATGGCGTCCCTGCCGCGCCACGGGCCGAAGAAGTTCTACGACATCGTCGTCCAGGTGGCGATCATCCGCCCCGGCCCGATCGTGGGCGGCATGGTGCATCCCTTCTTCGACCGCCGCCAGGGGCGGGCTCCGGTCGAGTATCCGCACCCCTGTCTCGAGCCGATCCTGAAGAGGACGCTCGGGGTCCCGCTCTTCCAGGAGCAGCTCTTGAAGATCGCCATGGTGGCCGCGGGCTTCACGGGAGGAGAGGCCGAGGAGCTGCGTCGCGCGATGGGATTCAAACGCTCGATGGAGCGCATGGGGGCGATCGAGGCCCGGCTGCGCTCCGGCATGGAGGAGCGGGGCATCCCTCCCGCCGCGCGCGACCAGATCGTCAAGTCCATCACGTCGTTCGCGCTCTACGGGTTCCCCGAGTCGCACGCCGCGAGCTTCGCTCTGATCGCCTACGCGAGCTGTTATCTGAAGGCGCATCACCCGGCGGCCTTCCTGGCGTCGCTCTTGAACTGCTGGCCGATGGGCTTCTATCACCCGGCGACCCTGGTCAAGGACTCTCAGCGGCACGGCGTCGAAGTCCGTCCGGTCGACGTCGTCCGCTCGGGATGGAAGTGCCGCTGGGAGGAGGGAGCGGTCCGGCTCGGCCTTCGTTTCGTCGCGGGCCTGCGGGAGAGGACGGGCAAGCGAATCGAGGAAGAGCAGGGGAGATCCGCCTTCGCCGGGATCGAAGATCTCGCGGGGCGCTGCGCGCTTCGGCCCGACGAGCTGACGCTCCTCGCGGACGCCGGTGCGCTCTCCGGCTTCGGAAAGAGCCGCCGCTCCGCGCTCTGGCAGGCGGCGAAGGTCGCGCGCCCGGCCGGGCCGCTGTACGCCGCTCTTCCCGCCGACGATCCCTCGCCGCTGCCGGAAATGACCCCCGAGGAGGAAACCGCGGCCGATTACCGATCGACCCAGATGACGACGGGACCGCATCTCATGGAGCACTGGCGGCAACGCCTCTCCCGCCGCGGAATCCTCTCGGCCGGAGATCTCACGAAGATCCCCGACGGCCGCAGGGTCCAGACGGCCGGAGCGGTGATCGTTCGGCAGCGGCCGGGGACGGCGAAGGGATTCGTCTTCCTGACCCTCGAAGACGAGAGCGGTCTCTGTCAGGCGATCGTGCGCCCGGATCTCTTTCGCGAGCAGCGCGCGATCATCGTGGGCTCGGGATCGCTCGTCGTCGAGGGGAGGCTCCAGAAGCAGGACGGAACGCTCTCGATCCGGGCGGAGAGGTTCTGGACGCTCGACGAGCTCGAGTCGATCCCGAGCCACGACTTCCACTAGCGTCGCGCGGGGCCGCGCGCGGCACCCGGCCGTGCGTTGAGCCCTCGAACGGGAGAGGGCGGTCTCCGCCCGCCCGACCTCCCTTACACTCTTCGGATCTTGTCTGCGAGCGCGGCGTAAGACGGACATGAGGCTCTCCTTTTGCGCCGCGGCGGCCGCTCTGTGCGCGAGCGCGCTTCTCGCCGACGAGCCGGAGCCCGCGCCGATCCGCGTGCCCCGGCTCTCCGCGCCGATCACCGTCGACGGGGACGTGTCCGACCCGGGATGGGCCGACGCCGCCGTGGTCGAGCTCCTCTACGAGATCAACCCGGGGGACAACGTTCCGCCGCCGGTCCGGACCGTCGCGCGGATCGGCTACGACGAGCGGTTCCTCTACATCTCTTTTCGTTGCGAGGAGCCGGACCCGCGCCGGATCCGGGCGCCATTCGTCGACCGCGACGGCATCACCGACGACCAGGACTACGTCGGCATCCTCCTGGACGTCGAGAACCAGCATCGCGCCGCGATCGACTTCTGGATCGGCCCACGCGGAATCCAGGCCGACTCGGTCTTCAACGAAGGGACGTTCACCGAGGACTTCGGGCCCGACTACTTCTGGCAGTCGGCTGGCCGGATCGGCCCCGATGCCTGGACGGCGGAGGTCGCAATTCCGCTTTCGTCGCTCCGCTATCCGAAGAGCGACAAGCAGGCGTGGGCGCTCATGCTGTACCGAACCTA
>JBKPSZ010000310.1:0-8689 GCA_046735265.1 Acidobacteriota bacterium | reverse complement strand
GCCCGGGGCGTTGAACGAGTCGATCTCGGACGTGTTCGGCTCTCTCGTCAAGCAGCGCGGCCGCGGAGAGAAGGCCGCCGACGCCGACTGGATCATCGGAGAGGGGCTCTTCACCTCGCGCGTGCGAGGCGTCGGGCTCCGCTCGCTCAAGGCGCCCGGATCGGCCTATGCGGATCCGGTCCTCGGCAACGATCCGCAGCCCTTCCACATGGACAACTACGACCGTTCTCCCGAGGACAACGGCGGCGTCCACGTCAACTCCGGGATTCCGAACCACGCCTTCTATCTCGCGGCGGTCGCGATCGGCGGGTTCGCCTGGGAGAGGGCGGGCCGGATCTGGTACGACGCGTTGACGAAAAGGCTCGCGCCCGATTCCGACTTCGCGGCGGTCGCGAGCGCGACGCAAGCCGCGGCCGCGGATCTCTACGGCTCCGGAAGCGCAGAGGAGAAGGCCGTTCGGGAGGCCTGGTCGCAGGTCGGAATCTGAACCCCGCGCGCCGTCCGGGGCTTGCCCGGCCGGGGCTTGCATCCCGTGCCGATATTCCTCACAATGTCCTCACATTCGACAAATCTGAGCGTCACGAATGGGTAGCCCGATACGTGTCTCCGTCGTCCGGGTCGGTGGTGTCGCCGGCGGCCGAAGGACGGCTTGCCTCGAAACCGACAAGCTCGACGAGTCGCGCGCGAACGAGCTTCGCCGCCTGGTCGAGGAGGCGAACATCGCCCACGTGTCGGAGCCCACGATCCGCTCGACCCGTGACCGGGATCGGTTCCACTTCACGCTGACAGTCCAGCAGGGCTCCTTCCAGCACTCCCTGACCTTCGCCGAGGAACGCACGCCCGAACAGGTGCAGCCCCTGCTCGAGATGGTGTGGCGGGAAGGCCAGCCGGACCTGGACGACACGCAGGCCGTCTAGACGGAGTTCGCAATCCTCAGCCGGCGACAACGACGGCGCGTTTTCTACGTTCCAGGCGGGGCTGACCGCGGACTGAGGACCGAGGGCTCGAGGCTGCCGTGGCTCGAGCCGGATGCTTCCCGAGTGCCGAGTCCGCAGTCCTCAGCCTCAAACAGCTCTCTGCAACACATGATGCATGCGAATCCCGCCGGCAGGACGCGACTTCCACCGGGTCGCCTTGACGCCCCCTCGCAGGCTCTGTTAGCGTCGCAACAAGTGTTGTAGGTAGCCCGCCCGGGCTCACGGGCGGAGGGAACGGGAACCGCATGGCGCGTCGAGAGATCCTGGGAGCGGAACCGGAACCGCAGTTGCGCGCCTCCGTTCCGCTCGAGGTGTCCGCGGTGGTCGTGCGAAGACTGCGGCTCGAGCTGCAGGAGCCCTTCGAGACGAGCTTCGGACGCCTCTCGACGCGCTTGATCGTGCTGGTCGAAGTCGAGGCGGAGGGTTTGACCGGCTGGGGCGAGGTCGTCGCGGCCGAACGTCCGCTCTTCAGCTACGAGACGGTCGAGACCGCCGGCCATGTCCTCCGCGACTTCTTCGCGCCCGCGATCCTGGACGGTGCTCTCTCCAGTCTGGACGATCTCGCCGCGAGGCTCTCGCCGTTTCGCGGCCATCCGATGGCCCGCGCCGGCCTCGAGCTCGCGTTCGCCGACCTGATCGCGAAGGCGCGCGGGGAGCCGCTCGCGCGGCTGCTCGGCGGCGTCCGCGAACGGGTTCCCGTCGGCGTCAGCCTCGGAATCCAGCCGGACATCCCGGCGCTCCTGGAGAGAGTGGACCTCTACGTCGGACTCGGTTACCAGCGGATCAAGCTCAAGATCAAGCCGGGATGGGACCTGGCCGTGGTCGCGGAAGTGCGGCGGCGTCACCCCGACATCCTTCTGTCGGTCGACGCCAACGCCGCCTACACGCTGGAGGATCGCGACCGCCTCCGCAAGCTCGACGAGTTCGGTCTCCTGATGATCGAGCAGCCGCTCGAACACGACGATCTCCTCGATCACGCGAGCCTTCAGAGAGATCTCTCGACCCCGATCTGTCTCGACGAGAGCATCACGGGGGAGCGCGCCGCCCGCCAGGCGCTGGAGCTCGGCAGCTGCCGAATCATCAACATGAAGGTGGGCCGCGTGGGAGGCTATTCGGAGGCCCTCGCGATCCACCGGCTCTGCCGCTCCCGGGGCGTGCCGCTCTGGTGCGGGGGAATGCTCGAGTCGGGGATCGGACGGGCCCACAACATCGCCCTCGCGAGTCTTCCGGGCTTCGAGCTGCCCGGCGACATCTCCGCGAGCCGCCGCTATTTCGCCCGGGACGTCATCGTCCCGGAGGTCGTCGTCGGGAGAGACGGCACGGTCGAGGTGCCGAGCGCTGCGGGCCTGGGTTTCGAGGTCGACCTCGACTACGTCCATTCCCGCAGCGACTCGGTCGAGCGGCTCGCGCGCAGCGGCCGCCCGGTCGCCTCGTGAGATTCTTCGCGACCGGGGGACTTCCGCGACGCAAAAGGACGACCCCTCGCGCGAGGAGAGCGTCATGCCGACACGAACTTCGATCGAGCAGCGTTTGGCGGAGGCCGGACGCCGGCTGAACCCGCGCCGGCGCCGGCTCATTCAGGCCACTCTCGAAAACCCGGACGAGACCTTCTACCTCTCCTCCCGTGCCCTCGCGCGGAGATATCGCGTCGACCCGGCCACGATCGTCCGAACGATCCAGGCTCTCGGATACCGCCGCTACGCCGATTTCCTCAAGGATCTCCGCGATCACTTCGTTCAGCGGGTCACGCCGTATCGCATCGTCGAGTCGACCGCGCGCGAGAGACGCAGCGTCGCGGATCACGTCCGCCACAGCCTCGAGCGCGACGTCCACAACGTCCATGCGGTTCAGTCCGGGCTCGATCCGACGCACGTGATCGAGCTCGCGCGGCGGATTCATCGCTCGCGTTCGGTCGTCGTCGTGGGAGTCGACCTCGCAGCCTCCCTCTCCTGGTTTCTGGCTTACGGCCTCGTCGCTCTCGGGATCGACGCCGAGCCGCCGACCGGCAGCGCCGGCAACCTCGAGCACCGCGTCCGGGCGCTCGGGAGCCGCGATCTCCTCGTCGCGATCAGCTTCGGGCGATGCCTTCGCGTCACGGTCGAGGCCGCGATGCAGGCGAAGCGCCGGGGCGTCCCCGTCTTCGGCATCACCGACAGCGACACGACGCCGATCGCCCGCGTCTGCGAGTCCTATCTGCTCGCCCCGATCTCGGCCTCGACGTTCACGGGCTCCTATGCCGCGCCCATGGCGGTCGTCAACGCGATCCTCGTCGCCTGCGCGCAAGTGAAGCCCCGCCGCTCGCTCGCGCTCCTCCGCCAGAGCGAGCGTGAGTACCTTTCGAGCTCGCGCTGGTACGACCAGGAGCCTTCCCTGACGGGCACGGTTCTCGACCGGCACGGAAGAGCCGAGTGAAACCGGCCGCCTGGCTCTCGCGCTTCTCGGATCGCGCCGAGAAGTTCTCCGCCGATCTCGCCGGACTGGTCGAGCTCGAGAGCCCTTCCGGGGATGCTTCGCGGATCTCGGCGCTCGCCGGCTGGCTGCGCGGCCGTCTCGATGCTCCCGGTCTCGCCGTCGAGACGCGAGCCTGTGGCGCCGCCGGAGACGCCGTCGTCGTCCGTCTCGGCTCGGGGGACGGCGACTCCATGGTCCTCGGCCATCTCGACACGGTCTGGCCGGCGGGGACCCTGCGGGAGATCCCTTTCCGCATCGACGGAGATCGGGCGACCGGCCCGGGCGTCTTCGACATGAAGGCCGGTGTGGCGGTCGCGATCGCGGCCTTCGAGGCTCTCGCCGAGGAGCGTTCCGGTCGTGCGACTCTCCTTCTCGTCCCGGACGAAGAGGTGGGAAGCCTCGCCTCCCGGGCGCTCACCCTCGACCTCGCCCGGCGGCACCGCCGCGTCTTCGTCCTCGAACCCTCCGCCGACGGCGCCGCGAAGATCGCCCGCAAGGGGACCGGTCTCTTTCACGTCCGCTTCCGCGGGAAGGCGGCGCACGCGGGCCTGGAGCCGGAGCGTGGAGCCTCGGCCCTGGCGGAGCTCGCGCGCGCGGTCCTGTATCTCGAGACGCTGGCGGATCCCGGACTCGGTACCACCGCCGTCCCGACCCGGGCGCGCAGCGGCGATCGAACCAACGTCGTGCCGGACGAGGGGGAGATCTCCGTGGACGTCCGCGTCTGGTCGCGCGAGGAAGCGGCCCGGGTGGAGAAGGGGGTGCGCGGCTACCGTGCCGCGGATTCGCGCGTCTCG
This sequence comes from Acidobacteriota bacterium, assembly GCA_046735265.1. Taxonomy (GTDB): domain Bacteria; phylum Acidobacteriota; class Thermoanaerobaculia; order UBA5066; family Gp7-AA6; genus DATBFU01. Next base: position 4,467 of record JBKPSZ010000310.1, on the reverse strand, counting down.
ATTCGCGTCGAAGGAGGCTTCGACCGGCCGCCTCTCGAGCCGACTCCGGAGTCGCTCGCGCTCTTCGAAGACGCGCGGTCGATCGCGTCCGAGCTCGGATTCGAGCTCGGAGCGGCGAGAGTGAGTGGGGCCTCCGACGGAAACCTCACCGCCGCGGAGGGCGTGCCGACGCTCGATGGGCTCGGGCCGGTGGGCGGCGGGGCCCACGCACGAGAAGAGTTCGTCCTGATGTCCGATCTTCCGAAGCGCGCCGCGCTTCTCGCCTCACTTCTCGAGAAGATCGCGTGAGCCGCCTGATCGTCCGGGAGCTCCACCGCCCAGACGAGATGGTTGCCGTCCAGGAGATCGCCCGCGAGGTCTGGGGATTCGAGGACCGTCAGCTCCCCTCGACTTTCGACCTCCAGGTCGTCGGGCACGTCGGCGGTTTGACCGCGGGCGCTTTCGACGGGCGGGAGATGGTGGGCTTCGTCCACGGTCTTCCTCGCGTCAACTTCGGAGTTCCCTGTCACCACTCGCACCTGCTCGCGGTCCGGCCGGAGTGGCGCGGCCGCGACGTCGCGGTGCGCCTCAAGCTCTTCCAGCGCAACTGGTGTCTCGAGCGGGGAATCCGGACGATGACGTGGACGTACGACCCTCTCCTCGTCCGCAACGCGCGGCTGAACCTCGTGCGCCTCCGCGCACGGGCCGTCGGTTTCCTTCCCGACCTCTACGGATCTCTCGGGGGCCTCTACGGGGCCCTTCCGACGGATCGGTTCGAAGTGCGATGGACGCTCGACGCGCGGGAGGTGGCGCAGGCGGCGCGGGGGACCGCGGCCGATCGCTCCGACGCGGAGAACCTCCCGAGGGCCACTCCCGGGCGGATCCCCGGGAGCCCGCGAGTCGCCGTCGAGATCCCGCCGGGGGCGCCCGCTCTCTACAGCGAGGATCCCGCGGGAGCGCGAAGAGCCCGCTCTCGCCTTCGCCGGGTCGCGACGCGTCTCTTTGCGAAGGGGTACGAGGCGACGGCGATCTGCGGTTCGAACGAGGCCGCCTTCTACGTCTTCGAAAGGCCCGCCAAACCCGCTGCCGCGCGCCGTTAGACGCCTGCAATACTTGATGCGATAGCGCCCACCGCTTTCGCCGGCGACCCCCGCCGGGGCGCTTTTCATCACTATTGTCGCCGTGTTGACTTGCAGCAACGAATGATGCAAGCTCCCCGCAAATTTGGAGAACGGCGGAATGGTGGGCGAGCGGGCCGCCGTGAAGGGAGGACTCCGATGAGGCGATCGACGAAGGCGTTGGCCTTGGCCGCCCTGTTCCTGCTGCCGGTGGCCGGCCTCGCGCAGACCATCGGCGGGAGCGTGACGGGTCGAGTGCTGGCGGAGGCGGGACAGCCACTGTCCGGTTCGACGGTCGTGGGCAGGAACCTGGCGACCGGCGTGACGCGCACGGTGGTCACGGATGCCTCGGGCGCCTACAGACTCGCGGAGCTCCCCGCGGGAAACTACGAATTCACGGTCGAAATGAAGGGATTTGCGACGGAGGTTCGCTCCGGCGTGAAGATCTCGATCGGCCAGCGGGCGACCCTCGACTTTTCGCTCAAGGTCTCCGCCGTGGCGGAAACGGTGACCGTCGTGGGAGAAGCTCCGGTCGTCGAAACGACCAAGAGCTCCATCGGAGCTTCGGTTTCGAGGCAGCAGATCGATCAGCTTCCCCTGCCCGAGCGCGACTTCGAGAGCCTCGCATTCCTGGCCCCCGGGATCAGCCCGAGCGTGACGGATGGGAGCACCATTTCGGGCGCCGGCAGCTCCGGAGCCAGCAACACGTTTCTCACCGACGGCTTGAGCAACGACCAGGACGCGCTCGGGGACAACCGCGGCGACTACTCCCCGGATGCGATCGCGGAATACGAGGTCCTCTCGAGCTCGTACTCGGCTCAGTATGGCCAGGCCTCCGGCGCGATCATCAACGTCATCACCCGCTCGGGCGGAAACGACTTTCACGGGCGGGTGTCGGCGTACTATCGGGCCGACGGTCTGACCGCGAGCGACCCGTTCGCGGCGGGCGCCAAGACTCCCTTCGATCAGTGGATCGCCAGCGCCTTCCTGTCGGGTCCCATCGCGAAAGACAAGGCCTTCTTCTTTGCCTCCTACGAGCAGACGTGGCGCAACGGAACGGCCGTCGTGGGCATCGATCCGGCGACGCTCGAGGCCCTGGGCCTCGGAAGCCAGACCACGTTTCCGAACGATCTTCGGGAGCCGCGCGCCGTTTTCAAGCTCGACTACCACCCGGCCAACAGCCAGATACTCACGTTCCGCTTCCGGCTGGACGATCCGAAAGAGACGAACATCAATGTGGGCCAGGTCGCGGCGGGGCGCCCGCTCGTCGGCGAGACGGGGGCCACGCTCAAGACCGACAACATGGACTACGCGCTCTCCCACTCCTGGGTCATCTCGAGCGCGACGTTGAACGAAGCGCGCTTCCAATACTCGACACAGGACAACGACATCACCCAGGTCAACTGCCCCGGCTGCCCCTTCATCATCCGGCCCAGCCTCATCTCGGGCAAGCTCCCGAACCTGCCGCAGAGCTTCACGGAGGACCGGTATCAGTTCCTCGATTCGCTGAGCTTCAGCACGGGAAACCACTTCCTGAAGGCGGGCGTGGACTACAGCCACGTGAAAGTCGATGCGTTCGTTCCACAGAACTTCGACGGCGAGTTCATCTTCGTCACCGACGCCCCCTTCAATGCGGCCGATGCGGCGACCTACCCCCTCCTCTTCGTGGGCGGCGGTGGAAATCCCAACATCAAGATTTCGAGCAACATCTTCGCTCTCTTCGTGCAGGACGAATGGAGAGTCTCGCCCTACCTGACGTTGAACGTCGGCCTGCGGTGGGACTACGAAGACCAGGTCTACGTGAAACACGACTGGCAGAATTTCGGGCCGCGCGTTCATTTCGCCTGGGATGCGACGAAGGACGGCAAGACGTCCGTGCGCGGAGGCTTCGGCATTTACTACGACCAGGTCTTCCTGAACGTGCCGCTGCTCGCCGAACTCTTCGCGCCCGGCCGCTTCACCTCCACGACCATCCTTTTTCCGGGATATCCCGATCCGCTCGTTCCGCCCCCCGGGGGATCGTTGGATCTTCCACCTCCGCCTCCCAACATTTCGATCGTGGATCCCAACGCCACCACGCCCTACAAGAACGTCGGCAGCCTCGGCATCCAGCGCGAGGTCGGCACAAACATGGCCGTCAGCCTCGACCTCGTCTATGCCCGCGGCTATCACCTCTTGAGCATCCGGGACGCCAACGCGGCGCACGTCGGCTGTGTGCCCAACCCGGCCACGGGCGCGTGTGACCGGCCGGACCCGACGGTGGGCCAGGCGTTGGAGCCCCAGACCGAGGGCAAGTCCGAATACGCGGCCCTCCAGATCGGGTTCCAGAAGCGGTTCTCCGATTGTCTCGCGGCCCAACTCGCGTACAACCTGTCGAGCAACCGGTCCGACACCGATGGCAGCCAGGCGTTCCCGAGCGACAACTACAACCGGAGCGCGGACTGGGGCCCGAGCTTGAACGACATCCGACACACTCTGAATGCAGCCGTCAACTGGACGGGGCCGTGGGGAATCCTTCTCGGCGCCAGCACCACCTTCCTCTCGGGGGCCCCGTACGACATCACGACGGGGACGGACGACAACGGAGACGGCAATCTGACGGAGCGGCCGCCGGGCGTGAAACACAACGCGGGTCGCGGCGCTTCGAACTGGGGGGTCAACGCGCAGCTCGGAAAGGTGTTCCCCATCGGGGGCAGTGGCGTCCAGGTCCAAGCCCTCGTCGAGGTGTTCAACCTCTTCAACCGCACCAATCCCGCGGGCTACGTCGGCGTCGTGGCGGCGCCCGAATTCGGACAGGCCACCCGAAGCGCCGACATCCTCGGCCTCGGGCCGCGCACCGTTCAGGTCGGGCTGAGGATCGATTTCTGAGAAGGACAGGCGTCGGGTCCGGTATCGTCCCGGCACTTTGCTTGCCCGCCGGGACGATCGGCCGGATCGCGCCAGTGGGAGGAGGGTTTCGATGATCCGGTATTCGATTCGCGTGCGCGCCGCCCTCGCCGGCGGTCTCTCCGCCGCGGCGGGTCTCGTTCTTTGGTGCGTCGGAGGCGGAGGTGGAACGGCCTTCGCCTCCGACGTGGCGGCTTCGGCGCAGGCGAAACCCGCGCCGGCCGCGGCGACCTCGCCTTCCGCCGGCGCCGCGATGACGGCCGCCGACGTCGAGGCGTTCCTCGAGGGGCTCGTGCCCGCTCAGCTCGCCCGCGAGGACATCGCCGGCGCGGTCGTCGTCGTCGTCAAAGACGGCCGGGTGCTCTTCGGCAAGGGATACGGCTTCTCGGACGTCGAGAGCCGCAAGCCGGTCTCCGTGGACGATACCCTCTTCCGGCCGGGCTCGACGTCGAAGCTCTTCACCTGGACCGCCGTCATGCAGCAG
>JBKPSZ010000309.1:0-6868 GCA_046735265.1 Acidobacteriota bacterium | reverse complement strand
CTTCGCGACCGCGTCCGCGAAGTTACCCGCCCGACGCTCCCGCCAGGGAATTCGAATCTTCTGACCGATCCGGACCTCGTTCGGATCCTGGATCGATCCTATCAACCCAACCGGCGGTACGCCTCCGGGCGCCGGTCCTTCAGAGCGGGGAAGGTCTTGCGCGCCACGGCCACTTCGGCCGGATTGACTTCGCAGAAGACGACCGTCTCCTCCTCCCCCGCCTCGGCGAGCTTCTCGCCCCAGGGCGAGAAGGCGACCGACCGGCCGAGATAGCGCAGGCCGTCGCCTTCCCCGGTTCGGTTGACTCCGACCACGTAAGCCTGGTTCTCGATCGCCCGCGCTTGAAGCAAGACCGTCAGGTGCGTCTGCCGACGGTCGGGCCAGTTGGACACGACGGCGTAGAGATCCGTCGCGTCCGCGGCGAGGCGGAACGGTTCCGGGAATCGCAGGTCGTAACAGATGAACGGCGTCACGCGGACTCCCTCCACGTGCGCGGTGACGATCCCGTCCCCGCCGGCATACTCGCGGTCCTCTCCTCCGAAGGAGAAGGGATGGATCTTCGCGTAACGCACGACTTCGCCCGAAGGCGAGACGAGAAGGGCGACGTTTCGCGGACGCGACTCGCCCGACTCCGGGATGCTCGCCAGGATCCAGACGCCGAGGGACGCCGCGCGCTCGCGCAAGAAGCTCTCCGAAGCGCCGCCCCGCGGTTGCGCCACGCGCTGCGGATGCATGGAGAACCCGGTCGAGAACATCTCCGGCAGGACCGCGAGTCGCGCGCCTTCGCGGGCGGCCTGCTCGAGGAGCCGCGAAGCGCGCGCATGGCTCGCCGCCACGTCTTCCCAGACGATGTCGAGCTGCAGGAGCGCGACTCTCACGAGATTTCCTTCCCCGCCGCTCTCACCAGAGCGTGCCGTCGAGCGAGATCACCGTCCGTCGTCCCACGACTTCCGCGGAGTGCCGGGTGCCCGGCGGCAGGTAGAGCCGGTCTCCGGCGCCGAGGTCGTAGGAGGTGCCGTCGGCGGTGATCCGCAGGACGCCCTCGAGCACGGCGTCGCACTTCGCCTGCCGGTGCTCGTGCTCCGGAAAGACCGTGCCTTCGCGGTAGGCGAAGACGGCCACCTCGTAGCCCTCGCGCTCCATCGTCCCCATCAGCCGCTTCTCGGTCAGCGGGCCGTCCTCGGGAGACCAGCGCTCGAGTCGGACACCGGCGCCCGTCACGGCCGCTCCGCGACTCTCCGTCTCGTCAAGCTCCCGGCTTGGTCGGATCGAGGGTGGCGAGCAGATTCTTCAAGTCGTCGGCGTGCTCCTCTTCGACGGCGAGGATCTCCTCCATCAGCCGCCGCGAAGTGATGTCGCGGTCGCCGAGGAACCGGACGATCTCGCCGTACGACTCGATCGCGATGCGCTCCGCCACGAGATCTTCCTTGATCATGTCGACGAGCGACTTGCCCTCCTTGTACTCGGAGTGACTGCGCATCGAGAGCCCCTCCGGGTTGAAGTCAGGCGCTCCGTCGAGCTGGGTGATCCGCTCGGCGATCCGATCGGCATGCCCCTGCTCCTCGTTGGCATGCTCGAGGAATTCCGCGGCCACCGCGTTGGCGTGGATGCCCGTCGCCATGAAGTAGTGGCGCTTGTAGCGCAGGACGCACACGATCTCGGTCGCGAGCGCTTGATTCAGGACTTCGACCACTTTCTTTCGGTCGGCGAGGTAGCCGTCCGTCACCGCCCCGTCGTGGATCCGCTTGCGCGCCCGGCGGCGCAGCTCCCGGACGTCGCTCAGGAACTCGCCCGACACCGGCGCCTCGGATGCCGGCGCTTCCTTCTTCGATTTCTGACGCTTGGCCATCGCGTCCTCCTGTTCTCGATCAAATCAGATGCGCCGACCCCGGCGCAAAAAAGAAAAGGGGCCCGAAGGCCCCTATTTCGAGATTCGACGGCGTCAGTAGCGAGGCCGCCCGCCGTATCCGCCGCGTCCGCCGCCGCCGCCGCCGCCCGTCTTGGGACGGGCCTCGTTGACGGTCAGCGCCCGGCCGCCGTACTCCGATCCGGAGAGGGCGGAGATGGCGTTGCGCGCCTCGTTGTCGTCCTGGAACTCCACGAAGCCGAAGCCCCGCGAGCGACCGGTGTCCCGGTCGGTGACGACGGCGACGTTGTCCACGTTGCCGTACTGGGAGAAGAGATTGCGGAGATCCTCCTCCGTGGTGTTGTAGGGAAGATTGCCAACGTACAACTTCATCGAGACAGAGTCCTAATCCGGCGTATCCCTTCCGGCCCCGCCGCGCCGATCGGTTTGGCCGGCTTCCCGTGGGACTCGTCGGACTTCGGACGGCGCTGAGAAACGCGCGGAAGGCAGGCGATACGAGAAGGGCTCGAAGTCTAGGCGAGGGCGCCCGGAAACGCAAGCCCTTGAGAAGGGGCTAAGAAACGGCCGCGGCGGGGGTTCCGGGCTCCCGCAGGGCATCGAGGGCGGAGGCCACGAACCGGCGGGTCATCTGTTTCCTCCACAGGAAGGAGAAATCGGTGTTGTCCATGGGCCGCGAGGGCCCCGCCGCGGCCTGCGCCGCGTCCTCGACCGCCTCCCGGTCGAGGCGCCGCCCGACCAGGATGCTCTCCGCCATCGACAGACGCAGCGGCGCCGAGGAGACGCCTCCCAGGACCAGGCGGGCCTCGGCGGTGCGCCCCCCCTCGAAGCGGAGCGCAGCCCCGACCGACAGGACCGGAAAATCGAAGGCGCCCCGCCGCCGGAGCTTGCGGTAGGAGGCGCGCCATCCGTCTGCCCGCGGGATCCGGATCGCGGTCAGGAGTTCCTCCGGCCTCTTCGTCAGGTAGTGGATCCCGTCGTTGCGATAGAGGTCCTCGACCGCGACCTCCCGCTCCCCCTCCGGCGCGACGAGGACGGCGCGCGCCGCGAGCGCGATGAGCACGGGAACGGAGTCCGCCGACTGGACGGCCAGGCATTTCGGCGAGCCGGGCGCCACCCAGCAGACCGCGCCGTCCTTCTTCATGCAGAAGTCGATCGCCTGCCGCCACTCGAAGTTCTGGTCGTAGTAGTTGCAGCGCGTGTCGAGGAGGACGTTTCCTCCGAGCGTCCCCATGTTCCGGAGCGGCGGTGTCGAGATCTCGGAGATCGCGTGGACGAGCGCCGGATGCTCGCGCCGGACGCGGCGGTGGCGTTCGATCACCGACAGCGGCACGGCGGCGCCGATCGCGAATCCTTCTTTGCCGACGGAGAGGCGCGACAGCGCCGGGATCCGCGAGAGTCCGACGACGACCTTCGGCGTCTGCTGGCGGCGCTTCATGTTCGGGTAGAGGTCGGTCCCGCCGGCGACGTACGCGGCGTCCGGCCCCTCGCCCGCACGGATCCGCACCGCCTCGCGGACCGAGGTCGGAGAGAAGTAGCGGAATTTCGGAAGGCGCATCATGGGAAGGAGCGACTCATTGGCTCATCGATTCATTGATTCGTTGCGAGACTGACGGCTGCGGCAAGGCACCGAATCCCTCGATCTTCAATCTCCAATCCCTCATCTCACTCCCCCGGCTCCCGTCACCGCTGCGTCGAGCGCCTTCCCGTCCCCTCCTTCTTCGGGGGTCGGGACGTGGATCGGCTGGGGATAGGGCACGGCGGGAAACGACTTCGGGCCGAATCGCGGCGGCTGTCCCTGCGCTTTCGCTCGAAGCGCCTGGTAGACCTTCTCGGGCGTCACCGGGATCTCGTCCACGCGGACGCCGACGGCGTCGTAGACGGCGTTGGCGAGGGCAGGAGGAATCGGGAGGAGGGGCCCCTGCCCGACTTCCTTCGCGCCAAAGGGTCCGTTGGCGTCGGGATCCTCCACGAGGTACGTGAAGACCTCGGGCATCTCGCGCGTCGTCGGGCTCTTGTATTCGAGGAGCGAGGGAAACTTGTGGACGACGTTGGCGTTCGCCTCGAGGCGGTACGCCATCTCCTCCATCATGGCTTCCCCGAGGCCCATGTACACCGAGCCCTCGACCTGGCCCATCACGAGGACCGGGTTGATGCACTTGCCGACGTCGTGCGCGATCCAGATCTTCGGGACCGTGTAGATGCCGGTCTCCGGATCGACGTCCACTTCGACGACGGCCGCCGAGTAGGAATAGGCGGGCGACGGCCCGACGCCGGCGCCCCGATAACGCCCCGCCGAGGGAGGCGGAGTGTACGAGCCCACGGTGCCGAGCGTGCCGAACCGGGACTCGGCCGCCTCGACCGCCTCCCGAAACGTCATTCCGCGATCGGGTTCGGCCGCGTCGAAGACACGGCCCTCCGCGAGCGCCACGCGTTCGGCCGGGATGCCGAGCTTCCCGGCCGCGGCCGCGACGAGGAGCTCGCGCGCCCGCTCGGCCGCCTGGATTGCGGCGTTTCCCGTCATGAGCGTCACGCGCGAGGAGTAGGAGCCGAGATCCACCGGAGTCAGGTCCGTGTCGCCCGTCACCACCCGGATGTCGAAAGGGTCGATTCCGAGCACTTCGGCGACGATCGAGGCGAGGATCGAGTCGGAGCCCTGGCCGATGTCGGTCGAGCCGCAGAAGACCGTCACGCCGCCGCTGCGGTCGAGCTTCAACTGCACGCCCGACTGCGGCATCGAGTTCCAGTAGATCGGAAGCCCGGCGCCGCAGAGATACGAGGAACAGGCGAGACCGAGCCCGCGGCCGCGCGGGAGACGGCGCCGTCGCTCCTTCCATCCCGAAGCGGCCACGACCTTGTCGATGCAGGGGCCGAGACCGATCGAGCCGACTCGCAGGAAGTTCGCCGTCAGGGAGTCGGGCGGCTGGAGCTGCGCCTTTCGCAGATCCGCCGGGTCGAGCTCGAGGTCCACCGCGATCTTGTCGAGCTGCACCTCCTGCGCGAAGCGCGGCTGGGGCGTGCCGTGCCCGCGCTTCGGACCGCACGGCGGCTTGTTGGTGAAGACGCGCGCCCCTTCGAAACGATAGGCGGGGATCTTGTAGGTCACCGTCTGGAGTGCGCCGGTGTAGTACGTCGAGGCGACGCCGTAGGACCCGTACCCGCCCCCGTCGAGCACGGTCTGGAGGCGCATGCCCGTGATCGACCCGTCCCGCTTCACGCCGGTCGACAGCTTCATCAGCGTCGGATGGCGCCCGCGGTGGCAGTAGAAGACCTCTTCGCGCGTCAGGCAGATCTTCACCGGGCGACCGGTCACGCGCGAGAGATGCGCGACGACGATCTCGTGGTTGAACGGATCAGACTTTCCGCCGAAACCGCCTCCATTCGGGGTCGCGACGACTCGGATCTTCGCGGCCGGAAGCCCCAGCACCTTGGCGAGCGCCCGGTGCACGTAATGAGGGGTCTGCGTCGAAGACCACAGCGTGAGCTTCCCGTCGGGCCCGAAGTCGGCGACGGCGGCGTGCTGCTCGAGCGGCAGGTGCGTCGATCCCTGATAGAAGAAGAGGTCCTCGTAGATCCGGTCCGCGCGGGCGAAGGCCGCCTCGACGTCCCCGAACTCCATCCCGACGAGCTTGTGGATGTTCCCGGAGTCGCCGTAGTCGTGAATCGGAACGGCCGCCGGCGCCAGGCCGTCCTCGATCGAACCGATCGGCGGAAGGGCTTCGTACTCGACCTCGATCGCCTCGAGGGCTTCCGACGCGACGTCTTCATCGACCGCCGCCACGGCCGCGACCGGATCGCCGACGAAGCGGACTCGCTCGAGGCAGAGCGCGTGCTCGTCCTGGGAGACCGGGAGGATGCCGAAGGCGACCGGGAGCTCCCGCCCCGTGATCGCCGCGAGCACCCCGGGCATCGCCCGCGCTTTCGAGACGTCCAGTCGCAGAATGCGAGCGTGCGCCAGCTTCGAGCGAAGGATCTTGCAGTGGAGCATCCGCGGGAGGTCGAGATCGTCGGCGAACCGCGTCTGGCCGGTGACCTTCGCCGCGGCGTCCATCTTGCGATAGGGGCGCCCGACGACGCGGGTGCGTAGGGGAGCGCTCATGACACGGGGCCCATCAACCTCGCCCCTCGCCGGGGGGAGAGGGTAGAACCGGGAGCAGCCCACTCTCGTCGAAATCGAATCCGTAGAGAGATTCACGCCGCGGTTCCGCGTCTTCGCCGCGCATCCAGGCGGCGGCGAGCTCGACGGCCTCGAAGATCTTCACGTACCCGGTGCAGCGGCAGAGGTTACCGGCGAGCGCATCGCGGATCTCCGGCAGCGTGGGTTTCGGGTTGCGTACGAGAAGCGCTCGCGCGGTCAGCAGAAAGCCGGGCGTGCAATAGCCGCACTGCGCGGCGCCGAGATCCGCGAAGGCTTTCTGGAGCGGGTGAAGGCCGTCGGGTCCCGCCATCCCTTCGACGGTCTCGACGCGCCGTCCCTCGCACTCGAGCCCCAGATAGAGGCACGAGAGAACCGGCTCGCCGTCCACGAGAACGGCGCAGGTGCCGCACTCGCCGAGCTCGCAGCCATGCTTGGTCCCGATGAGCGCGAGGTCCTCGCGGAGGACTTCGAGGAGCGTCTTGTGAGGAGAGAACGCCGCCTCGACCGATTCGCCATTGACGACGAAGCGCACGTTTGCCTTTTCGAAGGATGCCGATTTAGCCGCCTTGCGTCGCATCGGATCGATGCTAATCCTTTTGTTTTGATAAGGAAAGAATCGGATCTCTGACCGACTGGTCAGTCTAATTCCGATCTGGACCGGGAACCTGGACCGAAGGCCTTTCTCCCGAGTCTCATAGGCTCGAACGATGAAGCTCGAGACCATCTTCGTCCACGCCGGACGCCGCGTCGATCCGTCCACCGGGGCGGTGGCTCCGCCGATCCACCTCTCGACCACGTTCGCGCGAGACGAGCGCAACGAGCTGATCGGCGGGAGCTCCTACATCCGCGACGGAAACCCGACCGAG
>JBKPSZ010000308.1:0-14456 GCA_046735265.1 Acidobacteriota bacterium | reverse complement strand
CTGGCGCGCCGCCTCGACTTTCGACGGGACGCGCGGAAGCGTCCTCGCGTGGCTGCTCGTGGCGACTCGCAGCCGGGCGATCGACCGGCTGCGGGCCCGGCGTCCCGGGGGGAGGGAACGGCTGCGCCCGCTCGACGACGCGCCGGAAGTGGCCTCCCCGGAGAACCTGGAGCTCGGGGCGGAAGGCCGGCAATGGGAGGCGATCTGCCGGACCGCCATCGCGGAGCTGCCCGAAGACCAGCGTCGCGCTCTGGAGCTAGCGTACTTCGAAGGCCTGACACAGCAGGAGATCGCCGAGCGGACGGACACGCCGCTCGGGACCGTGAAGACGCGGGTGCGCCTGGGTTTGATGAAACTGCGCGAGCGGATTCGCCCGTATCTTCCTGAGGGGACAGATGCGTCATAACGAGTCCTTCGAGGACCTCGCCGCCCTGGCGGCGCTGAACGCGCTCGACGGAGAAGACGAGCGGCGCTTCGAGGCGCATCTGGCCGAGGGCTGCCCGATCTGCGAAGAGATCGTCGCCGGCCTGCGGCCGGTCGCGTCCTCCCTCGCGGTCGGCGCGCCGTCGGTGGCTCCGAGCGCGGAGCTCCGCGCCAGGATCCTCGAGAGCCTCGAGGCGCCCGGCGGCCGCGTCGAGCCGATCCGGCGGCGCAGGGGATCGGGTCTCGCCTGGGCGCTCGCCGCCGCGGCTTCGCTCGCACTGGTCGCGATCGCGCTCGACGACGCCGGTCTGCGGCGCGAGCGCGAAGAGCTCACGCGCGGACGCGCCGAAGTCGCCTCGAAGCTCTCGACGGCCGAGCGCGAGCTCGCGCGGCGCGACCTGCGGGTCAAGGTGCTCGAGAACGAGGACGTCCAGCTCCTCCTTCTGAAGGGGCAGGGACCGCAGCCGGACGCACGCGCGCGTGTCTTCTGGAGCGAGAAGGCGAAGCGCGGGATCGTGCTCGCCGGGAATCTGCAGCCGCTCCCGGCCGACAAGCAATACGAGCTCTGGGTCTTCGACCAGGGCAAGCCCGTCGCGGCCGGCGTTTTCGACGTGGACACGAAGGGTAACGCGCTCTTCGAGTCGCCCGATCTCTCGGCGATCGCGGCAGCCCAGAACTTCGCCGTGACCGTCGAGCCGCGCGGCGGCGTCACCGCGCCGACCGGGCCGATCGTGCTGGCGGGAACGCCGGCAGCGTAGATTTCGACCAATCGAGACATCGGCCCTCCGGATGTAGGGGCGGGGCTTGTCCCCGCCCGCGGTGATCGGAGGAACGACATTGCGTGCGCCGTCACCGGCGTTGCGGGCGGCCGCGCACCGAGCGCCCGAAGGGCGCGACAAGCGCCGGGTTCGCCCGGCGCTAACGCCGCCCCTACATTGGCCGTGGCGGATGTCGCGCGCCGGTGAGGCGGTGACGCCCGGCGCCGCGATTTCGTCCTACCCCTTCTCCCGCCTCCAAATCCCGGCGTAATCCTCGACGACGCCCGCCTCGTCCACGTCGAGCTCGGCGACGAAGCTGCCGCCGCGGCTCTCGTACCGATAGCGCCGCTCCGCGAGACGCGTGTACTTCTGCGGCAGAGGCTCGACGGCGAGATCCGGGATTTTGACCCAGGCCGCGACGACGTCCGCGCCGGCGCCGACCGGGAGATCGAGACGCCGGATCGGAAGCGTATTGGTAGACGGCGAGAACGAAAGATCGGCGTCGAGCGCTCCGCGGACCGCCTCGATCTCGCCGCCGCCGTCGCGCCGCCAGATTCCTCCGGACACTTCGAGCCTCAGCCGCCGCGTCTCCTCATCGCTCTCGAGATCCACGGCGACGGAGCGGGTCCGCCAGTCCGGCCCGCATTCGATGGCGTAGTCGATGTGAAAGCCGCGCCCGAGATGCCAGAGGAGCACCGTGCCCGAGAGCGTCCATCCGTCGCCGTCCGGCGCGAGCGTGAAGATCTCCGACCCGGGACGGTCGACGCGGCTCCAGAAGACCGACTTCGAAGCGCGTTCGGGGCTCACGGGCCGCATTCTCGCCCAGGCCGATCGCGGCACGGCCGCGCTCCGGTATGTCGGGGCGGGGCTCGTCCTCGCCCGCGGTGTGCGCACCGGTCATTCCGAGGAGTCCTCGAACCCGTTTTCGGGTCATCCTGAGCGCAGCGAAGGATCCCGAGCTTGTACGGTAAGGATGCCGCGGGCTCAGGCTCTGCCGAGTTCGGGATCCCTCGCTATCGCTCGGGATGACCCTGTTGCGGGCGGCTGCGAGGGCGGCCCCTACATTGGGCACGGCATGGGTTTCGTCGCCCAGACGGCGACCGGTTGAACCGCCCGAGAAACGCGGAACTCCCCCGCGCCGGCTTCCCTCATCGAAGCCCGCGGGGGCCCGCGCACGCCGGCCGCAAGCGGTCTAGCGCCGCACGAACCAGACGTCCCAGATCGTCATCTCCTTCGGCTCGCCGTGGCGGTTCTCCCGCCATGCCTTGCCGCGGGCGATGAACTGGTTGCCGTACTGATCCTTTCTCTTGCTGATCTCGTAGTCGCTCTTGATCCGGAGGATGCCCTCCTGATCGAGCGTCGAGAGCTCGTCCGGCTCGGAGAGCCCGTTGTGATTGCGGTCCATCCAGAGCCGCAGCTTTTGCCAGACGGCGTCCTCCGGCCCGATGAAGCCGTCGAAGTTTCCGCCGAAGGCGTTCAGATCGAACTCGCCCAATGAAACGTACCCGTACGGAACTTTCTCGCCGGTCGAGAGCGGCGTGCTGCTGCCGAAGAGCTCGGTGCCGTCGTCGATCGTTCCGTTGCCGTTGCGGTCCATGGCGAGAAACGCAACGCGGGAACGGGAAGACGTCCAGTTCGTCTTTTCGGCGACGCCGTCCGCGTCGAGGTCGAAGCTCACGGGCCGGTCGGAGAGCGGGAAGTTCTCGTGCTCGAGATCGAACAGGATCGGGCTCGTGCCGCAGCTCCGCGCGCCGTGAGTCGTGATCGGCCCGGCCTCAGGTAATCCCGGGACCGGCGCTTCGGCGTCCGGGGGCTCCGTGCCGGCAGGCGGGTCGTCGATGGAGGCCGGCGCGGTCGGATCGATCCGGATCGGCGGCGTTCTCGGCGCCGTCGGCACTTCGGGCCGATCGACCGAAGTCGGGATCGTGCCTCCGCCTCCGGTGCAGTCGCCCCCGGGTGCCGGAGTCGTCGGGATGCAGACGGTGGCGCTTCCGAAGGCATTGCTCGCGCCAGCCACGCCGCTGGAGGAGTAGATCGTCCCTTGAAGAGCGGCGCGATAACAGCGCCCGGCGCTGCCGCCGGCGGTGATCAGCTTGACGTACTTGCAGCTCGTGTTGCCCGCCGCATCCTGCGCGCAAGGGATCGAGAAAGGACTCAGATTCAACATCGCGTAGCTCGTGGCGTCGTAGATGTGGTGCTGTCCCCGGAGCGTGCGCTGCGCGATCGGATCCTGCGCCAGCGCCCAGCCGTAGGAGGAGAGAGTGCTGCCGCTCTTCGCAAGATCCACGCCTCCGGTGACGTAGTCCTGAGGGGCCAGAATGACCTTCGCCGCAAGAAGCAGCGGGACCAGGACTGCCATATTCATGACTTCCTCCGCTTCGAATTTCTTTTCCTCGGAGCGTCCGGACGCCGTTGCCTCTAGTTGTCGCGAGCGATTCCGCCGCCGGATGCGCGGCTTTCTTGCCCGATAATGCGCGCGTGCCGTGGTCGCGCCGGACAGCGCTCGCGATCCTGGCGGCGACGGCCGCCCTCGGCGCGGCGCCGGAGCGCGTCGCGCCTCCGCCGATACCGGCGCTCGGCCTCGACGTGAATCTCCCGGCCGGCGCTCCCCCGGCCGAGCAGCAGCGCGCGTTCGAGGCAGTCCGGCGGACGGGCGTCTCGCTCTACGCGCTGACGCTCTCCTGGTCCGCCGCGGAGCCCGCTCCCGGGAAGTACCGGATCGAAGAGCTGACGCGCACGGCGCGGCTGCTGCGCCAGTCGGGCGCTCGAATCCATCTCGATCTGCCGCTGGTCGTCGGCCGGGTGCGCGACGTGCCGGCGGACCTCGCGAACGTCGCTTTCGACGACAGCAAGCTCTCGCTCCGCCTCGGGAGACTCCTCGACGCGCTCGAGCCGGCGCTGCGCGACGTCTCGACGCTCTCTCTCGGCTACGAGGCGGACGTCTACTTCGCCGACAAGCCCGACGAGCTGCGCGCCTACCGACGCCTCTTCGACGCGGCGGTGCACTTTCTCGCGAGGAAGATCCCCCGGCTCGACGTCGGCGTCACGACGCGCGCGCCCACCGAAAGCCCTTCCCCCGAGGTGGCGGCCGCGCTCCACCAGCGAAGCCCGGTCCTCTTCTATCTCTACGCGCCATTCGATCCGGACCACCTCTACCAGCACCGGCCGCCCGACGCGATCGAGAAGGACTGGAAGGCGCTCCTCTCCCGCTCCGGCGAGCACCTCGTCGCGTTCCCGGAAGTCAGCTACTCCTCGTCGGAAGAGAACGGCTCCTCGCCCGACCGGCAGGCCGACTTCGTGCGCCGGATGCGGCGGCTCCTCGCCTCCGCCGACGGGCGGCGCCTGCTCTTCGCGCGGTGGGTCTCGTGGCGGGACACCGAGCCCGCGCCGGCCGGCGCTTCCGACGGCGAGCGGCGGCACGCCGCGTTTCTCGCGCACCGCGGTCTGCAGGCGCCCGACGGGACTCCCAAACCGGCCTGGCGGACCTGGGTCCGCGAGGCGGGACCGTAACGCGAAGCCGGCTTTCCTATGTCAGGATTCGGAGGGGAGCCATCTAAGGAGGCGTAATGAGGAAACGAGGCTGGATTGCGACAGCGGGGCTCGCGGCGGCGGCGCTTTCGGCGGCCTGTTCTTCGCCGCCGAATCCGGCCCCGGAAGTCCCCGTCGAGGCGGGGACGAAGCAGGACCGTTCGGCCCTCGTCGGCAAGTGGTCGGTGGAGTACAGCAGCCCGGACACCGGTCGCTCCGGCTCGATCGTGTTCGAGCTGAAGAAGGGCGACAAACAGAACGCGCAGGGGGACGTCCTGATGTGGCCCAAGGGCTCGAAGGCGCTCGCCCCCTCCGAAGTGAAGGCGCTCCCCGAGGATCAGTGGAAGACGATGCCGCAGATCCTGGGCATCAGCTTCGTCCAGTCCAAGGGCAACTACATCACGGGGACGATGGACCCCTACATGGATCCCGACTGCTCCTGTGAGGTGCACACGACTTTCGGAGGCTCGATCGACGGGGACGTCATCGTCGGCGAGTTCACGATCGAGCGCATCGACCATCCGGGCAGGGCGGCCAAGGGGAAGTGGAAGGTCACGCGGCAGAAGGCGTGACCGCCGCGTGATCACGCTCGACCGTTTCATCCTCGAGCACGAGCACGCCCATCCCGGGGCGACGGGGGAGCTCTCGCTCCTCCTGATGCGCTTCGGCGTCGCGGGCAAGCGGATCGCGCGGGAGCTCGCCGTCGCCGGGCTGCGCCGCACGCTCGGCTCCGCCGGCTCGGCGAACGTCCAGGGGGAGGAGCAGAAGAAGCTCGACGTCCTCGCCAACGACATCCTGCTCGAGACCTTCGACTACGGCGGCCTCGTGATGCTCGCGGCCTCTGAGGAGCTCGAGAAGCCCTTCTACTACGCGCACAACGAGAGGGGCGGACGATACGCCGTGCTCTTCGACCCGATGGACGGGTCTTCCAACATCGACGTCAACGGGACGCTCGGCACGATCTTCTCGATCCGGCGGCGGCGCGACGGAGGGGAGAAGGACCTGCTTCGCCCGGGAAACGAGCAGGTCGTGGCCGGCTACATCCTCTTCGGGCCGGCGGTCCTTCTCGTCTACACGGACGGCGACGCGGTGCATCTCTTCACGCACGACCCGGCGGTGGGGGAGTTCCTGCTGACCGCCGAGAAGTTGATGATGCCGGCGCGCGGGAAGGGGTATGCGGTCAACGAGGGTCGCGCGAGCGGCTGGGCGCCCGAAGTGCGCGCGTTCGTCGATCACCTGAAGGAGCGGGACGCGGCGTCGGGACGCCCTTATTCGACGCGCTATTCGGGATCGCTCGTCGGCGACGTGCACCGCTTCCTCATGGAAGGCGGCATCTATCTCTATCCGGCCGACGCGGGGAAGGGGGGAAAGCCGCAAGGAAAGCTGCGGCTCCTCTACGAGTGCGCGCCGCTCGCGCTGGTCGTCGAGAAGGCGGGCGGCCTCGCGACGACCGGCACCGAGCGCATCCTGGACGTCGTGCCCGAGACCTTGCATCACCGCGTCCCCCTCGCCATCGGGAGCCGGACCGAGGTCGAGTTGTACGAGCGGTTCGTGAGGGGGACGTAGGGCTGTCACGCGACCGGCACCCTCGGGGTGTGGGGGCGGGGCTTATCCCCGCCCGCGGTGATCGGAGAAGGAACGTAGCGTCCGACGTGCCGGCGATGCGGGCGGCCGCAAGGGCCGCCCCTACATTGGGCACGGCATGGGTTTCGCCCTCCGGATGTAGGGGCGGGGCTTGTCCCCGCCCGCGGTGATCGGAAAACCAATATTGCGTGCGCCTGCACCGGCGTTGCGGGCGACCGCAAGGGCCGCCCCTACATTGGCCGTGGCGAACGTTCGCTCACGGCGACGCGGTGATGTTGCCCCTACCTCTGCTCCCGCTGCGTCTTCATCCGCCGCTCGAGCTCCTCCTCGGACACGTCCTCGACGTGGGTCGAGATCCACCAGTAGTTCCCGCACGGATCTTCCACGCCCGCGCTCCGGTCGCCGTAGAACTGCGTCGCCGGCTCACGCAGAGACTTGCCGCCCGCCGCGATCGCGCGCTCGTAGACCGCGTCGCACTCGGGCAGCGCGAGATTGATGTTGGCCTGCATCGGCTTCCACTGCTCGTTCGAGTCCGAGAGCATTACCAGGGAATCGCCGATCCAGAACTCCGCGTGGTGGATCGTTCCGCCTTCTCCCGACGCGCGGAACTTCTCCTGCGCACCGAACGCCTTCTCGAGGAAAGCGACGAGCTTCGACGCGCCTTTGACGAGCAGGTACGGCGTGACCGTCTGCGTCCCCTCCGGGACCGCCTGGACGCCGGGCTTTCCGATCGGCGCCGAAAAGATCCAGACGTGCCCGAAGGGATCCTCGATCTTCGTGTTCCGCTCGCCGTACGGCTGGTCCTTGGGCGGCTGGAGGATCTTCGCGCCCGCCGCGGAGGCCCGCTTCGCGACCGAGTCCACGTCGCGCGTCTCGACCTGCAGCCGGACCGGCGAGCCGCCGAGCGAGCGCGGGCCGACGATCTGGTGTTCCGGATATTCGTCGGCGAGCATGATGGCGGACTTCCCGATGCGCAGCTCGGCGTGCCCGACGCGCGCGCCGTCGTTCATGCGGCTCTGCTCCACCGCGCCGAAGACCTTCTTGTAGAACTCGATCGCCTCCGCCGCGCCTTTCACGACCAGGTACGGCGTGACCAAGTCCGAGCTCGTAGCCGTGTGTCCCGAAACCGTGGCCGTTTCCTTCTCCGTTGCCGTAGCCATGGAAAACCTCCTCGCTGGGTCCAGATCCAGCGGCCCGAGTCTGACCGGGCCGCAGAAACGGTGATTGTAAGAAATTGACCCCGCTGGCGGACATGGGCCGTGGCGCATGTTTCGCGCCGCCTGGCGATCACGACGTCCTGATGTAGGGGCGGGGCTCGTCCCCGCCCGCATTGATCGGGGAAAGGACGCTGCGTGCGCCGGTACCGTGGTTGCGGGCGGCCGCAAGGGCCGCCCCTACATCGGCCGTGGCGAATGTCCTACGCCATTTTGATCGTCACGTCTTCCTGATGTAGGGGCGGGGCTTGTCCCCGCCCGCATTGATCGGGGGAGGGACGCTGCGTGCGCCGGTTGGGTGGTTGCGGGCGGCCGCAAGGGCCGCCTCTACCTCCGCCCCCTACCCCTCGATCGGCACGTGATTCTGGTGCCGGCCGCCGGCGGCGACGTACGCGGTGGGATTGATTCCCGAGAACGCCTTGAAGTCGTGAATGAAGTGCGCCTGGTCGAAATACCCGCACGACAGCGCAACGTCCGCCCACTCGACTTCTTCGCGCCGGTAGATCCGGCGCAGCACTCTCTGGAATCGCCGCACCCGACAGAAGAGCTTGGGCGTCAGGCCGACCTGCTGCTTGAACACCTCGATGAATCGCCTCGGCGAGAGCCCGATCTCTTCCGAAACGTCCGAGACGCGCCGCGTGCTCGGCCCGCGCCGGAACTCGTTCAACGCGAATCCGACCGCGGGATGCCGCGCCCTCTTGTCCGCCAGCCGCGCCAGCAGCTCGACCTCCAGAACGTCCAGCTTCGCGTCGGGCGTCGGAGCCTCGAGCACTCGCTCTCGCAGCTCGCGCGCGGCGCGTCCCCAGATGTCGGAGAGCGTCACGTGCCGGTCTGCGAGCTCGTCGGCCGGCGGCCCCAGGAATGCGTACGCGCCCCCCGGCTTGAAGTGCACGCCGATGACCGAGGTCTGCTCCTCGCCGTCGATCACGAAGAACTTCGAGTGCGGCCCGCTGACGATGGCGCCGCCGTAGCGCTGAACCCGATCGATGTCGCTCGCGTCGTACAGCCGCGTCTCGTCCTCGGCCAGGTTGATGATGAGGTCGACCGACCCGTCGGGAAGCGCCCGCTCCTTCTGAGGCGACGCGGTCCAGCCGTCGTATAGCCACAGCATGACCACGTGGTCGGAAAGAGGAGGCGCCGGGACCCGGTGTCGCCGGAGCATGGAGACCGCTAGGATACTGCCGTCACCGCGCCATGAGCCTGCGATACGAGGAGCACGCCCTCCGCCCGCCGCTCGACCGGTTCGTCGAGTGCGTGTGGTTCCTGTCGGCGCCGCGCGCTGCCTCGCCGGCCGTCCCCGAGCGCGTCGTGCCGGACGGATGCCCCGAGCTCGTCTTCCAGTTCGCCGATCCGTGTCTTTCGGGCCGGCCCGGCGTCGCGCTCGAGCGCCAGGCGACGGCGGTTCTCGTCGGTCCGCTGACATCGAGCCTCCTCGTCGCGCCGTCCGGAGCCGTGACGACGATGGGCGTGCGCTTTCGGCCGGGCGGGCTGCGCGCCTTCGTCCCGATGCCGGTGGACGAGCTCGCGGACCGGCAGGTGCTTCCCGAGGATCTCTTCGGCCGCGGCGCGGGCGGCCTTCGCGATTGCCTCGCGGAAGCCGGCGACGACGGCCGGCGCATCGCGCTCGTCGAGGATTTCCTGCTCTCTTGCCTCTCGTATCCCGATCGGCCGGATCGCCCGGTCGAGCACGCCATCCGCCGGATGCTCCGCCGCCGCGGTCCCGTCGAAGTCGAGCGCCTCGCCGGCGATCTCGGAGTGAGCCGCCGCCACCTCGAGCGCTCCTTTCGCGCCGAGACCGGCATGACGCCGATGTTCCTCGGCCGGATGATCCGGTTCCAGAGCGTCTTTCGCCGGCTGGCGTCGGGGGAGCCCGACTGGATCTCCGTCGCGCTCGACTGCGGCTACTACGACCAGTCGCATCTCTATCGTGACTTTCGCGAGTTCGCGGCTTCGACGCCCCGGCAGTTTCTCGGCGAGCCGGGCGCGTTCGGCGGGGCGTTCGTGTCGCGGGAGAGGCTGGAGCGCTTCTTTCGCTCCTCCTGATGTCGGGGCGGGGCTTGCCCCCGCGCGTTGATTCACGACGAAATGCTGCATCGGCGGAGCCGCCCTCCGGATGTCGGGGCGGGGCTCGTCCCCGCCCGCGGTGATCGGAGGCTCAGCATTGCGTGCGCAATCACCGACGGTGCGGGCGGCCACAAGGGCCGCCCCTACATCGGGCGTGGCGAACGTTCTACGCCGGCATGATCGTGCGCCTTTCCTGATGTAGGGGCGGGGGTTAGCGCCGGGCGAACCCGGCGCTTGTCGCGCCCTTCGGGCGCTCGGTGCGCCCCCGCCCGGGACGCTGCGTCCGAGGTCGCATTCGTACAAGACTCGGGCGGCACTCCCTCATAGGCTCGGCGGTCAGGAGGCTCCATGAGGAAGACGGCTCTTCTCGTGTCGGCGATGGCCCTGCTCTCCACGCTGATGTCCGGCACCGCATTCGCCGCGGACCCTCTCGCCGACCTCTCCTGGCTCGCCGGCGACTGGCACGGGAAGGACGGCCCGGTCGAGATGGAAGAGCGGTGGACCGAGCCGCGCGGCGGCTTGATGCTGTACGTCCACCGCGACGTCAAGGACGGCAAGGCCGTGTCGTTCGAGTTCGGGCGCGTCGCGCGCGGCCCCGACGGCGTGATCACCTATTTCGCGAGCCCCGGCGGCGAGCCCGCGACGCCGTTCAAGATGGTCGAGTCGAAGGAAACGCGCGTCGTGTTCGAGAACAAGCAGCATGATTTCCCCAAGCGCATCCTGTATTGGCTCGACGCCGACGGCTCCCTCCACGCCCGCATCGAAGGCGATCCTGGCGACAAAGAGAAGGCGATGGAGTGGGTGTGGACGAAGGGGAGGTTCTAGGGCGGCGCGCTGCCCGGCGCGTCGTGATCGGGGACGCGACATTGCGTGCGCCATCACCGGCGTTGCGGACGGCCGCGCACCGAGCGCCCGAAGGGCGCGACAAGCGCCGGGTTCGCCCGGCGCTAACGGCCGCCCCTACATCGGGCACGGCTTGGATTTCGCCCTCCTGATGTAGGGGCGGGGCTTGTCCCCGCCCGCGGTGATCGGAAAAGCAATGTTGCGTGCGCCGGCACCGGCGTTGCGGGCGGCCGCAAGGGCCGCCCCTCCATTGGTCGAGGCCGGATGTCCCACGCCATCGCGATGATGACCTCCGGAATCTTGTCCCCACTGCGACACCGCGTCGTGACAACTAGGTGGCGGAAGTTCCTTTCGCCGGACTCGATTGCGTGCTCACGACACCGTTGCGCAAGAGCGCTCGACACCATTCCATCGACTACGCCCAGGCGGGTCGGGCGTTCTCGGTCACGATCGCGACGCGCAATCG
Organism: Acidobacteriota bacterium; assembly: GCA_046735265.1. Taxonomy (GTDB): domain Bacteria; phylum Acidobacteriota; class Thermoanaerobaculia; order UBA5066; family Gp7-AA6; genus DATBFU01. Next base: position 3,576 of record JBKPSZ010000308.1, on the reverse strand, counting down.
AGTCCCCTTTTTTCTCGACATGGGCTTCGGCTCGCATTGCGTCGACCTGCTCCGCCGCGTTTGCGATTCGACTCAGACGAAATGCTTCGCGTACTGCCTGATGCCGGACCACGTGCATCTCCTGCTCGGTCTCGGCGATTTCTCGCTCTCGAGCGTCGTCGGATCCTGGAAGTCGCTCTGCTATCAGGCGCGCAATGCGATCGAACCGGGCGAGGTCCTCTGGCAGAGGAGCTTCTTCGATCGCGCGGTGCGAAAGCAGGATGATCTCCGGCAGGCCGCGGAGTACGTCCTGAACAATCCCGTCCGCGCCGGTCTGGTCGCGGATTTCCGCGCCTATCCCTTGTGCGGGTCGTTCGAATACCTCCTGTGAGGTCCCGAGGGCGGGGACAAGCCCCGCCCCTACATTGGAAACGTCGCGACATCCGCCACGGCCAATGTAGGGGCGGCCCTTGCGGCCGCCCACGCCACGGTTGCGGCCGCGTTAAATTCATGCGGGCGGGGACAAGCCCCGCCCCTACATTGGGGACGCCGCAACATCCGCCACGGCAATTGTTGGGGCGGCCCTTGGGGCCGCCCACGCCACGGTGGCGGCCGCGTTCAATTCATGCGGGCGGGGACAAGCCCCGCCCCTACATTGGGGACGTCGCAACATCCGCCACGGCCGATGTAGGGGCGGCCCTTGCGGCCGCCCGGCGAACCAATCGCCGCGCACAATTCGCGCCGGCGATCGGTGTCCGAATTCGGGACGGCGAATCCCGCGAACGAGCACCTGCACGAGCACGCCGCCCGCTAAGTGACTCGCAACACGCCGCTTGCCCTTGGCACGCCCGCTGCTGAATCGAACGGCATGACGGAGTAGAGACCATGTCGTTCTTTCGCGATCTCAAAGTGGCTTTCGGTTCTCTCCAGCGCACGCCGGGGCTCGCGATCACCGTAATCCTGACGCTCGCCCTCGGCATCGGCGCCAACGCCGCGATCTTCACCCTCGTGCGCGGCGTGCTCTTGAAACCCCTCGTCAACCGCGACGAGGACCGGCTGATCTACATCCGCCAGAGCGCCCTCGGCATCAGCGACGTCAACACGACCTTTTCGGTGCCCGAAATCCAGGACCTGCGCGCCGGCGTCAAGAGCGTGAGCGCGTTCGGTGACTTCTCCACCCTCCGTTTCTCGGTGGTCGGCCTCGGTGAGCCTCGCGAAGTTCAGGGAGGCGTCGTCAACGGCAGCTACTTCGAGGTCATGGGCCTTCATCCCGTCCTCGGCCGTCTCATCGGACCTCAGGACGATGGCCCCAAAGCCGCGGGTGTCGTCGTTCTCACGTATCGCTTCTGGGCGAACACGCTTCAGAAAGATCCTTCCGTCATCGGGAAACATGTTCGCCTCGACAGCTTTGGTTCGAGCTCGGGAACCGTCATCGGAGTCCTCGAACCCTCGATCCCGTGGCCCCAGGAGACCGAAATCATCGCCAACGTCGTCACGAGCCCGCACCACCTGTCGGCCACCATGGTGACCGGCCGCGTCCACCGGATGACGGAGCTCTTCGGCCGACTCGCCCCGGGTGCCACCCTCGATCAGGCTCGCGCCGAGCTCGGCTCCGTGTACGGGGCGATCAAGCAGAAGTATCCCGAGGCGTATTCGAAGCAGGCGAACTTCCAGATCGAGGCCAGGATGCTTCGCGACCAGATCACCTCGGGGGCCCGGACCGTGCTGCTGGTGTTGCTCGCGGCGGCCGCGCTGGTCTTCGTCATCGCGTGCTCCAACGCCGCCAACCTGATCCTCGCGCGGACGGTTCGCCGCGAGGGAGAGCTCGCGATCCGCGGGGCGCTCGGCGCCAGCACCGGCGCGTTGCGCCGAATGCTGCTGGCCGAAAGCCTGTTGCTCTGCGGCGCCGGCGGCGTCGTCGGTGTCGTGAGCGCGCAGCCGCTGGTGGACGTGTTGGCTCGCTACGCGTCGCGCTTCTCGGTCCGCGCGATCGACTTGAAAGTCGATTCCAGCCTGCTGTGGGTGGGAGCGGCGCTGGCCGTCGTCGCCGCCCTGATCCTCGCCTTTGTCCCGCGCCTGCCGTCGGCCGACGCGTCCCGGGGACCGAGCCTCGCGACCGGCAGCGTCCGGATGACCGGGAGCTCGAGCCGCCGGCAGCGGATCTTCGCGGTGACGCAGATCGCCGCGTCCTTCGTGCTGCTTGCCGGAGCCAGCGCATTGATTACGACGCTGATCGCGCTGCAACGAACGCGGACGGGTCTCGACACGCGCCGCGTCCTCGCGATCAACGTGCCCGTCATGTCCTACGGCAAGACGGACCGGCAGTTGGTCGATTTCTACAAGGACCTGATCGTTCGGATCAATGCGCTCCCGGGCGTCAACCGGACCGCATTCGGCATGCTGGTTCCCTGGCGCGACGCGGCCATGAATCCTCGCATTCAATTCTCCTCGTACCCTCGTGTCTCCACGCGGGGCGAGGAAGATCCTCGAGCGAACTTCCGCAGCATCTCTCCCGGATTCTTCGCCGCGCTCGGCGTCCCGATCGTCGCCGGCCGGGACTTCAAGGATCTCGACGGCGAGAGCGAAGAGCGCCGGGTCATCGTCAGCGAGTCCCTGGCGCGGCGGATGTTCCCCAACCAGGAAGCCGTGAACCGACAGGTCATCTGGACGGATCCGGTGCTTAACGCCGCCGGCTACCCCGCCCCCAAGCCGATGCGCATCATCGGCGTCGCCGCCGACATCGACGAAGAGCACGTGGTTCCGGAGCCCACACTCACCGTCTACTCCACGTTCGAAAGAGCCGATTTCTTCGCCGGCCGCCTCTTCATCCACACCGAGGCCGATCCCTATTCGCTCGTCGCGCCTGTGACGCGGATCATTCGCTCGATGTCCGACGATCAGCCCATCGAGGAAGCCGCCAGCCTCGAAGACATCCGCGCGGAAGTGCTGGCGCCGAACCGTTTGAACTCCGTGGTGTTCGGCCTGTTCGCCGCCGTCGCCCTGGCGATCGCGGTCGTCGGCGTCGCGGGCGTGCTGGCGTTCTCGGTCAGCGCTCGAACGCGCGAGTTCGGCATCCGGCTGGCGCTGGGGCTGCAGGCGAAGAGCCTCCTGAGAAGTGTGATCACGGAAGGCGCCGTGATGGCGGCGGCGGGCGTCATCGCCGGCGCGGTGTTCGGCTGGGTGATGGCACGTGCGGCGGGGAGCTATGTTCCCGACGTGAAGATGCCGGGCGCCGTGCCCCTGGTCCTGTCGGCGTTGATGCTGCTGGCGGCCGCGGTCGTCGCGTCGATGCTGCCGGCGGCGCGCGCGGCGCGCCTCGACGTGATCGAGGCGTTGCGGGCGGAGTGACCTCCTGGTCATCCCGAGCGAAGCGAGGGATCCCGAACTCGGCAGATTCATGGCCGGGACGCGGCAACCGTGGCGAACAAGCCCGGGATCCCTCGTCGCGGACTCCTCGGGATGACCCTGGGCGATTCACCGCGGGCGGGGACGAGCCCCGCCCCTACATTGGGCACGCCGCTACATTCGCCACGGCCAATGTAGGGCCGGCCCTTGCGGCCGCCCGCAACGCCGGTGCGGGCGCACGCGATGTTGGGG
>JBKPSZ010000307.1:0-4115 GCA_046735265.1 Acidobacteriota bacterium | reverse complement strand
GCGACCGCGCTCCAGCCGCGCGGCTGGACCTCGGGCCTCAGCGATTCCGAGTGGAACAAAATGCCCAGGAAGAGCGCCTCGACGACTTCGAAGAGGAGCCCCAGGTCGAGGAGCTTCTCGGGCGACAGCATCTCGCGCTGGGCGATCCACGCGACGGAGAGGGAGAGCCCGACGCTCCCGAGCACCGACATCAGCCAGAGCACCGCCACCGGCGATCGGGGATCGAGCGGCACGACAATCCGATCGACGATGGCGAAGAGAACGGTGCATCCCGCCGCGATCAGGGCGATGATGGCCAGTCGCCGCGCACCGGCCGCGACGAGATCGGGGCGCAGGGCTCCGGTCGTCGGAGCGGCCTTCCCGGCTACCGGGGTCTCGACGGTTTCCGAGCTCTTCTTTCGGATGCGGAGAGTCATGGGGACTGCCTGCTCGATTCTAGTCCGCCGCCCGGCGGGAGTAGACTTGGGTCGTCACACGGGGGAGCCCACTCCGGGCAGCGCGCGGCGCGCGCGAAGCGGAAGGCTGAGAGTCCTCGCGAGCCCGACGGCTCGCGCGGAGACCCCGCGAACCTGATGCGGGTAATGCCGCCGTAGGGAGGTCGATATGAGCCTTCGTCGAGATTCTCTCCCCTCCAATCGTGTCGCCAACCGCGAGCCTCTGCCCGGCTCCCACAAGGTGTACGTCGGGGGACCGGGCGGGATGCGCGTCCCCGCGCGAGAGATTACGCTCCATCCGACGCGCGGGATGCGCGGCGAGACGGAGTTGAATCCCCCTCTCCGCGTGTACGACACCTCGGGTCCCTACACGGACCCCGAGGTCGAGATCGACCTCGAGCGAGGTCTGCCGGCGCTGCGCGACTCCTGGATCGTGGACCGCGGGCCCTACGACGAGACCGAGCCTTCCCGCGCGAGCGAGCCGCGGCTCGCGATGGCCGCGCCTCGCCGCGTGCGGCGCGGCCGCGGACCGGTCACGCAGATGCACTACGCCCGGCGCGGAATCGTCACTCCCGAGATGGAGTTCGTGGCGATCCGCGAATCCTGCGAGCCGGAGAAGGTCCGAAGCGAGATCGCCCGCGGGCGCGCGATTCTGCCCGCCAACATCAATCATCCGGAAACCGAGCCGATGGTCATCGGCCGCAACTTCCTCGTGAAGATCAACGCCAACATCGGCAACTCGGCCGTCGGGTCCTCCATCGAGGAGGAGGTCGAGAAGATGACCTGGGCGACGCGATGGGGCGCGGACACGGTCATGGATCTCTCGACCGGGCGAAACATTCACGAGACGCGCGAGTGGATCCTCCGGAATTCTCCGGTCCCGATCGGCACGGTCCCGATCTACCAGGCGCTCGAGAAAGTCGGAGGCAAGGCCGAGGAGCTCACCTGGGAGATCTATCGGCAGACCCTGATCGAGCAGGCGGAGCAGGGCGTCGACTACTTCACGATCCACGCGGGGGTGCGTCTCGCGTATGTGCCGTTGACCGCGAATCGCGTCACCGGAATCGTGTCGCGCGGCGGCTCGATCCTGGCGAAATGGTGCCTCGCCCACCATATGGAAAGTTTCCTTTACACTCGCTTCGACGAAATCTGCGAGATCCTGAAGACCTACGACGTCTCCTTTTCGCTGGGCGACGGGCTGCGGCCGGGCTCCACGGCCGACGCCAACGACGCGGCGCAGTTCGCCGAGCTCGAGACGCTCGGCGAGCTGACGACGAAAGCGTGGTCGCACGACTGCCAGGTCATGATCGAGGGCCCCGGTCACATCCCGATGCACCTCGTCCGGGAGAACGTCGAGAAGGAGCTCGCGATCTGCCACGAGGCGCCGTTCTACACGCTCGGGCCCCTCGTGACCGACATCGCGCCGGGATACGACCACATCACCTCCGCGATCGGCGCGGCGATGATCGGCTGGTTCGGCACAGCGATGCTCTGCTACGTGACGCCCAAGGAGCACCTGGGGCTCCCCGACAAGAAAGACGTGAAGGACGGCGTCATCGCCTACAAGATCGCGGCGCACGCCGCGGATCTCGCCAAGGGACATCCGGGGGCGCGTCTCTGGGACGACACGCTCTCGAAGGCGCGGTTCGAGTTCCGATGGGAAGACCAGTTCCACCTGGCGCTCGACCCCGAGACCGCCCGCGAGTTTCACGACGAGACCCTCCCGGCGGAGGGCGCCAAGGTCGCCCACTTCTGCTCGATGTGCGGGCCGCACTTCTGCTCGATGAAGATCACGCAGGAAGTGCGGGACTTCGCGGCGACGCTCGGTGTGGCCGAGGACGTGGCGTTGGAGAAGGGGATGCGGGAGAAGTCGGAGGAGTTCCTTCGCGACGGGGGAGAGATCTATCGGAAGCTCTGACCGAGACCGGGTCCGCCGCGTTCCGCCCCCGCTCGCGAACGCTTCATCCCGCTCTCAAGGAAATTTCCCTTTGGCGTAATCCCTCTCTGCGAGCCGCTTGATAGGCTCGGATCGGAGGTATTTTCCATGGCCGAAGTCACGAGTCACAATCCCGGCACGTTCTCCTGGGCGGAGCTCGCGACGACCGACGCCGCCGCCGCGAAGAAGTTCTACACGTCTTTGTTCGGCTGGGGCGTCGACGAGAGCCCGTTCGGATCGGGACCCGACGACATCTACACGCGGCTCCAGATCTCGGGGAAGGACGTCGGCGCGCTCTACCCGATGCGTCCGGAGCAGCGGCAGCAGGGGGTGCCGCCCAACTGGCTCCCGTACGTCACGGTCGCGAAGGCGGACGACGCGGCGCAGAAGGCGAAGTCGCTCGGCGGGAAGCTCCTGATGGAGCCCTTCGACGTCATGAGCTACGGCCGCATGGCGGTCGTGCAGGACCCGTCGGGGGGCACGCTCGCGATCTGGGAGCCCCGTGAGCACATCGGCGCGCAGAAGGTCAACGAGAGCGGCGCGTTCTGCTGGATGGAGCTCCTGACGCGCGACGCGGAGAAGGCCAGGAAGTTCTATTCCGACCTCTTCGGCTGGACGATGAAGCCGTCCGCCAATGACCCGAAGTACACCGAGATCTGGCGCGGCGAGGAGCCGATCGGCGGCTTGATGGGGATCACGCCGGAGATGGGGAACATGCCGTCGAACTGGTCGGTGTACTGGATGGTCACGGACGTGGATGCGTCCGCCGCGAAGGCGAAGTCTCTCGGCGGCAGCGTCATGATGGGGCCTCAGGACATCCCGGCGGTCGGGAGATTCGCCGCTTTGAAGGACCCCCAGGGGGCCATCTTCTCGATCTTCAAGCCGGCGCCGCGAGAGAGGGATCAGTAGCTTCTCGCTTCTTGCGTTCGGGGTCCGCGCGTGTCTCCCCCCCTTTTCCCTTTCGGGAGAGGGGGGAGCGCTCGCAGCCTCACGGGATCAGATCTTGAGGAAGATCCGTTTCCTGTAGAGAGCTCCCGCGGTCCCGACGAATACCGCCAGGAACGCCAGCGCGAAGAGAAGCGACCCGAGGCGCGGGTCCGCGAAGCGATCGAACACCGTCCGGTAGATCGCGGCGTACAGGGAACGGGGCTTCCCTTCACCGCCGGGCACCTTCACGGCCAGGAGAAGCAGCGTCGCGAGGAGCGAGAGCGTGAAGATCGCGAGCGCGTTCGTTCCGAGCCAGCGGAAGGGCGCGGCCCACCTCTTCCAGCCGCGGACGTCCACGATCCAGAGGCAGAGCGCCAGCACCAGGGCGGCGAGACCCGCCATGAAGACAGCATAGGAAGAGGTCCAGAGACTCTTGTTGATGGGGAAGACCGTTCCCCAGAGCGCCCCGAGCGTCGTCGCGATCGCTCCGGCCGCGGCGAGCGTGGCGAGCTTCCGAGCCGTCGGCGCCCCGCTCCGGAGCCGCTCGCCCGCCGCCGCGCCGAAGAGCGTCGATGCGATCGCGGGAAGAGTCGAGAGCGGACCCTCCGGATCCCATCCCGGCTTCCACGTGTGCGCCCCGAGTACGATTCGGTCGACGTAAGCCGCGAGGTTTCCTTCGACGTCGAGCCTTCCCGCGCCGTAGCCCGGCACCGGCACGAGCGTCAGGAGCGTCCAGTAGAGAAGGAGCAGGACCGCGGCCGCGGGGAGCAGGCCCCGCCGTCCGAACAGCAGGAACAGAATCCCCGCGAAGAGATAGC
>JBKPSZ010000306.1:0-7643 GCA_046735265.1 Acidobacteriota bacterium | reverse complement strand
GAAGACGTCCGGGACCGTCGACACGTTGCCGGTCGGCGGCTGGTTGCGCGCGTCGAAGACGAAGATCGCCCCACGCGTGTTCTGGAGCGTCGGCGGCTGCGAAGTCGGGTCGTACATGAACTTGGTCGTGTCGACGAGGGTGTAAGTCCCGCCGCCGTTCCAGACGTTCAGCGGCACGGTCTGGCCGTTCAAGTCGCGCCCGGAGCCGACGACGTTCTCGGGCATGACCCGGGAGATCGAGGCCAGCACCGCGCCTTGGATCGCGTCGACGAAGACGAAGCTCGCCTCGGCGATCGAGGATCGGACCGGCGTCTTCCAGGCGAGCCGGGCACCGCGCTTCCCGTGGTAGACGACGAGCTCCGGCGTTCCCGCCGTCGCTCCGGGCCGCGCGGTCGCGGCCGCGCGCGCCACGGCGTCCGCCGGAGTCAGGATCGGGCGGGCCGACGCGAGCTTCGGCGTGGCGGCGTACGCGCCGTCCAAGAGATAGACGTCTCCCTGGCGGTCGAGGTGCACGATGAGCTCCGAACCGAAGACGGGAAGGCCGCGCCAGCGCTGCTCGAACTTCAAGTGCCGCGTGCCGAGCTCGTCGGCGAGCCGCTGCCGGACGACGAGCTCGCGGTCCGGATCCTCGAGAGCGAGGATGCGGCGGTTGGAGCGGAGAAAGGTGCGAGCCGTGGCAAGGTCGGCGTCGCCGGTTTCCGACTCGGCGACGCGTGCCTGGAGGCGCTCCCCCCGGATCTGAGCCGCGGTCGCGGAACCGGGCCGCCGAGTCAATGTGACGTCGCGCCCGATCCGCTCCGCGAGCGGCTCGGCCTTTCTGGAAGCGGCGGCCGAAGCGGGATGGGGAACCGGCTCGCCGGGAGCGCGCGTCGCGGAGAAAGCCGCGCGGAGCCGCTGCGGCAGATCCGAGACGGCTCGCGGGGAAGAGGCGACCAAGGGCTGCCCGGCGGCGGCCGCGCTCGCGATCGGGTGGAGACGAACGGGCGGCGCCGGCCGGTCGTCGCGGGGCGACGCCGCCGCGCCGATCGCCGCGAAGAGGGGGATCGCCAGGGAGATCGCGTAGCTTCGGATCCGCGTGAGATGCTCCATCTCGCACCTCTCTTTTTCTTGGTGATTGCGCCGTGATCCTACATCGGCGCGCCGTCGTCGCGGCCGTCCCGCCCCGGTGGCCCCCAGAACCGATAGAAGTTGAACCACTGCGTCGGATGATCGCGCACGACGCGCTCGAGGTCGGCCGCGACCCGGCTCATCAATCGGACCGCGTCCTCTTCGGGCGAAAGCGCCGGGTCCGCGTCGAGGAGGTCGCCCCAGACGTTGAAGTACGCGCCCTCCGGACGCCGCAGGAAGAAGCCGGGCAGGATCGGGCAGGAGCAGAAGCGGGCGAGGAGCGCGGGGGAACGCAGAAACGGAGTCGGGCGACCGAAGAAGGGGACGAGGACGCGGTCCTCCGGATACGCGCGGTCGACGAGCAACGCGACGGCCCGCCCCCGATCGACGGCGCCGCGCACCTTGAACGCCGTCGCCATCGAGGTTCCGATGTCGATCGATTCGACGCCGGCGCGCTCCCGCAGCTGCTGGCGCATCTCCTGCACTCGCGGGGAGAGCTCGGGCTGCCCCACGACGGCCGGCGTCAGATCGTGGTTGCGCAGCGTGACGGCGCCCATCTCCCAGTTTCCGATGTGGCCGGTGACGAGGAGAAAGCCGCGTCCGCCGCGCCGCGCCGTCGTGAGGACGCGGGCATCGGCCGCGAGGGTGTCGATTCGGGGCGTGAACGCGGCTCCGCGGAGTCGCCAGGTGTCGATCGTGTGCCGGCCGTATTCGAAGAAGAGCCGGCGGGCGAGGCGCTCGGCCTCTAGCGGCGACACCCCGAGCGCTTTTTCGAAGTTGTCGCGCAGTCCCGCCTTCGTCTTCGTCAGAAACGCGACCGCGAGCGAGTTGCCCGAGAGATTGATGGCGTTCAGAACCGGCATCGGCAGCCAGCGCGCTCCGTAGTGGAGCCCGCCGTAGACGATCCGGTTCGAGAGGCCGTGGCTGACCCACTTAGTGCGCGCGCGCACGGCCTGCCTTTCCGACATCCTCGTCGGGACTATACAATTCACATTCGGATGCGCGTGCTCCTCGTCCGGCCCGATCCGGGCAACGAGCGGTTCGGGCTCGGGCCCTTCTTCCGCGTGGAGCCGCTGGGACTCGAGTACATCGGCGCGGCCCTGCGCCGCGACGGCCACGAGCCGACGATCGCCGACCTGCGCTTCCGTGGAAGCCTCCGATCCTGGCTCCGCAGTACGCGCCCGCGGGTCGTCGGCATCTCCGGCATGCACGCGCTCGAATACGACCGGCTGCTCGAAGCGGCGCGGCAGGTGCGGCGGTTCTCTCCGGAGTCCTTCGTCCTGATCGGAGGACACGCCGCCGCCGCCTTCTCGGGTCCGCTCGAGCGGGACGACGTGGACGCGATCTGTACGGACGACGGAGAGGAAGTCGTCCCGGCGCTCGTCGCGGCGATCGAGTCGGGCCGTCCGCTCGATTCCGTTCCGGCGCTGAGACTGCGCACGCCCGAAGGCTGGATCTCGACACCGCCGCTGCCGGAGCGCACCGGCCTCGATCATGTCCCACGCCCCGCGCGCGACCTCGTCGCGCGCTACCGCAATCGATACCACTGCCTCCTCTTCAAGCCTGTCTGGCTGATCGAGACGGCGCGCGGCTGTCCGTTCCGCTGCAACTTCTGTTCGGTCTGGCAGCTCTACGGCCGCTCCTTCCGCGAAAGATCGGTCGGCGCGGTCGTCGAGGACTTCGCGGAGTCCGGCGACAGCGTCTTCGTGGTGGACGACCTCTTCTGGAACCACCCGGCGCGGAGCCTCGAGCTCGCCGAAGCCCTCCGGAAGCGGGGAGTGCGCAAGAGGTGGATCCTCGTGCAGACCCGGACGGATCTCGTCTGCCGGCATCCGGATCTGCTCGAGGCCTGGCGTCCGATCGCGAAGGATTTCGACATCTTCTTCGGCCTCGAGGCCGCGTCCGACGAGGGGCTCGCGCACGTCGTGAAGGACGCCGGGGTGCACGCTTCGATCGAGGCCGCCCGGATCTCGCGGGAGCTCGGCTATGGCGTCACCGGAAACTTCCTGGTGGATCCGGATTGGGACGAGTGGCAGTTCCGCGAGCTCTGGGGTTTCGTCAAGACCCACCACTTCGAGCGGGCCGGCTACACGATCCTGACGCCGCTGCCGGGCACCGAGCTCTTCCAGAAGCTCGCGCCGACGCTCGAAGGACAGCCCTGGTTCAAGTACGACATGCACCACGTGCTCAGGGAGCCGCGCCTCGGCGCGAAGCGATTCTTCGAGCTCTACGCCGAGACGTGGCGGCGGTCGATCCTGAACACGGCGGGCGACAAGAGCTGGCTCGACTGGATGCGGCAGATCCGGTTGGCACAGGTGCCGTACCTGACGCGCGTTCTCCGCCGCACGCAGCGCATGATGCGCGCCGACGCCTACCTCGCCGAGCATCGCGCCGCGCAGAGGGAGGGGGCGGCGCTCGCCGGCGAGGCTCTCGAGGCTTCGTAGGCGACCGAGACCCGGCCGAGAGACCGGGCCGCGCGACGTCCTGGATCCGAGTCGCACGCGAGGAGGTCCGAATGATCCCGTGGCTGATGTTCTCGATCGCGGCCGTTCTATCTTCGCCGGCGGAGGACCCGGTCGCCGCCGTCTCTGCGGTTCTCGAAGACTGGCACGCCGCTGCGGCCGCGGCCGATGAATCGCGCTACTTCGGCCACTTCGCCGAGGAAGGGGTCTTTCTCGGGACGGACGGCACGGAGCGTTGGACGATCGAGGAGTTCCGCCGATTCGCCCATCCCTACTTCGCGAAGGGGAAGGCGTGGAGATTCCGTCCCTCGGACCGCCACGTTTCCTTTTCGCCGGACGGCTCCGTCGCGTGGTTCGACGAGGCGCTCGCAACGCCGAATCTCGGTCCCTGCCGCGGCTCGGGCGTGCTCCTCCGCCGGGGCAGCGCCTGGAAAATCGCGCAGTACAACCTGTCCGTGCCGATCCCGAACGATCTGATGGACGAGGTCAAGAAGCGGATCGAGCGCTTCGAAAAAGAGAAACCCTCTCCCCCTCCGGCGCGGAAGGGGAGAGGGTAGCGATCGCTACTTCTTCCGGGCGTACTCGAAGACGCCGGTGTCGTCCTTTCCCTTGTCCCGCGACGTCCACTCCTGCGTGAAGTGGTTGTCGTCCCGGAAGGTCACGACGAGGCGATCCATGTGCATCGCGTCGGGGCTGGGAAGGTTCGTGGCGTCCACGAACCGGAAGTCGAGCTTTCCGACTTCGCCGGCCGGGACCGCGGCGCGCATCCTCGGCTGATTCCCTTCCGAGCAGTAGTGCGTCGCGACCACGCGGTCGCCGTCCGAGGCATACATCGTGACCATGTCGGTCTCGCCGTGCATGCTCATCTTCATCGTCTCCATCAGCGTCGTCCCGTTCGAGACGAGCCGGTAGGAGATCGCGACCGGAGCCTTGCCCATCGAGCCGCTGTAGCTGCCTTCCCAGTCCCCGACGAGCGATTTCATCCTTTCCCAGCCGGCGTTCCCGCCACCGGCGGCGGAGGAAGGTGCGGCGAGGACGATCGTAGCGAGAGCGCAGACGAGAACGAGTTTCGCGGTGAGCTTCATCGTTTCCTCCTCTTTTCGAAACGGCGGTCAGATGCGATGCAGGATGTCGTTCATGAGCGCTCTCCCAGGAAGTCGGCGAGGCGCCCGAGGCAGCCGGCCCAGCCCTTGTCGTGCTCGTCCCGGGAGGCCGGGTTCTCGAAGCGGTCGTGCGTCAGCACGAGCTCGGTCGAGCCGCCGCGATCGAAGAAGTCGAGCGTCACGATCGTCTCCTCGACGTGCGCCGGTTCGTTCTCCCATTTCCAGGTGAAGACGAGCCGCTCGGGCGGGCGGATCTCGACGTACCGGCCGGCGACCTCGTGGGGCTTCTCCCCCTGGAGCATCTCGATCCGGTAGCGTCCTCCCGGACGCAGGTCGAGCTCGAAGATCGTCGTCCGGTAGTCGCCGGTCGGCGCGAACCACCGCGCTAGCGCCTGCGGCTCGGTCCAGGCCTGGAAGACCCTTTCTCGCGGGACCGGGAACGTGCGCGTGATGCGGAGCGCCGTCGGAGCTTGGGACGTTGCGGTGGCCATGGGGTTTCCTCCTCTGTCGTTTCGCGGAGATAGCGGTCGAGGGCGTCGAGCTTTTCTTCCCAGAACCGGCGGTAGCGGTCGAGCCACTGTTCGGCCGACTCGAGAGGCGCCGGGACGAGCCGCAGATGATGCACGCGTCCCCGCTTGCGCCGGGCGAGGAGCCCCGCGCTCTCGAGGATTCGGAGGTGCCTCGAGATTGCCGGCTTCGACATGCGGAAGGGACGGGCGAGCGCGGTGACGGAGGCGCCGGGGAAGTCCGCCAGCCGGGCCAGGATCGCGCGGCGGGTCGGGTCGGACAGTGCCGAGAAGGTGGCGTCGAGGGCGGCTGAATAGTTAACCATTCGGTTAACTATTACCGCGGCCAGGAGGCCGTGTCAAGAGGGGAGATCTACTGAAAGTATCCGGTTGCGTCGACGATCAGGTCGACGGTTCCCGAGGCCTGATCGCAATACACGTAGAAGTCGCCCAAATATGGGCGAATCGAGTCGGCGCGTTTTTGGACCGGGTCCGATGCGTCCGATAGTTGATTGCGATCCTACGCCGGCCGTCGCGGGGGGCGCTGAGGTCCGGCCGAGGAAGCCGGGGGCGTTCGCGCTACTGGAAGTAGCCGTTGACGTCCACGATGAAGTGGACGGACTTCCCGGTCGGCATGGCGGTTCGAACGATGAACTGTCCGGCGCCGTTCAATGCCGTGATCGCGTTGTTGGCGCGCGTCTGTCCCGCGGCGAAGTTGATCGTGGAAACGAGCGGCAGCGTCGTCTGGTACAGGCGCAGGTCGCCGTTGGCCGTGGGCGACGTGACGGTCACGTTGATGGAAACGGCCTTCGCGGCTGCGGGAACGCCGCACTTGCCGACGATCGTGAACGTGCGGTCGGTTCCGCCGGCGAGCGCGGGTGCGTCCGCGGCGCGCGTGTCGATTACGCGGCACGGCGCAACGGTGTTATAGGCGCCCGAGGCGGTGCAGTTCGTGCCGTAGATGACGGAATCGATGCCGATGGTGTCGGAGTTGGGAGAGCCGTCACCGGCGTCCGTCACGAAATAGCGGAACGCGAGCCGACCGGCGGTGGCCCCGCCAAGGCCATTCACCGTCGCCTCGATCAGGGTCCAGTCGTTGGGATAGCCCGTGGGATAGGGCGCCGTGCTGAGCGTCGGATTGATCGTCAGGAGAACCGTCGTGAAGTCGCCGACGGACGTGGCGGTCGTGCCCACGTCGATGCTTGCGCCGTTCGTGCTCATGCGCACTTCGAGACGATCGGGGAACTCCGGCACCGTGACGGTGCGCGTATAGAACGAGAGCACGTCGCCGTTGTGCAGGGTGAGAACGGGGGTGATCAGCCAGTTGCTGATCGTGCCGCCCGGGCCCACGGTGTTGTCGAAATCCGCGCTGATATAGGCATTGGGCGCTCCGGCCTGGGATGGAAAGACCGACGAGTCCCCCTGGAACCAGCCCGTCGCGCCGAGGGGTTGACTGTTCTGGAAGATCGCCCAACCGGCGGGCCCCAGCGTCGCGATGTTGTCGAAGTTCTCCGTCAGGACCGGCGTGCAGGTCGCGAGCGTTCTCGAGGGCTCGGAAGCGAACGCGCGGGACGGCGCGGCCGTCGAGCCGGACCCGGTGCGGCGAGATGGAACCGCGATGTAGGCCGTCATTCCCACCAGCGCGACCCAGGCGAGGTTCCATTGAAGAGCGGGGAGAATCGAGCCCCGCGACTTCGTACCCTTCCCAGGGGATGGATGCGAGCTCGTTGGACCCTCCTTCGACAACCGGGAGCAGAAGTGTACACCGAACGGGCAGAACGCGGGCCGTACCGGCTACTCGAAATAGCCGAAGACGTCGAGGATCAGGTGGACGGTTCCCGAGGCCTGATCGCAGCGGACCGCCAGGTCGCCGGCCGAGCCGAGCGAAAGCGCGAAGTTGTTGGCACGCGTCTGGCCGGACCGGTAGTTGATCGTGGACACCGGGGGCCGGGGCGTTCCGGCCGGGTAGAGGCGCAGGTCGCCCATCGCCGTCGGCTGCGTGACTGTGACGTTCGCGGATATCGCGCGGGCGGTCGCGGGAACGCCGCAGGCGCCGGCGATCTCGAAGGATCTCGAGGTTCCGGCTGCGAGGGCGGGCCCCGCCGCGGCGCGCGTGTCCAGGACGCGGCACGGCGCGACCGTGAAGAAGTGGGAGGCGGCGCAGTCGAGCACGGTCAGGCGGGTCAGGAAGGCGTCGGAATTGGCGACATGGCTCGCCGCAAAGGCATTCTCCGTCGGGAGGTCGAAAGAGAACGTCTGGCCCGTCAGGAAAAGGTTCCAGAGCCCGTCTCGTGCGACGTCGAAACCGGTGTCGGTGGACGATCCTCCGAAGTACCCGGAAGACGTGAGCGAGGCGGCCCCCGAGAGCGCCGGGTCGATGCGGGCGAGAAATGCGTCGTAGGCGCCGGCGGACGAGGCTTGGGGCGGGCATCCGGCGACCGGGAAATCTTTGGACAGGGTGTAGC
>JBKPSZ010000305.1:0-7942 GCA_046735265.1 Acidobacteriota bacterium | reverse complement strand
GCGCGACGCTTCCGGCGACGGCAAGGGTGACGGGGACGACGAGCTCGAAAAACGTTAGCGGGCGCTGAGCCTCATTTCACGCGGACGTAGATTCCCTCCCAGGCGGACCAGGACTTTCCTCCGTCGCGGGACTGCTCGATGAGCTGGCGGACCCGGCCGTCGGGCAGAGCGGTGAGCGTCGTCCGGTCATCCAGCGCTTCCCCCGAAGGAAGCGGGATCTTTCCCTGGAAGCGAAGTCCCGGCCCCGGATAGTCGAGAAGCTCCGCTTTCTCCTTGACGCCACCGGAGTCGGTGACCCAGACCTGCTTCCACTTCTTCTCGGCGCGCCGGTAGTAGAAGAGGCTCTTGCCTTCGCTTCCGCCGACGTCGCGCCAGTGCTCCAGAATCGCGCAGCCCGAGAGCGTCTTCTCGATCCGGTTGTCCCCCTGCTTTTCTCCCTTCGGATCGAAGACCTCCCACCGCCCGACCCAGAAGTCGAGCTTCGCGTAGACGACGTCGCCGCACGGCGCGGGAGCATCCTTCGCCTCGGTCGCCGCGGCGCGATCGCCGCGGGCGAGAAAAACGAGAAGCAGAAGAGAGACGAGCGTCGAAAGCCGGCGTCTTCGCATGAATTCCCCCGCGCGACGATAGGATGAGGCGGCCGAGACGCGCTTCCATGTCATTGCTCGCGCTCCTCCTCGCGCTTTCGCCGGCCGCGGCGACGCCCGCGCCCGCGGCGGAGGAGACCGTCTGGGTCGCGACGCTCATCCAGGCGGCTCCGGGGCGCCTGCTCGAGCTCATCGACCTCGAAAAGGGGTTCCGCGCTGCCGCCGCGGAGCGGGGCGACGAGACGCCCTGGCTGATGCGCCACAGCCAGGGAGACAAGTGGGACCTCCTCCGGCTGCAGCCGGTCAAGAGTCTGCGTGAATACTTCGCGGAGGAACGGGTCGCGCGGCGCGACCGGTGGCGGAAAAAGGCGGCCGCCGAGCTCGCGCGCGCCCGCGACGCAATCGCGTGGCAGGAGGACGTCGTCGTTCGAGGTCCCTCCGCTTCCGAGGCCCGGGAGCGGCTGGCCGGAGCGGGCTTCTTCCACATCGAGATGTTCGTCGCGCTTCCGGGTCGCCAGGACGACTTGCTTCGCCAGCGCGAGATGGAGAACGCCTATTCGAAGGCGTTGAGCCGCCCGACCAACCTGATCTTCACGAGAGACGCGGGGGCGGCCTGGGATCTCTTCACTGTCGGCGGCTACCGCGACTTGAAGCACTACGCCGAGAGCGCCGACATCCCCGAGTCGGCGCAAGAGACCGCCGCGAAGGGGGCGGGCTTCGAGGGGGTCAAGGCGATCGGCCCGTACCTGCGCACTCTGATCCGCGAGCACCACGACACGCTCGCGACCGCGGTGCCATGACGGAATCGATTCATCGAGTCATCGGATCGTCGGGTCATCGGAGGCGGCTGCGTCCGATTTCCCGATCGTCCGATTTCCGGATCGTCCGATTCTTCCTGCTCCTCGCGATGGCGGGTTCGGCCGGCGCCGCGGACAACGCTCCCTCCCGGCCGGCGGTTCTTCCCTTCATCGAGGACGACTACGCCCGGGCGTTGACCCAAGCGAAGACCCGGAGCCGGCCGATCTTCCTCGAGGCCTGGGCGCCGTGGTGCCACACGTGCCGCTCGATGCGCGCATTCGTCTTCACCGATCCGGCGCTCAAGAAGCGCGCCGACCAGTTCGTCTGGCTCTCGATCGACACGGAGAAGAAATCGAACGCCGCGGTCCTCGAGAAATATCCGGTCGAGGTCTGGCCCTCCTTCTTCGTCGTCGATCCGACGACGGAGACGGCCGCGCTGCGTTGGGTCGGCGCCGCCACCGTCCCGCAACTCTTTCAGCTCTTCGACGACGGGCGCCGCGCGGTGCACGGGAGCGAGAAGGGGGTGGACGGGATCCTCGCGGAGGCCGACCGCCTCTACGGCCAGAAGCGCAATGCCGAGGCGTCCGCCTCCTACCGGCAGGCTCTCGAAAAGGCGCCGAAGGGGTGGAAGTCCCGTTCCCGCGCGGTCGAGTCGCTCCTCTTCGCTGTGAAGAAACAGAAGGACTGGGTGGGCTGCGCCGCCACGGCGCGCGACGCCTTCCCTTCGCTCGCCGATACGCCTTCGGCCGCGAACGTCGCGGGACTCGGGCTCGAATGCGCACTGCAAATGCCGCCGGAAGATCCCGCGCGGACCGGCCTCGTCGCGGACCTCGCGGCAGACACCCGCCGGGTCCTCTCGCGCCCGCGGCCCGACATCGCGGCCGACGACGTCTCTTCTCTCTACGGGACCCTCGCCGACGAGCGCGAGGCCGCGAAGGACGCGGCCGGACGCCGCACGGTCCTTCAGGACTGGGCCGCGTTCCTCGAGGCGCAGGCCGGCCGCGCCCGCACCCCCGGCGAGCGCACCGTCTTCGATTCGCACCGGCTGACCGTCTACCTCGAACTCAACGAGCCGCAGCGCGCGATTCCGATGCTCGAGGCGTCCGAGGAGGATTTCCCAGACGACTACAACCCCCCCTCGCGCCTGGCCCTCGCTTACGAGGCGATGAAGGACTACGAGAAGGCGCTGCACGCCTCGGACGACGCGCTCGCGAGGGCTTACGGCCCCAGACTGGTCACGCTGCTCGTCGCCCGCTCCCGGATCTATGCCGAGAAAGGAGACGCCGCGTCCGCGCGCATCGCGATGGAGGAGGCGGTTCGGGAGGCGCAGGCCCTGCCGCCCGGGCAGCGCTCCCAGAGCCAGATCGACTCGCTCCGCGCGAAGCTCGGCGAGCTTCCTCTGCCCGCGCCGTGAGCGCCGGCGGGGCGCCGCGCCCGTCGTGTACAATTTTTCTCAAAGACCCGTCGGAAGACCCTTAAGAGATGACTTCGAAGCTTCCAACCGACCCGCTGGGCGATGCGAGCACGGGCGTCGTCCGCCGCTCCCGCGGCGCGTTCCTGAAAACCGTCCCCGAAAGGAAGCGGGACCGGCGGGATCCCCGGAAACAGAGCGAATACTCAGGTCCCGAGCGCCGCAAAAATCCGCAGGAGCCGCTCGAGGCGGAGCCCGAAAGGGCCACCCGGCGCCTCTTCGGCCAGCCCCGATGGCTCGTCGTCGCGGCGGGCGTCTATCTCGCCGCTCTCGCTCTCGCGTTGCTCTGGGCCTTCACGTACTGATCCGGCCGCGCGTCCCGGCGCGCAACCCTCTTGTCTCGAAACCGCACTCAGGGTCAGTCGGGCGGACGTCCGCCCGCGGGAGGAGAACATGCGCACCCCCCGGACCCTCGTCGCGACGATCGTTCTGCTGGCGGCCGCCCTTCCGCTCGCGGCGGAGGGCCCCAACCCGTCGCCGTCCGCCGCACGGGAGGCCTTCGAGCGTTTTCGGAAGCTCGAGGGGACGTGGAAAGGGGAGAGCACCAAGGGGTGGAAGGAAGAGGTCCGCTTTCGGACAATCGCCGGCGGATCAGCCGTGGTCGAAAGCTCCTTCGACGCCCATCCGGGCGAAACGATGCTGACGGTCTTCGCGATGGACGGCGAACGGCTCCGCCTGACGCACTACTGCGTCGCCGGCAACCAGCCCCGCCTCGAAGCGACGGCCGTCGAGGACACCGGCCGTTCCGTGACTTTCACGTTCGTGGATGGCGGCAACCTCCCGTCCCGCGAGAAGGGACACATGGACAAGGCCGTCTTCCGCTTCGAGGACGACAATCACGTGATCACGCGTTGGACCTGGTATCAGGAGGGAAAGGAACGCTGGCTGGAGGAGATCCGCCTGACGCGAGAGCCGTGACGATCGGGGCAGCTTCCGGGGGCGTCTCGCCTGCCGACGAGGCCGGCGACCGGGCGCTCGTCGCGGATTTTCTGTCGCGGCGGGACGAAGCCGCATTTCGGCGACTCTACGCCGCGCATGCGCTGAGGCTCTTCCTCTTCCTCCTGCGGCTGTCGGGGGGACGCCGCGCCGAAGCCGAGGAGCTTCTCCAGGAGACCTGGATCCGCGCGGCCGAGCGTCTCGGCTCGTTTCGCTGGGAGTCGAAGCTCGCGACCTGGCTCCATGGAATCGCCTCGAACGCGCGGCGCGAGGCGTTTCGGGCGCGGGGCCCGATCGAGGCGCCGCTTCCGGAAGACTCCATGGCGGCGCTCCCCGGGTCGAGCGACGGCGCGGGAGAGGCGCGGCTCGACCTCGAACGGGCCTTGCGCGATCTGCCCGGGGGATATCGCGAGGTTCTGCTCCTGCACGACGTGGAGGGCTACACGCACGAGGAGATCGGCGCCCTCCTCGGGATCTCTCCCGGCACGTCGAAGAGTCAGCTCTCGCGGGCGCGCGCTCTTCTGCGGCGCCGGCTCTCCGGCTCCGCCGGTCGAACGGGAAAGGAGGCGACGCCATGAACGAGCACGACCAAGACTGGAGCGACGCCGAGCGAAAGGCGCTCGACGCGCTGTCCCGCGAGGAGAGCCCGCCCCGGCAGGTCGAGGACCGCATCGTCCATGCCCTGCGGCGTCGCGGGCTCCTTCGCCCATCGAGCGACCGGCGGGGATGGCTCGCGCTCGGAGCCGTCGCGGCGGGGATTCTCCTCGTTCTCGCTGGCTATGCGGCCGGCCGCTCCGCGGCCCGGCGCGCTCCGGCGCCCTCTTCGCCCCGCTTCGCGCTACTCCTGCTTCGAGGGTCGGAGCCGATCGCCGTGCGGCCCGCGGAGGAGGCGGGACGGGTCACCGAGTATCGCGAGTGGGCGCGGGGCCTCGCGCGCGGCGGTCGCTTCGTCGAAGGCGAGAAGCTCGAGGATCGGGGCGCCCGCCTCCGTTCGCCGTCCGAAGCGGGCGACGCGACGTCGCCTTCGGCGGACGAGGTCCGGGGCTTCTTCGTGATTTCGGCGCGCTCATTCGAAGACGCCCTCGCCGTCGCCCGCGGCTGTCCCCACCTTCGATACGGTGGGACGATTCTCGTGCGGCCGATCGCGGGCTGAGCTCGCGGCCGCGGCGTCGGCCGTTCGATCCGGCGGCGAATTTCGAAGGCTTCGATTTTCGTCCCCGCCGGCGCCGCGTTCGTCCTCGGCGAGCAAGATCCTGGTAGCGCGGGGTCGCCCGGAGTTCTACGGTCGCTCGAAAAGGAGAGATCCGGAATGAGCCGCTTTCTTTCGCATGTCGCCTTCGCGATCTGTTCCCCGATTCTCTTCGCGGCCGTGGCCGCCGACGCGTCGGGCAGCCCGGATCCCCCGACGCCTCCTCCGACTCCGAAGGCGGCGCCCTGCACGGCGCCGGAATACCGTCAGTTCGACTTCTGGATCGGCAACTGGAACGTGGCCGATCCGCAGGGAAAAGCCGCCGGCGTCAACCAGATCGAATCAATCCTCGGCGGGTGCGTGATCCGCGAGAACTGGAAGGGCGTCGGAGGGATGGTGGGGACGAGCCTGAACATCTACGACGCTCCGGCCGGGAAGTGGCGGCAGAGCTGGGTGGACAGCAACGGATCGGTGCTGCTGCTCGCGGGGGATTTCCACGACGGCAAGATGGTGCTCGAGGGGTCGCGCCCGTCGCAGAAAGGAGGCACGGTGCGCCACCGGATCTCGTGGCAGCGCATCGGAGGAGATCCGAACCGCGTCCGCCAGCTCTGGGAGGCCTCGCGGGACGACGGCAAGACCTGGAACGTCCTGTTCGACGGAACCTACACCCGCCTCTGAGCGGGCAGGCGCCCGCCGCCGATCAGTAGCGCAGGTGGAGAAAGGCCGGTTCGCCGATCGGCCGGGACACGACGACGAAGAGGTTGTCGTATTCGCGATCCCCGACTTCGACCGGGGCGCGCACACCCAGCGTCGCGATGATCTGGGGAACCGTGTTGCTGTGTCCGACGACGAGAACGACCGCCTCCCGCTCCCCCTTGATCTGGTCCGCCAGCGCTGCGACGTCCGAATACATCCGGACGGTTCGACCGCCGGCGCGCGCGAGCGGCTCGGCCGTCGAGCGCGTCCGGGTCGTATCCGTCGAGTAGATGGCCGTGATCCCGGCGTCTTTCAAAATCGCCGCGAGCCGCTCGGCACGGTTCTTCCCCTCCTCCGACAGGGGCACGTCTTTCTCGTTCGTGTCGGAGGCCTTTTCCGCGTGGCGCACGACGTAGACCGTCGTCTGGGCCCGGGCCACCGCGGCCGCCGCTCCGAACGCGAGGGCGAGCAGAATCGGACGGACGCGAAGCCTCCAAGACCTCTCGATCATCGGTTTCCTCGCTCGCCCGGGGCCGGCGTCAGCCTTCGAGCATCTCCTTCAATTTTCCGAGCTGCGCGGCCCAGTAGGTCTTGAAGCGAGCGGCTTCGCTCGCGCTCTCCAGGTGGCCGTGTTGCACCGAGATCTGGCTCTTTCCGTCCCCTTTCGAGTAGAAGCCCGCATCCACGTTGGACCGGCCGTCCACCCAGGTGATGCGCATCGACTTGCCGGGAGTCGCTTTCCGGATCACGAATCCCGGGTCTTCGAGCCACTTGTCCCGGATGCGCCGGTCTTCCCAGGCCCGGAAAAGGCGCGAGAGGGGAGCCGAGATGGTCTTGGAGACGCCAATCTCGAAGCCGGACGGCTTTTCATGCCTCTGCCGCAGGCCCCTCTCCTGCTCGTAGACGACCGTCACCATCTGGCACCACCAGTCTGCGAGGCGGTGCTCACCCCGGAGGTAAGCGGCGATTTCGCCGTGTTTGAGCGCGGCGGCGCCCGCCCGATCGAGAACGGAGAACCACTCGGCCCAGGTCTTCCCCGTCTTCGCGCACACCGATTCGTCGCTCATGCGGGCCCGGGTCGGGCTCTCTCGCTTCGCCATGGCGGGTCCTCCGTGGACCCCCGATCGTACTCCCACCCGGGCGGCCTTATCATGGAGGGATGCGCGCGGCGGCGGTTCTGGTCCTGGCTCTGGCCGCGGCGCGGCCGGTCGAAGGAAAGACCATCCGTCAGATCGAGCTTCGGGGCAACGCGCGCATCCTCGCCGCGGACGTCCCCGTGCGACGCGGTCGGCTGTATCTCTTTCACCGGTATCCGGACGGCGTGTACATGAGCGTTCCCGCCGAGGACGTGCTCGGTGTCGCGACGACGACGGTGGAGGTGGCCACGCGCCCGCCCGACGTCGTCCATCTGGGCGAGACGGGCGAAGGCCGGTACGAGACGCCCGCCGCGGCGGCGCACGCGCCGACGACGTCGTACTACGAAGAAGGCTACCCGGGGTACTACGGCTGGGGTTACTGGCCGTGCTTCGGATGCAACGTGCCTTCGCCGCCGGTGCCCCCCAGGCCCGGGCCCCCTTCCCTCGTGGGGCCGAACGGCTTTCCGATCCTTCCCGGCAGCCCTCCGCCTCCGCCGATCGGGCCCAACGGCTTTCCGATCATCTCCCCGCAGCCGCAGCCGCCGGTGGTAACGCCCCACTGACGGGCGACGTTTTCCGTTCGACCCGGCCCGAGCGCGTGCCGGACCCATATGATTTCGTTCCCGTGCGCGGGGCGTCGATCCGGCCCCCCGGCGCGTCCGAGGAGGACACCATGGCCATTCGAGGCGCCCGTCCGGACGAGCGTCGCATCGCCGCCCACTTGCTCGTGCGAAACCTGGAGAAGGCGATCGATTTCTATCGCCGCGCCTTCGGTGCCGAGGTCCTCTATCGCTCGACGGTCGGTCCGGAGTCGCGCGTCCTCCACGCTCAACTGCGGATCGCCGATTCCTGGGTGCTCGTCTCGGAAGAGAACATGGGGATGCCCGAAGAGGTCTATGCCCGGTACGAGACCGGAACGAAGACGCGCTCGCCCGAGACCCTCCGGGGAACCACGGTCATCCTCGAGCTCTACGTGGACGACGTGGATCGCGCCTTTCGCCGCGCCGTCGAAGCGGGAGCGAGCCCGAAGATCGCCGTCGGCAATGCCTTCTACGGCGACCGCTACGGCCAGCTCGTCGATCCCTTCGGGCACGTCTGGGCACTCGCCACCGTGCTCGAGACCCTGACC
>JBKPSZ010000304.1:0-13617 GCA_046735265.1 Acidobacteriota bacterium | reverse complement strand
GTCTTCGGGGTCGGTTCCGGTCCCCGAGTAGTAGATCGTCTGTCCCCCGGCATATGTGGCCCCGTTTCCCGGGCTCGTGATCGCCGCCACCGGCGCCAGGTTCGCCGTGACCGACAGCGTCGCGCTGCTGCTCGTCACGTTTCCATAGGCGTTCGTGACCCGACAGCGGAACGTAGCGGCGTTGTCGGCGAGCTGGGCGGAGGCGATCGTGTAGCTCGCCGACGTCGCGCCCGAAATGTTCGCGCCGTTGCGTTGCCACTGGTACGAGAGAGGCGGGGTGCCCGAGGCGCTGACCGAGAAGGCCGCGAGCTCGCCCACGGTGACGGTTTTGCTCAGCGGCTGGACGGTGATCGCCGGCGGTGTGTTCAGCGTGTACTGGATGCGGAAGACCCCGCCTGTGTTCGTTCCCGTGCCCCGAGCCAGATAGTAGAGGCTGCCGTCCGGGGCCACGGCGATGCCCACCGGCTTCGAGAGGCCGCTCGCGAAGGCCGAGGCGGCGGTGTACGAACCGGCCGCATCGAGCCGTTTGATCCAGTTGCCGCAGTAATCGGCGATGAAGTAGTCGCCGACGTACGTGCTCGGAAACTGGACGGTGGACGGGTTGTAGAAGGCGCCTCCCGTGATGGCGCACTCGCTGCCGTGCGGGTAGGAGTAGACCGGGGTGTCGAAGCGAGGATCCGTCGTCGGGCCCTCCGTGGTCGGCCATCCGTAGTTGGCGCCCGCGACGCCCTCGTCGACTTCCTCGGTCGTGTTCTGCCCGACGTCGTTGATGAACATCCGGCCGGTGCCCGGCTGAACGGCGAAGGTGAAGGGATTTCGGAGGCCGAGCGCCCAGATCGCGCGGTTCTTTCCCGAGGCGCTCGAGTAAAACGGATTGTCGGTGGGAATGGCGCCGGTCGGGCTCACGCGAAGAATCTTGCCGAGGAGGTTCGTCTTCGTCTGCGCGTTGGACGGCGTCGCGTTCTCGCCGACCGCGATGTACAGCATTCCGTCTGCCCCGAAGTGGAGCGCGCCGCCGTTGTGATTCGTGGCGCTCGAGAGATTGTCGAGATCGAGCAGGATCGTCTCGCTTCCCGCGGCCGCGACATCGCCGTTCGCCGAGAACCGGCTCAGGCGATTGTGTTTCGCCGGGCTCGTCGCCGTGTAGTAGACGTAGATCCGGTGGTTCGTCGTGAACGCCGGATCGAACGCGACCCCGAGGAGTCCCCGCTCCCCCGCCGAGTCCACGGTGGCCGTGAGAAACGGAGTCGAGAGAAGCGTCCCGTTCTTGATCACCCGAAGCTTGCCGCTCTGCTCGCAGATGAAGATGCGGCCGTCCGGCGCGATGGCGAAAGCGGTCGGGCTCGCGAGCGCCCCGCCGACCTGAGAGTGAGTGAAGCCGCTCGGAACCGTGACCGCCAGGGCGGCGGCGGATGCGAGAAGCCAAAAAAGACCCGAAGCGAGTTGGAGGATCGTGCCGTGACGGAGTTCCCACCGGTACGAACGAGTCCTGTTCATGTTTTGGCTCGCGTGCGCGGTCGAACCGACGGCGGACCGACATACCGGTCCGAGACCCGACACACTTTGCCCACCTACCTCCTGGCGACGTTCTTCTGACCGGAAACTCGGCCTTCGCGGGAGACGCCGCTCGCTCGCACTCGCGGCGTTACCGGAGATCGGTTGTCTCGACCAGGGGTGCCTAGAAAGCCGGGGTTCCGTGTCTCACACACGCACGCACGCTGAGACTTTCGAAAGAGTACCGACCTCGGTGGCAAAAAACTACTGGCCGCCGTGACCAAACTCGGTCATGCACCATCGATGCCCCCGTCCTGAACGTCGGGACAGGGTGTCTGCGTTTCTCGGCGCCGCGGCGCGACTCCGAGACCGCGCGCTCAGCGACTCGATGCGCTCGCGGACGGGGGCGTCGCGCTCTTCTCGACGCGGAAGTCGTCGACCCAAAACGTGCCGTGGGCGCGATAGATGTTGGCGTAGATCGAGCCGCCGGCGCATCGCGGGTCCGTCCGGAACGTCGTCGTCCCTTTCACCCAGTCGGTCGTGCCCTCGCCCGCCTTGATGGCGTGCTGAACGGACCATCCCAGAGGGTTCTTCAGGACGTTTCCGTCCGCGTCGAGCTCAACCACCCAGACGAAAGCGCCGTAGAAGCCGTCGATGCCCGCGCTCTTCGTCCACGCGCTGAAGTCGTAGTCGGTGTCTGGCGCGAGCTCGAAGGGTGCCGAACGGAGATACGGGCTTTTCTGATCTTCGCTCCCCAGGACCGTCAGACGGGCGCTGTGGGTGCCCGCAGCGGCGGTCGAAATGTCCCATTCCCAGTTGCCGCCGCTGCCCCGGTCCTCCGTCGTCTCGAGAATCCAGGACGTCGGAGAGTCGACGCCCTCCTCGAGGCTGCCGTTGGGCGGCGCGGAGGCGGCCGGCGGCGGCGTGGTCGACGGAGTCGGCGTCGGAGTCGGCGTCGCCACCGGAAGAGGCGGGGTCGGAGTGGGTGTGCGTGAGACCGGTGGGGGCGTCGGAGTCGGCGTCGGCGGCATGGGTGTTCTCGACGGCGTCGGAGTCGGATTGGGTGTCGGAGACGCGAACGAGGCGGTGTACGTCGTATCCGACGTCGGCGTCGAGATCGAGTGCGCCGCGGCGCCCCCGTCCGACCAGGAGACGAAAGTGTAGTCGACGCCCCCTTTGTTCTGCGGCGACGTCACCCCGAGCGTCCGCACGATTCCTTCGACACCGACGACCGTGGCCGGCGTCGAAAGAGGCTGCCCGTCGAGGAGGATCTGAAGGCCTGACGGCAGGGTCGAGAAGGTCAGGTTCGTCTTTCGCGGGACCACGTCCCGGAAGACGCTGTGGGTCAGGCCGTCCGAGTCCTTCACCGTCAGGTGGATGCGGTACCAGACGTTGTCCGAGGTCTCGCCCGTCGTCGGAACCACGAAGGTCCCGCTCTTCGCTCCCGTTGTCGGCGCGATGAAGGGGTGGGTATGCGTGTCGTGATGGAACACGACCTCCCACTCGAAGGCGCTCGCGGGGAGCGTCCCGTCTTCGGGATCGGTTCCGGTCCCCGAGTAGTAGATCGTCTGTCCCCCGGCATATGTGGCCCCGTTTCCCGGGCTCGTGATCGCCGCCACCGGCGCCAGGTTCGCCGTGACCGACAGCGTCGCGCTGCTGCTCGTCACGTTTCCGTAGGCGTTCGTGACCCGGCAGCGGAACGCGGCGGCGTTGTCGGCGAGCTGGGCGGAGGCGATCGTGTAGCTCGCCGACGTCGCGCCCGAAATGTTCGCGCCGTTGCGCTGCCACTGGTACGAGAGTGGCGGTGTGCCCGAGGCGCTGACCGAGAAGGCCGCCGGGGCGCCGACCGTGACGGAGACGTCGGCCGGCTGCACGGTGATCGACGGAGCCTTGTTGAGCGTGTACTCGATCCGGTAGACCCCTCCGGCGTTCGTGCCGGAGCCGCGCGCGAGGTAGTACAGCGCGCCGTCGTCGGAAACCGCGAGATCCACGGGGCTCGCGATCCCCGTGGCGAAACCGGACGCGGTCGCGTAGGAGCCCGCCGCATCGAGCCGCTTGATCCAGCCGCCGCAGTAGTCCGCGAAGAAGAAATCGCCCGTGTAGGAGCTCGGGAACTGGGGAGTTGCCGGATTGTAGAAAGCCGCGCCGGTGATCGCGCAGTCGGAGGAGCCGGCGTGGGCGTAGGAGTAGATCGGCGAGTCGTAGGCGGAATTCGAGGTCGCCCCCTCGGTTGCCGGCCACCCGTAGTTCGCTCCCTCCCGGCCTTCGTCGACCTCCTCGAAGGTGTCCTGCCCGACGTCATTGATGAAGATCCGGCCGGTGCCCGGCTGAACGGCGAACGTGAACGGGTTGCGCAGGCCGATGGCCCAGATCGCGCGATTCTTGCCGGAAGCAGCGGAAGAGAAGGGATTGTCGGTGGGGATCGTGCCGTCGCTGTTCAACCGCAGCAGCTTGCCGAGCAGGTTCGACTTCGTCTGGGCGTTCGACGAGGTGGCGTTCTCTCCGACGCCGACGTACAGCTTGCCGTCCTCTCCGAAGCGGATCGCTCCGCCGTTGTGATTCGTCGCGGAGGTCAGATCGTCGATCTCGAGCAGGATCCGTTCGCTGCCGGAGGCGACGACGTCGCCGTTGGCCGTGAAGCGGCTCAGCCGGTTGTGGATCGACGGTGTGACCGCCGTGTAGTAGACGTAGACGAAGTGGTTCGAGGCGAACGCCGGGTCGAACGCGACCCCGAGGAGTCCGCGCTCCCCCGCCGAGCTCACGGTCACCGACAGAAACGGCGTCGCCAGGAGCTGGCCGTCCTTGATGACCCGAAGGCGTCCTTCCTGCTCGCAGACGAAGATCCGGCCGTCGGGCGCGATCGCGAAGGCCGTGGGGCTGTCGAGACTTCCACCGATCTGAGACTGGGAGAAGCCGCTCGGAACGGTGACGGCGGACGCGACGCCCGCAGCGGTCGAGATCCCGAAGAGGAATGCGGCGAGGAGGCGGGGCACGCGACGCGGAAGCAAAGGAACCATGGAACCCTCGTAGGAAGGTAGGGCGACGTTCTCCCTGTGAACGGCTATGAAAAGACCAGGCGGGGCAGTGTTTCACAAGTGGACGATCCGGAGTCAAGGGATCGTTTCGATCTCGAAGATTTTTTTGCTCCGCGCCCGGCCCGTCCGCTTCGCTAGTCGGGCGAGGTCTGGAGCGCTGGGGGTTGGTGCGAAAGGAGGGACTCGAACCCTCAAGGGTGTGAACCCACAGGTTCCTGAAACCTGCGCGTCTACCAATTCCGCCACTTTCGCGGGGGTGCGAAGGATAACGAGCGTGGCGAGACGGGTCAAGATCGCCAGCCGTCTTCGCCTCCTCGTGCCGGATAGCCGGCGGAAGGTGCATCCGCCTCAGAGGAGCGACTCGATCGGAAGCCAGCCCAGGATTCTGTTGAAGAGTCGTTTGAAGAAGCCGGTCTTCGGGTCATGGCCGTACCGGACTTCCCCCTGCGGGCCTTGCTCTACCCATTCGAGGCCACCCGACCGGGTCAGGCGGACCTCGTAGGCCCGGTCCGGAAGGGTGCGATCGAGAACGCTCGATATCGTCTCGGAGAGCTCCGGGCTTTGGATCACGAGCCCCATTTCGGTGTTCAGGTGGGCCGAGCGGGGGTCGAGGTTGAATGACCCGACGAACGCTCGACTGCGGTCGGACGAGATGGTCTTGGCGTGAAGGCTGGCGGAGGAGCTGCCGGAACCGTCCCCCTTCGTTCGACGTTTCTCGCGATTCGCGCTCGGGCCCGTGGCTTCGCGTTTCAGCTCGTAGAGGCGGATCCCGGTCTTGAGAAGCTCCTTGCGATACCGGGCGTACTTGGAGTGCACGACGCCGCTGTCGGTCGCCGCGAGCGAGTTGGTGACGATCCGCAGCCGGACTCCGCGCTCGGGATAGGCCGAGAGCGTCTTGGCTCCCCCTTTCCGCGGCACGAAATAGGGCGAGACGATGTCGAGCTCCCGCTCCGCCGGACCGATCGCCTCCTTCAAGTGGGTCAGGACGAGGTCGGACTCCTCGACCCGGTCCAAGGTCTTGGCCGGATCGTCTCGGACGAGCTGCATCGGCGACCAGTCGAATCGAATCTTTCTCTCCACGAGGTCCTCGATCAGCCGCGTTGAACGAACTTCCTCGACGTATTCGACGGCCTCCGACGACGCCCGGACCGAGGCGAATTGGGCCTCGAGCTCGGCTACCGCGTTGGGCTTCGGCGCCGCGACGATCGCCTTTGCGGGATAGGCGGACTCGGAGTTCCAGTACAGATCGAACTGCTCGGACACGCTTGCGGCGATCTCCCCGATCGCCAGAACGTCGAGGTCTGCGAAGACCATCTCCTGGCCGGCGCCGAAGTATTCGTTGCCGATGTTCCGGCCGCCCACGATCGTCGCCTGCGAGTCAGCGGTGAACGACTTGTTGTGCATCCTCCGGTTCAGCCGCTTGAATTGCGTGAGGAAGCCGAGGGGCTTGAATCCGCGGTTGGGAAACGGGTTGAAGATGCGGACCTCGATGTTGGGGTGGTCGTCGAAGACGGCGAGGATCGGGTCGAGCCCGCCGATGCCGTTGTCGTCGAGGAGCATCCGAAGCCGCACGCCGCGCTCGGCCGCATTCCACAGCTCCTCGAGCATAAGGAACCCCGTCGTGTCCCGGTGCCAGATGTAGTACTGGACGTCCAGCGAGCGCTCGGCTGCGCGCGCGAGCAGGACGCGCGCCGCGAAGGCCTTCTTGGGATCCGAGAGGGGGATCTGGCCGCTCTGTTCCGGCCGGCCTTCAGGCGCCTGCTCGACAGCCCTGCCGAGCCGCGTGCCGGCCGTGTCGGTGATGGCCGTCGAGGCGATGCGTCCGTCGAGCGGTGGAAGGCTCGCGCATCCGCCGATTCCGAGTGCGGCCACGAGAACGACGAGGGGGATCACCCCCGTCGGTCGCGTCCGCGGACGCGTGGTCAAGCGAATTCTTCGGGGAAGAGGCTTGCGCAGGAGCTCCCTCCCGGGTCTGTCGCTCATTTCAGAACCAAAGATACTGCCAGGACACCCCGATCGTCGCGAACCGCTGCCCGAATCGGACCGCGACGCCGTTGCTGTAGCCGAGCTTGACGGATTGCCGTCGTCCGACGGGAACGGAAAGCGTGCCTCCGACGCGCGTGTTCTCCTGGCGCGCGGTCGGCGGGCCGCCGTTCAAAGTCGTGGCGCCTCCCGAGTACCACGTGGCGTCCGCCGCGAGCCAGAGGTTCGGGCGGAACGTGTACGCGACGTGCGCCTGGAGGGCGCCGAGCGGCGACTGATCGCGCACGACCGTGCCGGGATAGAAGGCGGGGTTACGGGTGAAGAAGATGACTCCTCCATACGCCTCGAGGTCGAACTTACCCCACGGGACCGAGACGCCCAATTCGGGTTTGAAGGCCCAGCGATTCGTACCGAGGTTCACGAGCCGCGTGGGATCGTACTGACCGGTGGGAGCGGAGAGCGCGAGACTCGCGCCGAAGAGGATGCGGCGCTCGTGGCTCGCGGCGAACTCTTCGCGCGAATGCGCCGGGTTCCCGATCAGGTTCACGGAGAACCGGGCCTTGAGGTCCGCGAGGCCCGATCGCGTGACCCGCCGCGTCTCCGTCCCGACATCCCCCTCTACTTTTCCCCAGGCGTACGGTAGCGCGACGGTGGCGAGCGCCTGCCGCCCGAAGAGGTCGAAGGTCCGCCCGTAACCGACCGCGAAGGCTCCCACTCGCGCTTCGACGTTCGTGAACGGAAGCGAGGGATCGGTGACGACGTCCCCGGAGGACCGGGTCAAGGCCGCCACGACGAAGTTCGCGCCGACCGGAGACGCGGAGTAGGCGCGGGGCTCGAGCTCCTGCGCTCGCGCCGCGGCGAGCCCGGCGAAGGCCGCCAGGAGGATCAGGCCGGCCGTTCGCCCTCGTCGTGTCACGCGCGGCGGCCCGAGGCCTCTCCTAGTTGAGGAGGTTTTCCCGCACGAACGCGACGGTCGCGTAGAACTGGAAGTCCTGGTTGCGCTTCTTGCCGAAGCCGTGTCCCTCGTCGAGGCCGACGAGGTACCAGACCGGCGTTCCTCCGGCGCGCACGGTGCGCACGATCTGATCCGACTCGGAGCGCGGCACGCGCGGGTCGTTAGCGCCCGAGACGACGAAGAGCGGCTTGCGGATCCTCGCGGCGTTGGTCAGAGGCGAGATTCGCTCGAAGAACGCGCGCATCTGCGGATCCCGCTCGTCGCCGTACTCGACCCGCCGCAGGTCCTGGCGATAGCCGCTCGTGTTCTGGAGGAAGCTGACGAAGTTCGAAATGCCGACGACGTCGAGGGAGCAGCGGATGCGGTCGTTGAACGCGACGGCCGAGGCGAGCGTCATGAATCCGCCGTAGCTTCCGCCGGTGATCATCACGCGCGAGGCGTCGAGGTTCGGCTGCGCCGCGATCCAGTCGAGCGCGGCGCCGATGTCCTTGACGCTGTCCTCGCGGAGCTTTCCGTTGTCGAGCCGCGAAAAGGTCTTCCCGAAGCCGGTCGAGCCCCGCACGTTCGGAAAGAGGATGGCGACGCCGAGCTCCTCGACCAGGTAGGCGTTCCGCGCGAGGAACCCGGGCCGCGACTGACCTTCGGGCCCGCCGTGGATGTTGACGATGACCGGGCGCCGGCCCTCGAACGAGGAAGGGGGCCGGTAGAGGAAGCCGGAGATCGTCTTGCCGTCGAAGCTCTTCCAGCGCACGAGCTCCGCCTGCGGAAGCGACTCGGAGGAGAGTCCACCGATCTCGCTCTCCGTCCAGCGCTCGACCTTCCCCGAGTCGGCGTCGAAGGAATAGACATCCGACGGGGAGCGTGTGTCGGACCGGGAGAACGCGAGATCCCGGCCGTTGGCGTGCCACTCGAGGGCGCCGATCGTTCCCGCGCCGAGCCCGGGCACGACGGTCTCCTTTCCAGACTCAAGCTCGCGGACCCGGAGGACGCTCGTCCCTTCCTCGTTGGTTGCGAAGGCGACTCGCTTGCCGTCGCGCGTCACGTCGAATACCTCGACGTCCCAGGGGATCGCCGGCGTCAGGACCTCTCGCCGGCCGGTCGCGAGATCCATCCGAACGAGGCGGAGGAACTCGGAACCCTCGTCGGTCGTCGCAAGAATCGTCTTTCCATCGGGCAGGAACCGCGCGCCGCCCCACTCGACGGTCTCCTTTCCGCCGCGCGACGTGATCGGGGTCTTCTCGCCGGTGGCAGCTTCGACCATCCAGAGGTAGGACTCGTTGATCGAGATCCCTTCCTGGACGAGAATGCGCCGGCCGTCGGGCGACCAGTCGAGCGGCCCCCATCCTCCGCCTGAGAGCTCCGCCACGAGGCGGTCCGTCTTCGGATCCGCCGGGTCCTGCGCGTAGAGGTCCGTGTCCTTGCCGTTTCGCCGGGTCGAGACGTAGGCGATCCGGTCCCCCTGCCGGTTCCAGACGAGCCCGAGGTTGCGGGACTTGCCGTCGGTCAGAAGCGCCACCTTCCCGGTTGCCGGGTCGAGGCGGTGGTACTGGAAGAACTCCCCTCCCCCCGCGTCCTGGCTGAAGACGACGTAGTCGCCGCGGGACGGCTGGAACGAGGGGCTCAAGACGCGCTCGGCGAAGAACGAGAGCTGCCGGCGCGCGCCGCCCGGGAACTTGACGAGGTGGATCTGAGGCGTGTCGGCAAAGCGCGTCGTGATCAAGATCTCGCGGCGCTCGGGATGCCAGCCGCCGAGCCCGGCCGACCGGGCTTCCGTGTAGCGGCGCACCGCCGCCGCCAGGGAAGCCGGGATCTTCGGGATTCCGTCGGCGAGCAGGTTCTCGTTCGGAGCGACTTCGTCGGGTGCGGCGGCCAAAGAAAGAGCACCGAGGAGGACTGCCAGAGCCCAGGCGAGACGCTTCAATTCACACCTCCTCCCGGGCGCGCGAAGATCGGAGCGCGTCCCGGCGCGTTCCTCACGTGCGATCGTTCGACGGCGGCGTCGAGCGGACCGCCTAGTTGGGAACGGGACCGTTCACTTCCTGCTCCTGTCGACTCGATTTCGACTCGTGCGACTGGCTACGCCGGGGGCAGACCCGCCTCGATTTCCCCCTTCGGGAGCGCGATCGCGTTCTCCTTGCGCCCCTGGTCCACGCAGACGAAGCAGGCCTTGTAGACGTCGTCGTACCCCATCTTCATCTCGCGGTTCGTGACGAAGACCTGCCGGCGGGGGTAGGGCGCGTCGACGCGCCGGAGCGTCACCAGGATGCCGTTGCCGGCGCGCGCCCGCTCGACGATCGCGAAGCGATGCGGCGGTTCCGCGGTGCACGCGGCCGCCGGTGCCGGCTTCGGCTCACTGGCCACGCTTGTGCTCTCCCGTCGGCTCCTTGTCCGTCTCGCGAGCCAGCGCGGCGAGCGCCTGGTCGAGCGTGTCGTGGATCTTGAAGAGCGTGTCGAGATGGGTGACGCGCAAGCCGGAGAGGATCCTTCGCTGCGGCGCCGCGAGCAGGATCGGACGGTTCTCGCTCGAGAAGCGCTTCAAGGCTCCGACGAGAACGCCGACCCCGGTCGAGTCCATGTAGTCGAGAAGGGAGAGGTCCAGAACCAGGGCTCCCTTCCGCTCCGCGGCGATCCGCTCGCAGCTCTCCGCGAGCGCGCGCGCCGTATCTCCGACTTTGAGAGAGCCCTCCACCCTCAGGACCGTGTGCTCGGGGCCCTGCTGCTCGGCGAGCTTCATGCCCCCTCCGATCCCGCGGCCGCCTCAGGCGGACGCGGGCGGCGCCTCGCCCTTGCGAACGAGAACGGCGCCGCGTGCGATCTCTTCTCCTCCCGACGTGACCTCTCCATCGAAACGAACCATCGGCCCGAGCTTCGCCGAGAGCCGGACGTCCACGGTCAGGACTTCGCCGGCTTTGGGCGGGCGTCGGACCACGAATCCCTCGATTCCGGCCAAAAAGCCGGTCCGCCCGATCTCGGGATCTCCCCCTTCGAGCAGGAGCGCCGCCTGGGCGATCGTCTCGGCGAGGAGGAGCCGGCTCCCCCACTCCGCTCCCATCGCGGCGCGCGCGTTTGCGGTCATCGCGGCGCGCACGCGTCCGCGCGAGAAGTCCGCGTTCCGTTCCTCCAGCACGGCATCCACGAAGCGGAAGGGATAGGCGTGCGGAAGGGACGTCGCCGGGTTCACGCGATCTTCTTCTGCTCGATGAAGTCCACGAGGGCGTCCACCGACGCGAACGCCTTCACGCCGACTTCCTCGTCCTGCACTTTGATCCCGAATTCCTGCTCGAGCCCGAGCACGAGCTCGAGAGCGTCGATCGAGTCGAGTCCCAGGCCCTCCCCGAACAGGGGGGCGTCGTTCTGGATCGTCGCCGGATCGATCTCGAGCTTCAGCCGGCGCACGATGAGCTCCTTCACGCGCTGGGCCGTATTCGGTTCTGGCATCGGGTTCTCCGGTCGAAGATTATAGGACGAGGCCGCGCCGGCTCACGCCATGCCGCCATCCACGCGCCAGACCTGTCCGGTCACGTACGACGCGCTCTCCGAGGCGAGGAAGCCCACGACCGAGGCGATCTCCTCCGGGGTCCCGAATCGGCCGATGGGGATCCGGGAAACGAACTCTCCCACCTCCGACTCCTTCAGGTGGGCGATGATTTCGGTCGCCACGAGGCCGGGCGCCACGGCGTTGACCGTGATTCCCCGCTTCGCGAGCTCGAGGGCGAGCGCCTTGGTCATCGCGATCAGGCCCCCCTTCGCGGCCGAGTAGTTCGCCTGGCCGGCATGACCCGAGATCCCGGAAACCGACACGACGTTGACGATGCGGCCCCATCCCCGATGCAGCATCGGCCGAAGGAGCGCCTTGGTCACGCGGAACGCTCCCTTCAGATCGGTGTCGAGGACGTAGTCCCAGTCCTCCTCCTTCATGAACGGGAGGAGAGCGTCCTTGATCACACCGGCGTTGTTCACGAGGATGTCGGCCCCGCCGAGCTCGTCGACGCGGTCCGCGAGAGCGCGCACCGCCGCCGTGTCGCGCACGTCCGCGGCGAGCGCCAGCGCCTCACCACCGGAGGATCGGATCTCGGCGGCCGTCTCTTCGGCGCGCACGAGGTCCTGCCGGCAGGTCAGCACGATGCGCGCGCCGGCGGCGGCGAGCTCGCGGGAAATGGCGCGCCCGATCCCGCGGGAGCCGCCCGTGACGACCGCGGTCTTCCTTCGACCGGCGCTCGCGGTCTCCGTCACGGCGCGATGATATCCGCAAGCTGCGCCTGCGCCTCGACGCTTCCCGCCCTCCGGCACAGCACGTTGCGGTCGATCCAGCGGATCATCTTGGTCAGCATCTCGCCGGGGCCGACTTCGAGAATCGAGCGCAGCCCGTCGGCGATCATTCGCTCGACCGTCGCGTTCCAGAGAGTCGGGCGGCAGAAGCCGCTCGTCAGGATCTCGCGTACACGGTCGGCTGTCTCGACGCGGTCCCCATCCGGGCCGTAGTACGGGAGCCGCGGCGGCCGGATCGAAGAGCACTCGAGGACGAACGGCGCGACGGCGCGGGAGACCGGAAGCATCAGCTCGCTGTGGATCGGCCAGCTCATGCCGAGGGGCAGCACCGAGAGCGCCTTCGGCGCCAGGGCCTCGAGCGCTTCGCCCACCGCTTCGGCCTGACCGGTCAGGACGAACTGGGTCGTCGCGTTGACGTTTCCGATCCAGACGAGACGGCCCCGATCGCGCAATCCGGCGCAGACCTCGTCGACCGCGTCGCGCCGCGCCCCGACGACGGCTCCCATCCGTCCTCGGATTCCGAGCTTCTCGGTCTCGCGCCAGACGGCGATGAGCACTTCGAGGGCGTCGTCGTACGAGATCGCGCCCGCGGCGACGAGGGCGGCGTAGTTGCCGAGGCTGTAACCCGCCGTGGCCGCCGGAGAGGCGCCCCGCTTCCAGAGTCGCCGCGCGGCGAGAAACGACACGAGGAACACCCCCGCCTGCGCGGCGAGGTTCTCGTGGAGCAGCTCCTCCGGCCCCGAGAAGAGAATCGACGGGAGATCGCGCCCACAGCGCTCGGAGGTCCGGGCAAACAGAGATCGGGATTCCGCGTCTTCTTCGAAGAAATCGCGCCCGATTCCGACGGTTTCGGAAAGCTGCCCCGGGAAGAGGAAGCCGAGCGAAGGCGGGCTCGTCAAGCGGCCCCGCGAAGTCGACGAGGCTTCACGCGGCCTCGAGATCGGGCAGGACGTCTCCGAGGGCCACGCACCGCTCCTGCCCGAGCCAAGTCTCGAAACGCTCCGGCAGCAGTCGGCGCCGCGCGAAGTGCGTGAGCCGCACGAGAGGCGCCAGCCCTTCCATCGGGGGATGCTCCGGGTCGAACTCCCAGGGATGAAAGGTGAAGATGGCCGGATGGCCCCTCTTCCGATAGAGACTCTCGAAAGAGGAGAGGCGCGCGGGTGCGAGGAGGCGGAAGGCCCAGCTCCCTCCCGCGGGGATCCGCCTTCCGAAGCCGCGTCCCGTCAGCGGCGGGACCTCGACCAGCGACCCCTCCGGCATCTCGATCTGATGCGGGCCGAGTGGGTTATCGGCGCGCCCGAGCGGAGGCACCGCCGTCATGGACGCGTCCGCGGTGAAACCTTCGGCGGCGAGAATCGCGAGCGCGCGGTCCTGCGGAGATCGGATGGACCATTCGGCCGCCCGGTACAGGGTCGGACGGGATCCGGCGGCCGATTCGACCTTCGCTCGGCCCCGGACGAGGTCCGTCCGGAACTCCTCTTCCGAGAGCTCATCGGCGCGCCGGTGCGTATCGCCGTGGAGTGCGATCTCGTGCCCGCGGCGACCGGCCTCGCGGACGAGCGCCGGGTACCTTTCGGCGATCCATCCGAGGACGAAGATCGTCGCGCGGTGACGGCCGCGCTCGAGCCGGTCGAGAATCCATCCGAAAGTGCTCTCGAAGCGGGGCGCGAACGACTCCCAGCGCCGCGGATCCGAGTAGTAATCGTCGCCGCAGACATGGAACCACTCTTCGGCGTCGATCGTGAGGACGCGAGGAGCGGGGCCGCGCGTTCGCAGCGGCGTGATCACGGGGGTGGGCATGGAAGCGTCGATTCTAGCTATGGGGCTCGCTTCGCCGGAACGTCCCTGAGCGAGGGCTAAGGCAAGGCTGTCATCCCGAGC
>JBKPSZ010000303.1:0-7422 GCA_046735265.1 Acidobacteriota bacterium | reverse complement strand
TAGTGCTGGAACACCATTCCGAAGTTCCGCCGCTGCGGCGGCACCCGTGTGACGTCCTCTCCGTCGATTCGCACGGAACCGGCGTCGGGCGTCTCGAAGCCCGCGACCAGCCGGAGGATCGTCGTCTTTCCGCTCCCGGAGGGGCCGAGCAGGGCCACGATCTCGCTCTTGTCGACCGAGAGCGTGACGCCGCGCGTGACCGCCTGGTCTCCGAGCCGCTTCTCGAGACCCGCGATCGCCAGATGTTCGCTCATGCCGCGCCGCGATTATCGATTCGGAAGGCGCACGATCGGAAGGCTTCCCGCGAGGAGGAGCACGAGAAAAAGGAACGAAACGGGGAGGAAGAGCCGCCAGAACGGCCCCGCTCGTCCTCCGTCGCGCAGATAGAGCTGGACCCCGATCAGGTTGGCGAGCGACGCGATCGGCGTTCCGCAACCCCCGGCGTTGACGCCGTACAGGAGCGCCGCGAAGTCCCTCGGCGCCCGAGCCGCGGGGGCGAGCAGCAGTGCCGCCGGAACGTTCGAAACGACCTGCGAGATGAGAGCGCCCGAGAGGAGAAGACCGGTCGGACCGTGGCCGAAGAGTCGTTCCGGATCGAGCGCGCGGTAGAGCCGGCCGCGCTCGAGCCCTTCCACTCCGATGAAGAGAAAAGCGAAGACGAGGACGAGGGAGAAGTCCGCCTGAAAGATGCGGCGGCCGAGGAGGAGACCGGCGGGCAGGGCGAGGGCGAGCGGCACCACCCAGGGGATCCATCCGGCGAGGGCGGCGATCTCCGCGGCGAGGAGCGCGACGAAGGCGGCGGCGAGCCGCGGCTCGACGTCGAAGGGGGCGGGCCGGGGCGGCTCGAGCTCGCGCTGCGGAACGAGGAACCATGCCGCGGCGGCGAGCAATACGGCCGCGCCCGCGACGAAGGGGAGCTGAACGGCGAGGAAGCTCTTCGCGGTGAAGCCTCCGCGGGTGAAGAGGAAGAGATTCTGCGGGTTACCGATCGGCGTCAGGGCGCCGAGCAGGTTCGCCGCCGTGATCTCGAGGACGACGAACGGCGCCGCATCGAAGTCCTTCGCGCGTCGAAGGAGCATCGTGAACGGGACGACGAGCAGGAGCGCCACGTCGTTGGTGAGGAGCATCGCGAGCAAGCCGGTCGCCGCGATGAGCGCGAGAGCGAGGGTACGCGCGTGGCGGGCCCGCCGGACTGCCGCCGACACGAGGCGATCGAAGAGGTCGGAGTCCTTGCCGAGCTCGACGGCGACCGTCAAGACGAAGAAGAGAGCGAGCAGGCGCCAGTCGATCAGACCCGGGATCTCCGCGGGGCGGACCCGGCCCATGGCGAGCGCCGCCAGAGCGAGCGACGCGGAAGCCGTCAGGAGGAGGCGCTCGAAGAGGAGCGCGCGAACGATCGGATGGTCGAGGAGGAGGCGCGGCCGGGACCTCATCGCCCCCCGCGGCCGCGGATCGTCCGGTCCCAGGTCGCCATCCAGCCGGGTCCCTCCCGCTCGAGGAGGTCCCAGTCCATCTTCGCGGCCACGAGACGGCTCTCGACGTCGCGCGCCCAGGCCGGCAGCTCGGAGGCGGGAATGTCGCCGCGCGCCGGGAGCCGGAAGGCGCGGTCCGCCGCCAGCCGCTGGCCCTCGACCGAGCCGAGCCATTCGATCAGATCCCGGGCCTCCTTCGGGTGCTTCGCCCCCGCGACGAGCCCGACGGCGTCGTCGATCACCGGGGTCCCAGAGCTCGGGAAGACGAGCTCGATCGGAAGGCCGCGCTGCTTCTCGAGCAGCACGTCCGGGAGGTCCCACAGCGTGACCAGGCCTTCGCGGCGCCCGAGCTTCTCCAGGAGGATCGTCGCGTTGACGACGTACTCCTTGGTCTGTGCGTCGAGCTTGCGGAGCCACTCGAAGCCCCGGTCGGGCTTTCCCGTCTCACCGATCGAGCGGAGGATCACCATTCCGAAGATCGCCCGCATCGTGCCGGACGCGAGCGGATCGCGGATCAGGATCTGGCGCGTGAAACGGGGCGCGAGGATGTCGTCCCAGTCGCGCGGGGCTTCGGAGGCCGGAATCGCGGCCGAGTTGTAGACGACGACCGCGGGGGTGCGGTAGAGGCCGAAGTAGAGATCGCCGCGAGCGCGGCTCTCCGCGGGAATCGCGTCCGACCACGAGGGACGGAACGGCACGAGAAGCCCGTCGCGGGCGCCCCGCGCGAAGATCGTGTCCGGGCCGCCGAACCAGATGTCCGCCTGGGGATTCGCTTTCTCCGAGCGGATCCGGTCGTAGATCTCCTGCGAGCCCATGTCGAGCCAGCGGACGTCCACCTCGGGATGCTTCGCCTCGTACGTCTTCTCGACGAGGTTCAGCAGGTCGCGGCCGTGCGGCGAGTAGAGCGTCAGGGGGGTCCGCGAATCGCGCCGGCACGCGGCGGCGGCGATCGAAAAGAAAATGATCGGGAGAAATCGTCGGCCGGCGCGTCTCACCGCGGGCGGAGTGTAGCAGTCACGTCGACTCGCCGGGCGCGGCGCTCGTTTCCTCGTCGCCGGTCATCCCGAGGCGTCTGCGACGAGGGATCCCGAGCCTGTCCGCGAGCGATGCCATGCTCCGTCTCAGGGCCTGGCGAGTTCGGGATCCCTCGCGATCGCTCGGGATGACCGACCCGTTCGCACGGCGCCTCAGAACCCCCGATTCAAGAAGAGATACACCGCCGTGTTCTTGTTCCCGGAGCTCCCGTAGGCGAGGTACATCGGCCCGAGCGCCGTGTCGGTCGTCAGGTAAACGCTCCAGGCGCCGTGCATGTTCTGGAACGAGGCTTCGTCCCGGTTGGCCCAGGCGTTTCCCATCTCCGCGGTCGCGCCGACGTAGACGCCCTTCACGATGGTCCCGGGAAGACGGGTCAGGCGATAACGGAGGGAAATGAAGCCGAAAGCGAGCGTCGTGCCCGCCAGTTGATCCCTCGGTCGGCCGGACAGGTTTCGGAAGCCTCCGAGCGTAAAGAGCCCGTTCAAGGGCGCGTTCGACTTGAAGGTGTCGCCGTAGCTCGCGCGCAGCGTCACCGTCCAGCGTCCAAAGGTTTCGACCCAAACGGAGTGCAGGATCGCCCGGTTGTAGCTGTCGTCGGCTCCGAATGCCGTCCGGGAGCCGAGGAAGCTCGCGTCCACGTACCAGCCGTGGAGCGGAAACCAGAAATTGTCGAGCTGGTCCAGGGTCAGGTCGGCGTGAAAGCCGCCGGTGTCGAAGTCGGCATCCGGGAACTCGGGGATTCCCACCTTTCGCCGGGCCTTCCCGAATCCGCGCTCGACGCCGACGGAAAACTGGCCGAGCGAGAGCAGATGCCCGAGCTGGACTCCGAAATCGAGAGAGGCTCCGCCCTGCTGGAGCCGGTAGCGGGCGACGTCCACCTCGTCGAGGAAGATGTCGCGGGACTGCTGGTCCCAGACGATGCTCGGCGCAATGAAGGTGCGCCCCACGTAGTCGAGCGGCTGGTAGAACACCGAGGCGCCGCCGATCTCCGTCCCCAGCCGGATCCCGGTCTTCCAGTCCGCACCGAGGCGGTTGAACTCCGTCGCGTCGAGCAGGAGCGAGAGATTCCAGTCCGCGTCCGCTTCGCTCGCGTTGATCTCGTAGTCGATGCCGGCCGAGAGGTACGTCGGGCCCCACGACTTGGGCGTGGCGATGATGTGCAGCACGTTCTTGCCGTCGGTCTCGATGAGCTGGAACTCGACGTTCTGCCAGAGGCCCATCCCCGAGATCCGGCGCATGTCGGCCTGGAGCAGTTTCTCGTTGAAGGGGAGACCCGGCCGCGTCGCGATTACTCTCGAGATCCGCCGGGTGTCGAAGCCGGGGATCGGGTCCACGACGACGTCGTCGAGCATCGGCCGCTCCTCGGCCAGCGGCTTGCGGTGGGCCTTTTTCCACTCCGCGTATTCCTCGGGCGACACGGACCACCGGGAGAGCTTCTCGCGGTCGGCGCGGGCCGCGGTCTCTCCCCTCGGAATGATCTCCGTCATCTTCACGAAGTCTCCCGAGGAGAGTCCCTTCAGGTCCGGCGTGATCACCATGTCGGCGAGCGGACGCGACTCCGTCGTGTTGCGCAGGAGAGGCAGATCGATCACCCGCCCGAGCATGTCGGCCACGGAACGCGGCCCCTCCTTCGGAACCTCGCTCGAAGAGGCGACGTCCACGGCGATCACGATGTCGGCGCCCATGGCCCGGACCGTCTGGACCGGAAGGTTCTGGGCGGTGCCGCCGTCGATCAGGTACCGGCCGTCGTATTCCACGGGGGTGAAGACGACCGGGATCGCCATGCTCGATCGGATGGCTTTCGGCAGACTTCCCTTCGAGAGAACGACGACATCGCCGGTGCGTGCGTCGGTCGCCACGGCCCGGAACGGAATCGAGAACTTGTCGAAATCGTGGACGTTCGCGACCGGCCGCGTCAGGGTGTTCAAGAGGAATCCGAGCTTTCGCCCGGCGATGAGGCCGGCCGGCAGGCTGATCCCGTTCTTGATCCCGAGCGTGACGCCCGGCGGGACGAGGTAGTCGTTCGACTTCTCCCGAAAGACGACGTCGCGCCGCGGCGCGTTGTCCACGAAGAGGTTGAGCCAGTCGACCTTGGCGATGACCTTCCCGAGCGCATCCGGGTCGTAGCCGACGACGTAGAGCCCGCCGACGACGGAGCCCATGCTCGTGCCCGCGATGTAGTCGATCGGGATTCGGAGCTCCTCGAGGACTTTCAGGACCCCGATGTGGGCTGCGCCGCGCGCTCCGCCGCCTCCGAGGGCGAGACCGATCTTCGGACGGCGCGGTGCTTCGGTCGACGAGGCCGGCGCGGTTTGCGCCGCTGCCCGGGCGCCGGGGCCGGCCGCGAGGAGAAGAACCGTCGAGAGGGCGGCGAGCGATCGCGATGTCATGGGGCCGCCGGGAATCCTACGGCAACCCGGGGCCCGGCGGTGCAGCGACTCAGGAGTGCGGGGTGGGTGCGTACCGCCGCATCATCTCCTCGTACTGCTTGCGCTCTTCGGGCGACATCTTGTCGAGCGCCTCCTGCATCTTTTTCTGGGCGTCCCGCACCTGTCGCTCCTGTTCCGGCGTCATCGACATCGCCTCCATCATGGAGTCGACCTTCCGGTAATCGGCCGGGATCTCGAAGACCGAGCCGGGCACGGACTTCTTCTCGAAGCGGACGAGCTCGATCGAGGACTCCGCCTCGCGCGCTCCCTTCTCGCGGAAGATCCAGCGCACGGGGAATCCCCAGAGCCCGGAGTCCTTCAGGGCCTGGAGCGGCGACGCCTGCTCCTCGCGCCGGTTGAAGGCGCGCAGCCATGCCGTCGAGGGGACGAGATCCGTCGCGATGCAGGCTTCCGTTTCGCGGGAGCTGTCCTCCGACGTCAGCAGGGCTTTCTCGCAGGAGTAGCCCCCGACGGTGTCGCGGCCGAGCTTCTTGACGGTCCACTTCTTGTCGGATCCATTCGGTGACTTCGAATCCTCACGCTTCTGGTCGATCATCTGGACCGTGTAAGTCTTGCGCTCGTCGTTGATGATGTAGGTCCGGTCCGGCTCCGAGAGCTTCTGGATCATCACCATCCGGAAGTGGTTGGGGGTCGCCTTGGGGTCGTCCCGACGATTTCGGTCGGGCGACGAGAGCTCGGTCTCCCACTCGACCCGGACCGCGGCCTTCGAGAGGAAGACCTTCCCGTGCGAGGGGACCGTCTTGCCCCTGTCGGAGTGGACCTCTCCCTTGAACTCGGCGATTCCTTC
The DNA here is from genome assembly GCA_046735265.1 of Acidobacteriota bacterium. Classification (GTDB taxonomy): domain Bacteria; phylum Acidobacteriota; class Thermoanaerobaculia; order UBA5066; family Gp7-AA6; genus DATBFU01. Next base: position 1,678 of record JBKPSZ010000303.1, on the reverse strand, counting down.
CGACTGGGCCCGGACCGGGGCGGCGATCCCCGCGGACAGGGCGGCGGCGCAGAGGACGGCGAGGCGCGTGAGTCTCACGATCTTCCCTCCTGGATCGGTTCGGGCCGCGGCGAGGCGACCCATTGTCGCACGGCGTCACGCGACCCGTCCAGACGAGCCACTATATCAATCTTGATATAGTCCTTCAGCGTGCCGGTTGACCCGCCTTCCAGGCGATCAGGTTCGCGAAGAGGCGGTAGGCCCCGGGCACTCCCGCCGGGAGCTGGCGGAAGAAGGCGAGCCCCGTGTAGACGTAGCGTCCCTTCCCGATCGTCGCGACGAGGAGGCTTCCGCGCTGGGCCGGCTCGCCGGGGTCCGCCATCTCCAGGAGCGGCGTGTACGCCGCGTCCCAGGCGTGAGCGAAGTACAGGCCGCGCTCCTGGACCCATCCCTGCCAGTCCGACTCGACGATCGGATTGGGCGTCGTGAAAATCGGATGCCGCGGATCGAGCACCGTCACCCGGGCGGTCTCGTCGGTGACGCGGTCGTGCGGCCGCGCGATCTCGAGCTTGTACGGTGCGAAGCCCCCCTGGATGAACGGGTACTGCTGATACTGAACGACGAGCAGCCCTCCGCTGCGGGCATAGTCGAGCAGCCGCGCGTTGGCGCGCGCGAGCGCGGGCTCCGTCTCGTACGCGCGGGGGCCGATCACGATCGCGTCGAAGCGCGCGAGGTCGCCGCGCTCGAGTTCGCCGGCCGAGAGGACGCGCACCGGCAAGCCGACTCCGGACAGCGCCTCGGGCATGCGGTCCGCGGCGCCGCGCACGTACCCGACCGAGGTCGCGGTCGGCAGCTTCAAGTCGAGCGCGGTGAGCGCGACCGCCGCTTCGCGGGGGAACGGCGTCGGACGGATGTGCTCGTAGTCGATCATCCGGATCGCCGTGGAGATCCGCGCTCCGCCCGAGAGGGCGGCCGCGACGTCCACGGAGAATCTCGCCGGACTGGCGGCCTTCGGCGCCGCCAGCGCGACGTCGACGACGGCCCGGTCCCCTTTCCGGGACAGCGAGAACGAAGCGGAGGCGGGTGCCGGCCATCCCGGCGGGGCGCCGACGGTGATCGTCCCGTGGACGGGACCGCTCGAGTTCGAGGTCACGGTGACCGTGACGCTCCGGCTCCCGCCCCGCTCGGTCGGCCAGACGATGAGCTCCGGCTCGACCGAGACCTCGACGGGAGGCACGACGCGCACCGGGTGACGCACTTCGCCGGACGCCTCGTCGCGGATCCGGAACGTGACTTCGCGCGTCAGCTCGACCGATGCGCCCGCGATCGTGACGCGCGCGACGGCGGCGAGCGGCGGCGGAGCGACCGGCTCCCCCCGCACCGGGCCGGGAACGCCGCTCCAGTCGTACAGGGCGCCCCGCATCGGGCGGGCGAGGAAATAGGGAACGGTCGCGGCGGGCGGCGGGGGAGACTGCGCCTCGATCTTCCACTCCTCGAGCTTGCCCGGTGCGACCGCGCGCGCGGCGCCGCCGCCCGGCGCCGTCCAGCCGTCGTGCGCCTCGAGCGCCAGCGACTCGACGCGCACCTCGCCGCTTCCGGCGTTCCACACGCTCGCGGTGACCGGGACTTTGTCTCCGCCTGCAACCGTTTCCGAATCCGCGATCGCGTCGAGCACGACGCCGGCGGACGCGGCGAGCGC
>JBKPSZ010000302.1:0-11052 GCA_046735265.1 Acidobacteriota bacterium | reverse complement strand
CGTCACGCGGAACTGCGCGCGCTCCCCGGGATCGCCGGGGCCTTCACCCGCAGTCGAGAGCGCCTTTTCGCTCGCCCGATCGAGCGGCGCGGCGTGGTACCCGTCCACGAGGGACTCGAAAAGTCGTCTCCGCTCTCGCGGAAGGCTGGGCCGCGCGCGGAGAAACTCCGCGACGGAGCGGTCCGGGCCCGACTTGCGCATGAGGCGCGTGATCGCCTCGATCCGCTCCCACAAGTCGTTCTGCGAACGCAACCGGGAGCCGGCCGAAATCCAATGCTCGTCCGGCAGGCGATCGATCCGGAGGTTCGCCGCCCGCGCGATCTCGAAGATCTCGTCGCTCTTGCCGTGGACGAACTCGGCGCCGAGCTCGATCGGCACCGGTTCTCCGCGGAGCCGGCGCGTCCAGACGCGTCCACCGATCCGACCGCGCGCTTCGAGGACGAGGACGCGCCGCCCCGCCTTCGAGAGAATCTCCGCCGCGGCGAGGCCGGCGGCCCCCGCTCCCACGACGAGGACGTCCCACCGGCGAGGCGCCACGTCAGGCGTTCCGCAGCAGACGGACGAGCGCGCGTTCGCTCGCGAGCGCGCGGCCGAGCTCGAGGGCTCGGGCCGGCGGGACGGCCGGGAGCGCGCGCCCGCGCTCGAACTCCCGGATCACCGCCCCATGGATGTAGGAGGAGCGGCAGACGGCCGGCGTGTTTCCGAGGAGAGCGGCGGTCTCGCGGACCGCCTCGCGCAGCTTGCGTTTCCGTTCTGCGGCGGAAGCGTGGGCCTCCAGACCCGTTCGCGCGAGGGCGCAGGCGCAGACGAGCGTCCCCGCCCAGGTCCGAAAGTCCTTGGCGCTGAAAGCCTCGCCCATGACCTCTTTGATGTAGGCGTTGATGTGCCGGCGGCGCACGTCGACGAAGGCGCCGTCGCCGTTACGATACTGGAAGAGGTCGTGGCCGCCGACCCTCTTCAGCGCCGAGACGATCGCCGCGATCCGCCGGTCGCGGATCTCGCGCCGCTGCCGCTTTCCCGATTTGCCCGGAAAATCGAAGAAAACCGTTCCAGACCGCACGACCACGTGCTTGGGTCGAAGCGTGGCGATGCCGATCCCGCCGGTCTCCGACGCGTATGCCTGGCTGCCGGGCCGGAAGAAGCAGGTCGAGAGGATCCGCAGCACGCAGGCCATCACCTTCTCCCGGTCGAGTTCGGGACGCTTCAAGTGAGCCGAGACGGTCGCGCGCATGCGCGGCAAAGCCTCCGCGAACCGAAGCAGCCGGCGGAACTTCTCGCGCTCGCGCCGGCGCGTGTGCGCCTCGCTGTAGAGGTACTGCCACCGCCCCGCGGCGTCCCGGCCGATCGCCTGGAGCGCGCTCCCCGGTTTCGGAGACACCCGCACGTCCCGCCAGGCCGGCGGGATCACGAGGCGGCGGATTCGCTCCGCGTCCCCCGCGGAGACCGGCCGGCCGTTTCGATCCACGTATCGGAAACCGCGGCTCGGGGATCCGTGCCGCCGGAGGCCTTCCGCGAGCATCTTCTCGAGGCGCGTCGTCCCGGAGCGGGATGGTCGATGCTCGTCTCGTCCGGCGCCGCCGGGGCGCGGCTTCAAGACGGATCGCCGAGGCCGACGCCGGCGGGCCCGTTCAGGACCCGCTTCCCGGTCGCGTCGAAACGGGACCCGTGGCAGGGGCAGTCCCAGGAGTGCTCGAGCGCGTTCCACGCGACGAGACACCCGAGGTGCGGGCAGACGGCGGAGCGCTCGATGAGCTCTCCGTCGGGGGCTCGGTAGACGGCGAGCTTGTGGGGGCCGCGCCGCAGGATCGCGCCGCTCCCGGGCGGGATCTTCGTCGTGTCGTCCACCTCTCCCGGCGTCAGGAACCCGGCGTAGCGCGCCGCGGCATTGACGTTTTCGCGCACGAGCTCCGGCGCGGCTCGCAGCGTCTTGCGCGCCGGATCGTAAAGCCCGGCCCACGGGTTCTCGCGCCCCTGGATCCTATCGGTCAGCAGAATGCCCGCGATCGTTCCATGAGTCATGCCCATGCCGCAGTCGCCCGTGGCGAGAAGCACGGTATCGCCGTCGGAACTGGGGCTTCGGCCGATGTAGGCGAGGCCGTCGACGGTCTCGACGACCTGGCCGGACCACCGGTACTTCAGCGGACCGAGCTCGCGGAACCGCTCGTGCGCCCAGGCTTCGAGCCGGCCGAAGCAGTCTGCCGGACTCTCCTCCTGGCCCGTCTTGTGATCCTCGCCGCCGACGATGAGAACCGGCTCGCCGTCGTCGCGCGCGGTGCGTACGTAGTGATACGGGTCGAGCGTGTCCCAGTAGAGCGCCGGAGGAACGGCTCCTTCCGGGATCGCGAACGCCAGCGCGTACGTCCGGTACGCCGCCTGTTTCGCGTGGACGGCGACCCGCGTGTGAATCGGAACGTTCGTCGCGACGACGACGGTGTCGGCGGTCACCGAGACGCGCGAAGAGAGCCGGACGCGCGCGGGCGCGCCCCCTTCGACGGCGCTCGCCTTCGATCCGGTGTGGATCCGTCCGCCCAGGCGCTCGAAGGCGTCGGCGAGCGCCGAGAGATAGCGCAGCGGGTGGAACTGGGCCTGCCGCGGAAATCGAAGGCAGTCTCCCGAAACCAGAGGGCCGGGGACCTCCGGCAGGCGCTCGACCTCGGAGAGCCCCGCCCGGCGCGCGGCCGTCAGCTCCCGCTCGAGATCCCGGACCGCTTCGCCTGGCGGGTTGAAGAGAAAGCCGTCGACGCGATCGAAGTCGCAGTCGATCCCTTCCTCCGCCACGATCGTCTCGATGCGGTCGATCGCGGCCGAGTGGCTCTCGGCGGCCAGCCGGGCGCCTTCTGTTCCGTGCGCCTCCTCGATCCAGGCGTATCCCGCGTCCATCGCGTTCGAGAGGTGCGCCGTCGTCCGGCTGGTCTCGCCCGCCGCGAGCGGGCCGGCGTCGAGGAGAACGACGTTCCGTCTCTCGCGCGCGAGGAGGTACGCCGTGGTCATTCCCGCGATCCCTCCGCCGACGACGCAGACGTCCGCGCGGGCGTTGCGCTTGAGGGGCGGACGCCGCGGCGGCTCCCCCTCCGCGAGCCACAACGGGGTCGTCCCTGACTTGCCGATCTTCCGGATCGTTCGAGCGGTGCTCATTTTTTCCTCAGGAGGGAAAGAGCCGAGAATCCCTTTCGAGGCCTCCGACCGGCGTTTTGCAAAAGGCGGGCCTTCGAGCCGGCGACGGCGGATGAGGAACGGCGCTTGCAGCGGGGAATGGGAAGTGCGAAGCCGGAGCGCGGGGTGTCGGCGCTAGCCGAGGCGGTTTCCTCGTATTACGAGGGGATCCTGCCGTTCTACGAGCTGGAAGCGGCGGGCCGCCACGACCTCGACTTCTGGACCGGCCTCTGCGAGAGGGAACGGCCGCGCCGGGTTCTGGAGCTGGGCTCTGGTCTGGGGCGCGTCACCGTGGCCCTGGCGGGCCGCGCCCGCTGGGTCGCCGGCATCGACATCTCGCTGCCGATGCTCTCCCGGGCACACTGCCGGAGCGCCGCCGAGCGCCTGCACCTGACGGCCGCGGACATGCGGCGGCTCCCTTTCCGAGCGGAGTTCGACCTGATCGCGGCGCCGAGCGACCCGATCTCGCACCTGATCTCGACAGAAGACCGCCGGAGCGCACTCTCGGGCGTCGCGGATGCTCTCTCACGGAACGGGCGATTCGTCCTGGACGGTCTCCACCTGCGCCGCGAGGCTCCGCGTGTCCGGCGGCGCCGGTTCCCCGTCGAGCGCGGAGAGCTTTCGATTCTGGAGTCGTGGACTCCCCTGCCGGAGCGGGACCGCTGGGAGGCCAGGTTCTCCTACCGACTCGCGACCGCGGATGGAGAGTGTGAGAAGTCGGCGAGCTTCGTCGCCCGAGCCTGGGACCCGGAAGACATCGTTCCCTTCTTCCGCTCCTGCGGCCTCGCGGTCGAGGAGCTCTGGGGCAGCTTCGCGGGAGATTCCTTCAACCGCGAGTCGCCCCGTGTCATCGTCGTGGCGAAGAGGCACTCGAAGGGCTCTGAGGTGGCGGCATGAAGAAAGTCGATTACCTGATCGTCGGAGGCGGGATGACGGCGGACGCGGCGGTTCGCGGAATCCGCGAGCTCGACGAGAAAGGATCGATCGGTCTGATCTCGAGCGAGAAGTCCTCGCCTTACAAGCGACCGCCGCTGACCAAGGGGCTCTGGAAGGGGGATGCGGTCCAGAGCATCTGGCTCGACACCGACAAGCAGAACGCGGAGCTTCGCCTCGGCCGCCGCGTGACTCAGATCGACCTTTCGAAGAAGTCGGCGACGGATGACCAGGGCGCCTCGTGCTCCTACGAGAAGCTCCTCGTCGCGACGGGCGGCCGGCCGCGGCGGCTCCCCTTCGGCGAGGGGTTCCTCTACTACCGGCTTTTCAGCGACTACGAGAAGCTGCGCGCGCTCGCGAACGAGAAGAAGCGGTTCGCCGTCATCGGCGGAGGGTTCATCGGCTCGGAGATCGCCGCGGCGCTCGCGATGAACGGACGGGAGGTCACGCTCGTCTTTCCCGGCGGTTCGATCGGCGACCGGGTCTTTCCGCAGGACCTCGGCGCGTTCCTGAACGCGCGGTACCGCGAGAAGGGCGTGAATCTTCTCCCCGGCGATTCCGTCGTCGGGTCGGAGCGCTCGGGAGAAACCACGGTGCTCTCGACGAAAGCCGGGAAACGCGTCGAAGCGGACGCCGTGGTCGTCGGGATCGGAATCGAGCCCGAAGTCGAGCTCGCGAAAGCGGCGGGGCTTCCGATCGAGAACGGAATCCTCGTGGACGACCGTCTCGGCGCCGGAACGCCCGGCGTCTTCGCGGCCGGCGACGTCGCGTCGTTCCGGAATCCCGCTCTCGCCAAACGCATTCGCGTCGAGCACGAGGACAATGCCGTCACGATGGGCCGCGCGGCCGGCCGGAACATGGCGGGCGCCGACGAGCCCTACGAGCATCTCCCCTTCTTCTACTCGGACCTCTTCGAGTTCGGCTACGAAGCGGTCGGCGAGGTGGACTCGAAGCTCGAGACCTTCGCCGACTGGAAGGAACCGCACCGCGAAGGGGTCGTGTACTACCTCGCGGACGCGCGCGTGCGCGGCGTTCTCCTCTGGAACGTCTGGAATCAGGTGGACGCGGCGCGGCGGCTGATCGCTTCGAAGGGACCCTTCCGGCCGGACGACCTCCGCGGCCGTCTGCCCGAGTCGTAGAAGGGTCGCCCCCGTCGGAGCCCGTTTCACGGCGCATCCCTTGCAAGGCGATCGCCCAGGGGACCGCTCGACATGGCAACGGCGCTGACAACCAAGAAGATCGGACGCTATCGGGACATCGCCTGGCTCCTGATGCGCTACGGCCGCTCGGACCTCGCCAAAGGGCTGGGGGTCGAAGGCGAGCCCTCCGACGCCGCCGAAGACTCCGAGGCGCGCGATCTCGCGAAGGACCTGGAGAAGCTCGGTCCCACGTTCATCAAGGTCGGACAGCTCCTGTCGACGCGGGCCGACTGGCTCCCGGAGCCGTACGTCGCGGCGCTCTCGCGCCTGCAGGACGACGTCGAGCCGTTTTCCTTCGGAGACGTTGAGCGAATCGTCCAGGAGGAGCTCGGGGTGCGCATCTCGAAGGCATTCCTCGAGTTCGAATCCGAGCCGCTCGCGGCGGCTTCGCTCGGCCAGGTGCATCGCGCTCGTCTGCGAGACGGCCGGGCCGTCGCGGTCAAGGTGCAGCGGCCCGATATCGAAGAGCAGATCCGGGAGGACCTGGACGTCTTCGCCGAGATCGCCGGCCTCCTCGACCGGCATTCGAGTCTGGGCGAGACCTTCGACCTCTCGAAGATGATCGAGGAGTTTCGCAAGACGCTCCTCTCCGAGCTCGACTATCGGCAGGAGGCCCGCAACCTCGTCCTCCTGCGCGAAAACCTCGTCGAGTTTCCGAAGATCGTCGTTCCGGAGCCGGTCGAGGACTATTCGACGCGGCGCGTGCTCACGATGGACTACGTGCGCGGGCGGAAAGTGACGGGCCTCTCGCCGCTCACGCGGATGGAGATCGACGGAGAGGCCCTGGCCGAAGAGCTCTTCCGCGCGTATCTGCACCAGATCCTCGTGGACGGCTTCTTCCATGCCGACCCGCACCCGGGCAACGTCTTCGTGACGGAGGACGGACGGCTGGCTCTCATCGACCTCGGGATGGCGGCACGGCTCTCCGACCCGATGCAGGAGAGCCTGTTGAAGCTCCTGCTCGCGATCTCGGAGGGGCAGTCGGAGGAGGTCGCCGAGATCTCCGCCGAGATCGGCGAGAAGCTCGAGACGTTCGACCCGGCGGAGCTGCGCCGGCGCACCGCGGCGCTCGTGCTCGGCCTCGAGCTCTCCTCGATGTCGACCCTCCGGGTCGGACGAGTCCTCTCGGACCTCTCCCGCAGCAGCGCGCAGGCGGGCATCCGACTCCCCTCGGAACTCACACTCCTCGGAAAGACCCTGCTCCATCTGGACGAAGTGGGCCGCGTCCTTGCGCCCGACTTCGACCCGAACGCCGCCGTCCGGAGAAACGCCGCCGATCTCCTGCGCCGGCGCGTCTGGCGGAGCGCGACGCCCGGGCGGCTCGCCGCCGCCGCTCTCGAAGGCAAGGAGTTCCTGGAAAAGCTGCCGGCTCGCGTCAACCGATTTCTCGATCTCGTGTCGAACAACGAGCTCAAGGTACGCGTGGACGCGATCGACGAGCGCCTGCTGATCGAAGGGCTCCACAAGATCGCGAACCGCATCGCGCTCGGCGTCATCCTGGCCGCTCTCATCGTCGGAGCAGCCCTGCTCGTTCAGGTGCCGACACGCTTTCGCATCTTCGGGTATCCCGGCCTCGCGATGATTCTCTTCCTCGGCGCGGCCGCCGGTGCGATCACGCTCGTCGTGTCCATCTTGATCGGGGACCGAAAGAAGCCGCGTTCGAGGATTCCTCCAGCCAGTTGACGGGCGGGCCCGTCACGGCCGACATCGCCGCGCAATGCGCGCATTGATCTCGACGCTCGAAGGAGGATTCTCGGAGAGCCCGAGCGTGTGGAGTCCCTCGTGGATCACGATCGTTGCGACGAGCTCGGCGTCGCGGCGTGCCGCGACCGCGAAACGCGTTCCGCAGAGATAGACCGTCCGGCTTCCCGGAGACGTCCAGGCGAGGACGAGTTCGTTCAGGCACGGCTGCGAGCCCGCGCCGTCGCGGAAGATCAGTCCGCCGAGATAGTCGCCGGCGCCCTGTCCGGTCCCCGCGAGCGCGTCCGACAGCCGGCGGCCCGAGGGATCCGAGAACTCTCCGAGCAACGATCGACAGCGCTCGTCGGACAGCCTCTCCGCGGCGCGCCGAAGGGCGATCTCGAGCGACCGCAGAAGGAATCGGGAGTAGGGACCGACCAGCCTCGCCTGGACCGGCGGCAGGATCGAGACCGCCAGGGCGAGGTCGGGGCGGCAGACCACGGCGAGGAGCAGGGCCACCGGCACCGTGCCGGCGGGCAGGCGGCCTCGGAGCGCCACGGGACCTCCTCGAGGGCGATGGGAAAAGCCCTCTCATTGGAGAAACACGGCTCGCCGAGGTCTTGGATTGCGATTCGTCCCAATTCGCGGGGCATTCACAGCCTACCCCGTATCCAGGGGCGGGGCTTGCCTCCGCCCGCGCTGACCGAAGAAGCGACATTCCGTACCGGCGCTGCGGGCGGCCACGAGGGCCGCCCCTACACAGACGGCGGCTAGAACTGAACCTGGTACCCGGCGGTTCCTACCGCATGATCTGGCGGAAGGACTCCGGCGGGAAGGAGATGACTTCGCGCGGCACCTATCGCGAAGTCGTCCGCCCCGAGCGGATCGTCTGCACCGAGACGTTCGAGGATCCGTGGTACGTCGGCGAGTCTCTCGTGACGACGGAGTTCGCCGACCGGGGAGGCCGACCGAAGTGACGATGACGATGAAGTACGGCTCGAAGGAAACGCGGGACGGCGTGCTCAAGTCCGGAATGGAGAGCGGCGTGGCCGTCAGCTACGACCGGCTCGAGGCGCTCACGGCGTCGGACCGGGCTCGGTAGCAAAACGGCGAAACGGAGGACGGGTCTCCGGGCCCGCCTCCCCTTCCCGCTCCCGAGCGCTTCAGGAAGAGGGGCTCGTCGCTCGGCCGCCCACTTCCTTCTCGACGTCGCGCGCCATCTTCAAATGGTCGCGAAGCGTCGGAAGCGCCTTCCCGGCGAAGCTTCCCACTGGCGAATCCGAGTGCTTCGCCGCCTTGGCGAACTCGGCGACGTCGTGCTCATGGTCTTTGACCATGTCCTTCATGTACGCCTTGTCGAACTCGACGCCGGAAAGCTTCGAGAGCTTGTCGATCGTGGCCCTGGTCTTTGCGTCGATCTCCGAGGGCAGATCGATCCCTTCGGCGGTCGCCGCCTGCTTCAAGTCGTCGTTCGCCTTCGAGTGATCGTCCACCATCCGCCGACCGAACTCCTTGACCCGAGCGCTCGACGCCTTCTCCGTCGCGAGGCGCCCGAGCTCGACTTCGGCCATGCCCCCCACCGCGGCCTTCTTCGCGAAGCCGCTCAATTCGTGGGACCGCGTCGCGGAAGCGCTCATCTTCTCGGACGACACGGGCTTGGCCGGCTTTTCCTGGGTCGGCGGGTTCGACTGCCCCGACGCTCCGGGAGTCTGCGCGGCGAGCGAAACCGACAGCGCGCAGGACGCCGCCATCCCGATCACCGTCCACTTGCGATTCATGATTTTTCTCCAGTTGTGATTTGTGAGGAAAGAACTTCGAAAGAAAAGAATGGAGCGGCGGCGAGCCGGAGACCGGCCGCGCCGTCGCCCCCACGTTTGGCCCTACGACGAGGACTTCTTCGGCTTCACCTGCACGGACGTCGCCAAGTTCTTGCTTCCCTTGGACGTGGTGCTGACGACCACCTCATCTCCGACCTTCAGCCCGGACATGCTGGAGCCGGAACTCGAGCTCGACTGATTCTGGCTCGTGTCGCCGCCCGTCACGCGCGTCGAAGCGTCGAAGGAGATCGTGACCTCCTTGCCGCTCGCATCGCGCAGAGTGAAAGTCTGGCCGCTCTGGTCGATCTGCGAGATCGTCCCCTGAAACGTCCCGGCGCCCTCCGCGTACTGGCTCGCGCTCGGCTGGCTCGTATCCGGGGGACGGTCCTGCGGATGGTTTGGCCGCGGGTTGTCCTGCGCCGCCAGAGTCCCCGCCGCCAGGGCGAAGACGGTGGCGAGCATCGTCATCGTGAATCTCTTCATGAGACCTCCTATGGACAGAAAAAGGTGTCCACCCTCATACCGTTGCAATTGACGTTCCGGCATTCACCTTGCAACGCAGCGGCACTTCCCTTGCACTCTCCGAAGACCGGAGCCGGACAAGCGCGCGTCTCGGACAGAGACCCCCTCTGGTACCGGAGATTCGAGCCCCGGCTCCTTTCTTCGGCGGGGCACTCGTCTTGCAGCGCCTCCGTCGGAGCTCGGGGCAGCGCTCGTCACTGTGCTCCTGCGAATGGTCCCGAATCGACACATCCCGCTGCCTCGAGCTCTGCCACTTCTGTCGCGAGACGAGCGCGAGCATCTCGGGCGGCGCGGAACGCCTTTTGCAAATGCCTACAAGGTCGGGACGGGCGAGCAATCCGAAAAAACTGAAGCCAACTGGTCATGAAGAAGACATCACCGTTCGCGTCGGGACACCAATTCAAGGAGGTACGGATCATGGACGATCGGCGTCGTTGGGAGGAGGAAAGGGGCGAACGCTTTGGAGAGGCGCCGCAGAGCGGCGACCGCGGATACGGCCAGACGGGAGATCGCGGCCAGTCGGGAGACTGGCGAGACGAGCGCCGTTGGTCGAGCGGGAGCGAGCGCGGGCAAGGCAGCTATGGCCGGGGAAGCCTCGGCCGACCGTCTTACGAGCAAGGCACCGAGCGCGGTTATCGTGAAGACCGCCGCGAAAGCGAGTACGGCCAGGGATCCGGTCGAAGCGGCTATGGCCAGGAAGGCGGCTCGGGCCAGGGCGGCTACGGATACGGGCAGAGCTACGGCCAGGGATCCTCGAGCGAGGGCTCAGGCCGTTTCGGGCAGGGCGGCTCCTACGGGCGCGGCGGTTCGTGGCGGCCTGGAGATGAGCCGACCTACGGAAACGTCGGCCGCTCTTCCGGCCGCGGTTACGGCCAGTCGAACTGGGGCGGTTCGGAAGAGCACGGCCTCCGCGGTGGGGGCAACCGTGGCGGCGGCGAAGAGTTCCGTGGCGGGTCCTCGTTCGGCCGGCCTGGCGACTCTCGCGAGTTCCAGGGATCGTTCGGCCGCGAACGCTCCGGCTCCGGCGAGGGGTCGAGATTCGACGAAGAGGAGCGCGGACAGAGGAGCTACGCCGGCGGCTACGGTCTCGGCTACTCCGGACAGCGCGGCCGCTCGATGGGCGGTTCGATGGGCCGCTTCTCCGGCAAGGGCCCGAAGGGATACACCCGCTCCGACGAACGCATCAAAGAGCAGGTCAGCGAGAAGCTCGAGGAGAGCGGAGACATCGACGCTTCCGAGATCACCGTCGAGGTTCGCGGCGGCGAAGTCACGCTCGAAGGCACCGTTCCCGACCGCTGGATGAAGCGAATGGCGGAGGATGTGGCCGAAGAGTGTTCTGGCGTCAAGCAGGTGCAGAACCGCCTGCGCGTCGAGAAGGCCGAGGGCGGATCCTCCGGCTCGTCTTCTTCGGAGCGCGCGACGTCGTCCGGGACATCTTCGTCGGGCGCGTCGTCGTCGACCTCGGGCTCTTCGACCGAATCGGACAAAGGAACCCGTCCCCGCAGCAGTCTCTGATCCCCCTTTTTTGATCGGGCGCCCCGAGGTATCGGGGCGCCTTTTTTTTGGGGAGGCCGCGGCGCCGCTCCGGAGACAGGCGGCGGAGGTATGGCTCTTGCACTCGAGATCGCATCCTTTCGGACAGAAAGGAGGCGTGACCGGCGCGACCGGCCGATCCGAAAACCGGACTTTCCCATGGCCAACGGAATCGAAGTGCACCAGAGCTTCACTCTCACCGTGCCCGCCGAGAC
>JBKPSZ010000301.1:0-6717 GCA_046735265.1 Acidobacteriota bacterium | reverse complement strand
GCGCTCGGCCAACCGCGCGGCCGGCGGCGCGGGAAGCCGCGGCGGCGCCGGAGTATCGAATCGCGCGGGCGGCGGCGGCGCCGGCGGCCGAGGAGGCGGCGGTTCGCCGTCGCGAGGAGGGTCGAGCTCGTTCAATCGCGGAGGAAGCGCCGATCGAATCGGGAGCCGGGATTTGGGGGGCGGCGGAGGCTCGCGCGGGGGCGGAAGCGGCTTCGGGGGAGGCTCCTCGGGCGGATTCAGCGGCAGCCGGAGTCGAGCTTCGAGCTCGCGCGGGTCATCCAGCTTCGGCGGCCGCGGCGGCGGCGGCGGCGGACGAAGGAGATAGAGCCATGTCGACGCAAATTCGCTCGCAGCGCTACTCCCCTCGAGCTTGGAGCCTTCGTGTTCTCGTCGGCCTGGTCCTTGGTGCCATCCTCTCGTCGGCGGCGCTCGCGACGCCTCCCGCCGGCCCGCAGCGCACGTTTGCCACTGCGAAGGCGGCCGCGGACGCTCTCGTCGCCGCCGCCGCGCAGTTCGACAGCGCCGCTCTCCTCGAGATTCTCGGTCCCGGCGGCGACGACCTTGTCTCGAGCGGCGACGCCGTCCTCGACAAGAAGCAGGCGGCCGATTTCGCGGCCGAGGCGAAGGAAAAGCTCGTCGTCGTCCCGGACAAGGGCAATCCGAAGAAAGCGACGCTGAACGTCGGCGCCGAGGACTGGCCTCTGCCGATCCCGCTCGTCGAAGAAAAGGGGAAGTGGCGGTTCGACACGGCGGCCGGGCGGCAGGAGATTCTGCTGCGGCGCATCGGAAGCAACGAGCTCGACGCGATCGAGGTCTGCCACGGCTACGTCGAGGCGCAGGAGGAGTACGCGTCGGAGCCGCGCGCCGGCTCGAAAGTCACCCAGTACGCCCAGAAGGTCATCGGCACTCCGGAGAAACAGGACGGCCTCGCCTGGCGCGACGCCGACGGTGTGTGGCGCGGACCGATCGGCGAGAAGATCGCGGGCGCCATCGCCGAGGGCTACTCGAGCAAGCACCAGCCGTATCACGGCTACTATTTCAAGATCCTGAAAGGGCAGGGGCCGTCCGCGCCCCTCGGCAAGCTCGACTATGTCGTCAAGGGAGTGATGATCGGCGGCTTTGCGCTCGTCGCCTCGCCGGCGGAGTACGAGGTCACGGGGATCAAGAGCTTCATCGTGAGCAACGACGGCGTCGTTTACGAGAAGGACCTCGGACCGAAGTCGCTCGAGGAGTTCGTGAAGATGGAGCTCTTCGACCCGGACAAGACGTGGAGCCCGGTGGGGGAGAAGTAGGGTTTCGGGGTTCGCGTAGGGCGACCGCCACCGGATCTCGAGCCGATTCGCGGACTCGAATTGGCTCCTCAGGTAGGATTTGAACCTACAACCCTCCGGTTAACAGCCGGATGCTCTGCCATTGAGCTACTGAGGAGCAGAGCGGACCGGGAAGGATAGAAGGACGCGGCGGGGGTGTCAATCTCCGCTCCCGCAACCCCGGGCTCCCCTCGAACGTAGTTGCCTCGCAGGAGGCAACCATGCGCTTCGGTGTGCTCGGTAGCGGGATGGTGGGACAGGCGATCGCGGGCAAGCTCGCCGCGCTCGGCCACGAGGTCAAGATGGGCGGCCGCAAGGCCGGCGGCGAAAAAGCCGTGGCCTGGACGAAGAAGACGGGCCGTGGAGCCTCGGAAGGCAGCTTCGCCGAGGCGGCGGCATTCGGCGAGGTCGTCTTTCACTGCACGCTCGGCGAAACGGCGCTCGACGCGCTGCGCGCGGCCGGCGCCGGGAACCTGAAAGGGAAAGTCGTCGTGGAGGTCTCGAACCCGCTCGACTTCTCCAAGGGAACGCCGCGGCTCTTCACGCCCCCGGGAGATTCGTTGGGCGAGACGATCCAGCGCGAGTTCCCGGACGCCCGCGTCGTCAAGGCGCTCAACACGGTCAACGCCGACATCATGGTGGCGCCGGAGAAGCTTCCGGGCGAGAGCGACCTCTTCCTCTGCGGAAACGACGCCGAGGCGAAGAAGAAGGTCACGGAGATCCTCCGCTCCTTCGGATGGAAGACGGTCCACGACCTGGGCGACATCTCCAACGCCCGCGGGATGGAGGCTTACCTTCTGCTCTGGCTCGAGCTCTACGGGAGGTGGAAGTCCGCGGCCTTCAACGTCCGGATCGTGAAGTGACGTCTCCGTAGGACCCGGCGACGGCGGCGCTCAGCGGCTCGCCGGCTCCCAGGAGGCCCACTCCACTTTCCAGCGGGATCCGTCGGGAACCAGCCGCACGTCGAACCGGTACGCCTGCGAGGAGGGGAGGAGCCCTCCGAGTCCGGATGCCGCGTGCGGCTGCCCCGACAGATCCGCGCGAAAACGCGCGCGGGCGGCGCCCTCGGCGCGCTCGATAACGACGTCGGAGAGACGCACGTCCAGGATCTCGTAGGCGGCGAAGTAACCGCGGAGGGTCGTCTCCACTTCCGCACGGCCCCCGCCGGACGTATCGCGGTAGTTCTCCGAGAGCTCTCGAACGACGGCCGACGCGTCGCGCGCGTCCGCGGCCTTGGCGATCCGATCGAGCGTCTCGCGCGCCGGATCCCCCCGCTTCCCGCACGTGGCGGCGATCAGGGCGGCCGCGAGCGCCGCCGCCAGGTTCCCTCGGTTCGACTTCACGGAGGCTCCATTCTCGCTCCGTTTCGCTGTGCCAGAATCGGCGTTAGTGATCTTCGGGCACCCGAACCGCCGCGCCGGGCTCGCGGCGTTCCTCTGGCTCCTCGCCTCTTTCGCGGCGGCTGCGGAGAAGGCCTCGCTCGTCGTCGTGATTTCCGTCGACCAGATGCGCGCGGACTACCTCGAGCGATTCCGCCCCTGGTTCGGTTCCGACGGGTTCAATCGGTTTCTGGACCGGGGCGCGGTCTTCCGGGAGGCCCGGCACCGCCACGCGACCACGTTCACCGGCCCCGGGCACGCTTCGATCGGCACCGGGCTCGATCCGAGCGACCACGGGATCGTGGGCAACATCTGGTACGACGTCCGGCACCGCGATTCCGTGTACTGCGTCGAGGACCCGCGGACGGACTGGGTCGGGCTCCCGCCGAATTCGCCGCGGGTGTCCGTCCTCCCCGCCTCTCCCGTCCACCTCGACGGCGACTCGCTCGGGGACCGCTTGAAGGAGAAGTTCCCCGGAGCGCGCGTCGTCGGGCTCGCTCTCAAGGATCGCGCGGCGGTGTTGATGGCGGGGCGCAAGGCGGACGCGGCGCTCTGGTTTCCCGAAAAGATCGACCGGTTCGTGACGTCGACGTACTACCCGCGGGCGCCCGAGCTCCTCGGCTTCAACGAGCGCGTGCCGGCGTTCCTGGCGGATCCCGAGCACCGGACGTGGACGCTCTCCGACGCGATCCCGCCGGCGGACCTCGAGCGGGTCACCTTCGATCCTCCCGAGTTGTACGGGTCGAAGGATCCGCCGTCCGGATATGGCCCGACGTTCCCGCACGCACTCTCGGACGCGAAGGCGATCATGTCCTCTCCGTGGGGGCCCGTGCTCCTCCTCGATCTCGCGCGTTTCACGATCGAGCGGATGCGCCTCGGCGCGACCGAAGGGCGCCCGGACCTCCTCTTCATCGGCATTTCCTCGACCGACTACTACGGTCACTGGTTCGGGCCCGACTCCAAGGAAGTCGCCGACGGAATCGTGCGCCTCGACCGGACGCTCGAGAGCTTCTTCCGCTGGCTCGACGAGAAGGTCGGACGCGAGCGCGTGCTCCTGTTCCTGACCGCCGATCACGGAGTCCAGTCGATCCCGCAGGTGGCGCGGGCGAGGAGCCGCGCGCACGGCGGCGCCGACGATCCTTCGGCCGCGGGGCGCATCGATCTCGACAACGGCCCGGGGCCCTCGGCGAGGGTCTCCGAGTTGCCGCCCGACCGCGTGCGCCTCGAAAACGAGCTCGCGAAGCGGCACGGCTACGCGCTCGATGCCGACGCGGCGAACCGGAACGAGGGGATCGTCGAGTTCTTCGAGGAGCCCTGCCTCTATCTGAATCGGCAGACGGTCGTCCGCCGCGGGCTCGACCCCGAGAAGATCAAGGCGGAGATTCGCGACTGGGTCGCAGGCCGCCCCGGCGTCCTCGCGACGTACACGAACACCCAGATCGAGGACGGTCTGCCCGAAAGCGCGCCTCACGCGGTCGCCGTGCGGCGCGCGTTCCGCGCGGATCGGTCCGGGGACGTGTTCGTGATCCTGAAGCCCGGCTGGATGTGGAGCTACGGCAAGGATCGCGGCACGACGCACGGTCAGCCCAACGACGACGACGCCCGCGTTCCGCTGCTCGCATGGGGACCGGGCGTCCGGAAGGGGACCTACGACGCGCGCGTCTCCCCGATCTCGATCGCGAAGACCGTCGCGGCGATCTACGGATTCCAGGCGGGCGAGGCGGACGCCGAAATCCTCGAGCCCGTCCGCGGCCGGCCGATGGAAGCCGCGGCCGCCGTGCCTCGATAGCCCGAACCGGTCCCCGTCCTCAGACTCTCTTCATCTTTCGACCGGCGCGCTTCTTCGTTTCGAGCGCCGCGCCGGCGCGGCAGATCCGAAGTCCCTTCCCTCCTCGTAGTCCTTCCCGAACGCGGACGGAGCCGGGATTCCCGGGAAGACGCGTCCAAGACGAAAGGAGCTCGAATCATGAAGCGCCTGGCAGGTTCCACTCTCATCGCGGCGGCCGTTCTCGCCGCCTCCACTCTGGTTGCCGCCGACACGAAGATGGTCGGCGGAGCGGCGATGTACCCGTCGAAGGACATCATCGACAACGCGGTCAACTCGAAAGACCACACGACGCTCGTCGCGGCGGTCAAGGCGGCCGGCCTCGTCGACACGCTCAAGGGGAAGGGCCCCTTCACGGTCTTCGCGCCGACGAACGAGGCGTTCGCGAAGCTCCCGGAGGGCACGGTCGATACGCTCCTGAAGCCCGAGAACAAGGGGACGCTCACCAAGGTCCTGACGTACCACGTCGTCCCGGGCCGCCTCGACGCCCGCGCCCTCGGAAAGAAGATCCGGGACGGAAACGGCAGCGCCATGCTCACGACGGCGAGCGGCGGCATGCTGACCGCGATGATGCAGGGCGACAAGATCGTGATCAAGGACGACAAGGGCGATCTCTCGACGGTCACGATCGCCGACGTCTACCAGTCCAACGGCGTCATCCAGGTCGTGGACACGGTTCTCCTTCCCAACTGAAGACTTTTCCCTCGCGGGCGGGGCGGGCGACGGGCCCGCCCCGCTCTTTCGTTAGGATGGAGTGCCTTCCATGGGCAGCCCTGCGAAAAAGCGGTCGGGCCCGAAACCGGGAGAGCCGGCCGCGACCGTTCTCGTCGTCCATCACGCCCTCGTGCGGTTGACGCACTGGCTGAACGTTCCGCTCCTCGCCGGCATGATTGTGAGCGGCCTCGCGATCTACTGGGCGGCGCCGGTCTTTCAGCATGCCGCGGATCCCAAGACCGGCAGCACGGATTACCTCGCGGATCTGGGCGTCTGGATCGTTCGCAACATGTCGTGGGCGCGCGGTTATCCCCGACCCGCGACGTGGTTCTACGACCACTTCTCGATCGGCCCCCAGCAGCTCGCGATCGCTCTGCGGCTCCACTGGTTCTTCGCTTACCTGTTCATGGCGAACGGGGTTCTCTACGTCGTGGGGCTCATCCTCGGCGGAGGCTTCCGGGCGCTCCTGCCGCGCCGCGGCGACCTCTCGGAAGCGCTCGCGATGATGCGCTACTACCTGGGCTTCGTTCCCGCGAGGATTTTCCGCTGCCCGTGGCCGCATCCGGTCGTCCGGGGGAAGTACAACGCGCTCCAGCGCGCCGCCTATCTCGCGATCCCCCTCTGCGGCGTGCTCGCGGTCGCGTCGGGCTGGGCGATGCACAAGCCCGTCCAGCTCCCGTGGCTCGAGCGGCTCTTCGGCAGCTACGACGGCGCGCGGATCGTGCACTTCGCGGCGATGGTGGTACTCGCGGGCTTCGTGATCCCCCACGTCCTCCTCGTCATCGCCGCCGGCTGGAACACGTTTCGCTCGATGATCACGGGCTGGCTCGTGCCGGATCCGAAGGTGTCCCATGGCGAGAGGTAAGCGCCTTGGCGGGACGCCGAAGCCCGAAGCCGAGCCGCGGATCGTCTCCGCGCGGTCTCTGCGCGGGCGGAACCGCCGCGACTTCCTGCTCTTCGGCGCCGGCGCGGCCGCGGCCGCCGCCGGGTTCTGGTGGCTGATGCCGGACGGCGCCGCCGACGCGGTTCTCCCGGAGGGAACGATTCACTCGCTCGACACGGCGGCGGCGCGCCTCGGGCTGACGAAGGAGCGGCGCGAGAAGGTGCTGAACCGCAGCCTCACCTTCGACGACGACGTCGCCGAGGCGCTCTTCTCGCGGGACCGTTCGGTTCGAACGTACCGGCGGAGCCAGATCACGCCGCTGCGCAACAACTACAACGGCATGACGCCCAAGCCGGACTATTTCGCCACGTGGAGTCTCGTTCTCTCCGGCCTCGCCTCGGGAAGGAACGAGATGCTCCGGCTGGAGGATCTCGAGAACCGGCTGGCTCTGCGCGAACAGATCACGCGGCTCGTCTGCGTCGAAGGCTGGAGCGCCGTCGCCTGGTGGGGCGGCGTGCGCTTCGCGGATCTCCTCGACGCTTTCCCGCCCAACCCCGGAGCGCGGTGGGCGGGGATCGAGTCGAGCGTCAATCTGGACGGTTACGG
>JBKPSZ010000300.1:0-6500 GCA_046735265.1 Acidobacteriota bacterium | reverse complement strand
GCATACGCGATAGCGTGAATGGTCTCGTGGGCTCGGAGATGTGTATAAGAGACAGGTCCTCCCGCTCGTCGTCGCGGTGATCCTCGGAGGCGGCGCGACGATGTCGGCCCAGCAAACCGCCGCCCTGACCGGGTTTCGGGCCGACGTGCTCGGCAATATCGACTATGCCGCCAAGGAGCTGATCTCGCTCGCCGAGGCCGTTCCGGCCGAGAAGTACGCGTGGCGCCCCGCGCCGGGGGTGCGGTCGGTCTCCGAGGTGTACATGCACGTCGTTCTGGCCAACTACTACATTCCCTCGCTGATCGGCGTGAAGCTGCCCGAGGGCATCGATCGCGACATGGAAACCAAGGTCACGGACAAGGCGAAAGTCGTGGAGGCGCTCAAGAAGTCGATCGCGCACCTGCATACGGCGATCGAGGGGACGCCCGACGCCGATCTCGACACGAAGGTGAAGTTGTTCGGCCGCGACATGTCCAAACGCGCGGTCTACATCCTCGTCGCGGGCCACGTTCACGAGCATCTCGGACAATCGATCGCCTACGCGCGATCGAACGGCATCACGCCTCCCTGGAGCGCGTCGGAAGGGGAGCCCGCGAAGAAGACCGGGAAGTGAGGGACGAAGAGGGCCGCCCGCGGGCCGGCGGCCCGGGTCGCTCGATCGGGGAGCCCGCATGAGCGCCTCCCCGCCCGAACTTCCGCCCGACGTCGTCCGGCTCATCGATCAGAAGAAATTCGAGGAGCTCGAGGCGCTCTTCACGCAGCGCGTGGACGAGACGCCCGAAGACCTCACCTTCTTTTTCGCCCTCGCGGCCGCCGTCAAGAAGAAGGGCTCCGGCGGCAAGGCTCTCTCCTGGCTGAAACTGCTCGCCGACGACCGGGGAGCAGCCGGCGACCTCCCGGGGCGCACGCGCGTCCTGCTCGAGGTCGCGCGGATGTCCCCCTCGGACTCCTCCGTCCGCGGCGATCTCGCCGCAACCCTCAAGGAGCGCTTCGGCAAGCACCCCTCCTTCGCGGCGGTCGCCGCACAGTTCCCGCTCGAGAAGGCGAGGGACGCGGGAGAAGCCGCCGGGAAGATCGAGCGCTGGATGCGCTTCCGGGTGGGTGACGTCTACGCCCTCTCGGGCCGGGGCGCGGGACGGATCGCCGAGATGAACCCGGCCCTGGACGTGATCCGGCTCGAGGTCGGAGGCAACCGCGTCCCTCTGTCCCTCGTGACCGCCGAGAAGAATCTCGTCGCTCTCCCGGAAGGCCACTTTCTCCGCGACAAGGTCGAGCGCCCTGAGACTCTGCGAGCGCTCGTCGAAAAGGAGCCGGCGGAGGTCATCCGCCGGCTGCTGTCGAGCTTCGGGCGGCCGCTTTCGGTCGGGGAGGTGCGGGACCACGTGGCCGGCCTCGTGGACGACGAGCATTGGTCCTCCTTCTGGACGCAGGCCCGCAAGCACCCGCAGCTCGTCGTCTCGGGAGCCGGCAAGTCCGCCTCGGTCGCCTGGAGCGAGAGCGCCGGCGCCGCGGAGGATACGGTCAAGCGCGAGTTCGAAGAGGCGGATCCGCTCGAGAAGATCGAGATCGCGCGCAAGAACGCGAAACGCTCCAAGGATCTCGTCCGCCTCTTCGCGGCGGGCCTCGCGACCGAGGCGGGCCGCCTGCGCGCAGCGAGGCCGGGACTCGCCTGGGAGCTGTCTTTCGCGGCGAGTCGCCTCGCCCCCGGGGAGGCGGAGGCCTTCCCGTCCGCCGAGCTCGCCGGCGTCCGAGACCCGGTGGCCGTCCTCGAGGACATCCGCGACCAGGCCGCCCGGCAGGCCGCCCTTTCCGCGTTCCGCGCTTCCCGCTCCGACTGGGCGGAGATCTTCACCGCGCGCGTCGCGGTCGAGGAGGACGGCCGCGTCCTGGCGGCCCTCTTCGAAGGTCTCGGCGAGCGGGCCGCGGATCTCTCTCGCCGCATCCTCCGTTCCCCCCGCACGGCGCCCCGCGCCTTTCTGTGGCTCTGCGAGCGTCTCCATTCCGAGGGGCGCGCCGAGCCGACGTCCCTCTTCTTCGCGCTCCTGGACGCGCTCCGGCAGAACGAATTCTCGGCGCATCGCGCGCGCGTCAAGGAACTGTTCGATCCGGGCGGCTTTGCCGTCGCGCTCGTGCGGGCGGCCGGATCGGATGAGGAGGCGCGCGAGATGCTCGCGGCGCTCGAGCGGGCGGGCGGGCTCGAAGATCACCGCCGCGCCCTCGTCAAGGAAGCTCTGTTGATGAAGTTCCCGGAGCTGCGCGCTCCGGCGCGCGAGTATCTCTACGCGACGCCCGAGGCGATCGAGGCGCGACGCGAGGAGCTCGTGCGGCTGAAGCAGGTGGAGCTCCCCGCCAACGCGGAGCAGATGCGGGCGGCGAAGGAGCACGGCGACCTCTCGGAGAACTTCGAGTACCACGCCGCGCGCCAGCGGCACGAGTACCTGTCCGCACGGATCGCCTCGCTCGCCGACGAGCTCTCGCGGACGCGCGCGCTCGAGGCGAGCCGCGTGGATGCCTCGGAGGTCCGGGTCGGAACGACCGTCACGCTCAAGGAAGCGGGGGACGTGCGGGAGCGGCGCGTCACGATCCTCGGGCCCTGGGACTCGCGACCCGAGGACGCCATCTACTCCTATCAGTCGGAGTTCGCTCAGAGCCTCCTCGGCGCGAAGCCCGGGGACACCGTTCGGCTGCCCGAAGGAGAGGCGGAAGTCCTCCGGATCGAGCCGTGGCGTTGAGCCGCGAGCGGATGTTCCGCCGACCCGGACGCCTCGGCGCTAGGCCGCGGGCGAGGCAGTGTTCGCGGACCGGATGGCTTCGGCAATCCGGTCTCGCACTTCCGCGCCGAGTCGGCGCGCGTCGCCGACCGTGAGCCCCGCGGTCGGCACCGGTGCGAGCACCCGGAGCGTCGCCGTGGAAGGGCGGAAGACCACGGAGCGCTTGGGCAGCGCGGTCGTCGCGCCCACGATTGCGAGGGGAACGACTTCGACGCCGGCTTCGATCGCGAGACGGAAGGCGCCGTCGCGGAACTGACCGAGCGCTCCGTCGGCGCTGCGGGTGCCTTCGGGGAAGAGGATCACGGAAACCCGATTGTCGAGGTGCTTCCGCATCCGGGCCATCGCCTCGCGAGCGCTCGCCTTGTCCCCCCGCACGATCGGGACGTCCCCCGCGACGCGCATCTGCCAGCCGAGGAGCGGGATCGAGAAGATCGACTTCTTCGACAGCCACTTCATCTCCCAGGGGAGCCGCACGACGAGGAAGATGTCGGTGAAGGAGCTGTGGTTGGCCACGAAGACGTAGGGGCGCGAGGGATCGAGGAGGAGCGTCCCCTCGATCCGGAAAGTCCAGAAGGGCGTCAGGCTGCCAGCGAGAACGGCCGATTGGTGGAAGAACCGGCCCACGCGGCGCCGGTTCCGGTCGAACGGAAAGGTCAACAGGCGGAACCCCAGGACGAGAGGGGTCCAGGCGATCACGATCAGGACGTAGCTCGCCCAGACGAGGGCGGACAGGGGGACCGCGATCCAGGAGGCTCGGAGCACTGCCCGGAATTCTAGGCGAGAGCCCGGGAGCGTCCGAAGGTTGGCACAGAAAGCGCCTGTGCGGCCCGCATTCCGTCGAGCCGCTTCAGGACCTGACGCTCCCGAAATGCGGGACGTCGGTTCGTTCCTGGACCCGGACGTGGATGGCGTGCCGGACGCGGACGACCAGTGCGGAAACTCGGTCCTTACCGCCACGGTCGTCATCGGTTCCCGCGACTCGGGGGTGCCGAATACGACTCTGGCGGCCGGCTGCACGATCACCGACCTCATCTCTCGGTGCGCCGTCTCGTCGAAGAATCACGGTGCGTTCGTGTCGTGCGTTTCCGGGGTGACCACCACTCTCAAGAAAAATGGGGTGATCACGGGCGCGCAGAAGGACGCGATCACGACCTGCGCTGAGTCGGCGCCGATCCCCTAAACGCAGCTTCTTCGCTCTTCTTTTCTGCCCCCGAAGGAATCGAATCGGCTCGCCGGGAGCCTCAGCGCTCCGATTCGATCGTCGACGCCATCTGCGCGACCGCGCGCCACTGGCCGTTACGCTTCGCGTACACGCGGATATATCGCACGCGATTGGGGACGTCGCGGTCCCCTTCCTTTCGGAGTCCTTTCGTCTTGGCCGAGACGACCGCCGTGTCGCCGAAGATCCGTTCCTCGACGTCGAAGATCTCGAGATTCGTGTAGCGGCGGGCCCCGGAGCGGTACGACGCGAGGATGTCGGCTTTCGGCGTCGTCTTGCCCGAGGCTTCGAAGGCGACGTAGTCGTCCGCCACGATCCGGTCGTAGGTCGCGAGGTCTCCCTTGCCGATCGCCGCCACGAGCTCCCTCTCGAGCGCCGCCGGCGTCGAAGACTGACCGGCCACGCCCGGAGCGAAGGCGACGAAGAGAGCGAGAGCGAGGAGTACCGATTCGTGAGTTTTCATGCACCGACGCTACGACAGCCGCCCGCTGCGATCAAACCCCGCAGCGGGAGACTAGTGACAGCGCCCGCTGCCCGCGTCGCGGAAGCGCGCGCCGTCGACCGGCACGAACTCCCAGTCGTAGGTTCCCGGGTGAAGCGTCAGCTTGAGA
Organism: Acidobacteriota bacterium; assembly: GCA_046735265.1. GTDB lineage: Bacteria > Acidobacteriota > Thermoanaerobaculia > UBA5066 > Gp7-AA6 > DATBFU01. Next base: position 1,899 of record JBKPSZ010000300.1, on the reverse strand, counting down.
ACGCCGAAGGTGTCCGCGTTGCGCACTTCGCTCGACGCATGGACGTGGACGAACTGGTAGTGGGATCGGCCGCCGGTGCCCACCGTGAACGAGCGGATGCCGCGCTCGGCGTCCGGACGGCCCCGCGCGTCGAGCGGAGCGAATCGCTCGTACACGTGGTCGTGCCCGGCGAGGGCGACGTCCACGCCCCCCTCCGCCAGGATTCTCCACAGGTCCGCCATCGCGAGGGAGTCTCCGTGCGAAGCGGAGGAAAAGCGCGGGTGATGCCACATCGCGACGGCGCAGGAAGTCGAATGCGCCGCGAGCTCCCCTTGAAGCCACGTCGCCTGGGGCGATCCGACGTCGCATCCCCCGACTTCGCCGCAATTGCTGTTCAGAACGAGGACGCGCCACGTTCCGAGGTCGTAGGCGTAATAGCCTCGAGAAGGATCCCCGGCCGAATCGCCGAAGAAGGCGAAATAACCGCGCGCGCCGCGTGTGCCGTAGTCGTGGTTGCCGGAAGCCGGGCGGGTGCGGTCGCGAAATCGCCCCCAGGTGGGGCCATAGCACCGCGCGAATTGCTCGGGCGTGCCGGCGTCGTAAACGTTGTCGCCGAGAGTGAAGACGGTTCCCGGAATCCGATCGAGAAGCTCGGCGGTCTGCGCGGCGCCGTCGTGGCCGCACGCGGCGATGTCGCCGGCGCCGACGAGCACGGGGTCATTTGCCGGCGCGGGCGTCGGGTCCGGAGAAGCCTGGAGAAGAGCGAGGAGCGGTACCAACGCGAGCATCGCGGCGCCGCCGTCCCGAAAGAGGTGTCTCCTCACTTCCAGACGGCGGCGTGATCCCGGGCGAACCGGTCGAAGGTCCCCGGCGGGCGCCCGAGGACCTTCTCGACGTCGCGCGTGATCGGGGCGCCGGCCCCGCTCCGGTAGTAGACGTTCAGATCCACCAGGGCGTCGGCCCATGCCTCGGGAACGCCATAGCTCAACTGCGCCTTCTTGTAGTCCGCGTCGGAGAGGTCCACGTATCGGACCGGCTTTCCCACCGCCTTCGAGATCTTCTCCGCCATTTGAGTCTGCGAGAGGGACTCGGGTCCCGAGGGCTTATAGGCGCGTCCCTCGTGTCCTTTCCCCGTCAGAACCTTGGCGGCCACGGCCCCGACGTCGCGTGCGTCCACGATGCTCCAGGCTGAGTCGGCGGTGCTGTCCGAAATGACGCCCTGGCTTCGGATGCCGTCCCGCTTGTAGGTGCTGAAGTTCTGCATGAATCCGTTGGGGCGCAGAAACGTCCAGGCGAGCCCGGACGCTTCGATCGCCTTCTCGGCGGCGCGGTGCGCGCGGCCGATCGTGAAGGCGCCCTCTTCGGCTCCCCAGACCGACAGCTTCACCACGTGAGAGACCCGCGCGCGCTTCGCCGCCTCGACCGCGGCCACCTCGCGCTCGGTGCCTCCCGACGTCAGGAGGAAGAGCCGATCGACTCCGGCGAGCGCTGCCGGGAACGTCTCCGGCCGGTCGAAGTCGAAGAGCACGGCACCTTCGCCGTGGCTTTCCGGGTTTCGGACGCCGACGCGAAAGGGCGCGCCGGCGGCTTTCAATTCGCGCACGAGCTCGCGGCCGATCTTCCCGGTGGCCCCCGTGACGAGGATCATCGCGGTCCCTCCTTCCGACGCGGCCGGGTCCCCGGTCGCGGTCCGGCGACGCGAGATGGTATATGCGCGGAGGCAGGAGGCCCATTCGGATGTCGAAATGCTGACCCCGGAGCGGGTGCGCGCGGCGGCCCGGTTCCTGGAGGGCCGGGTGCGGCGCACGCCCCTCGAGCCGTCGCCGGGACTCTCGGAGATGGCCGGCGTGCCGGTCTCCCTCAAGCTCGAGAATCTCCAGGAGACCGGCTCCTTCAAGGTCCGCGGGGCCTTCCTGCGAC
>JBKPSZ010000299.1:0-16521 GCA_046735265.1 Acidobacteriota bacterium | reverse complement strand
GCTGGTACGCGAATCCGGGCGTCTGCCTGGAGCTGATCGCGAAGGACGGCAAGGGGGCGGTCGTGGGGGAGTTGCGCCACCGGGCCAAGGGCTCGACGATCCGTGATGCCGTCGAAAACGGCCTCGAGGACATGGTGAAGTCGCTCGCGAAGGGTCGCTGATCCGACGAGTGAAAACTCCTTCGGCGGTCGCCAACTGATTCAACACAAAAGGGATAGCCGGATGGCGCCCCCGCCAGACCGGGGCTCCGGCTTCTCTGTCCACCCGGCCGTGGTACCGTTTTCGGCCGGAGGAAACGATCGGAAGAGCCGTGAGGGGAGGACGACCCGCCCCGACCTCTCGCCACCAACCCGAGACGCCTCCTAGGAGCATCGATATTCCAGATCCCACCCCAGCCGTCGTCCTCCCGGAGACGGGACTGACCGAGCTCTTCGGAATCGCCGACGAAAACCTGCGCGCCATCGAGGAGGCCTTCGGCGTCCGCCTGGCCGCCCGGGGAAACGAGATCTCCGTCGTCGGGGAGGGGGAGGCCGAGACCGCCGCTCGCCACCTGCTCTCGGGCCTTTCGGAGCTGATGGCGTCGGGCTATCCGCTCCGGGGGAGTGACGTCGCGACCGCCATCCGCATCATCAAGGAGGATCCGAAGGCGTCGCTCTCGGAGTTCTTCCTGGATACGCCCTTCGGGCCGACGCTCAAGGCCACGGTCTCGGCACGAAACAACAAGCAGCGTCTGTACGTGCAGATGATCGACCGGCACGACCTCGTCTTCGCGATCGGTCCGGCCGGCACCGGAAAGACCTATCTGGCGGTCGCGATGGCGGCCGCCGCGCTCCTCGAGAAAAAGGTCAAGCGCATCGTCCTCGCCCGCCCGGCGGTCGAGGCCGGGGAGCGTCTGGGCTTCCTCCCGGGGGACCTCGTCGAGAAGGTGAACCCGTATCTTCGCCCGCTCTACGACGCGCTCTACGACATCCTCGGTTACGAGAAGACCGCGAAGCTGCTCGAGCGCGGCATCATCGAGGTCGCGCCCATCGCCTTCATGCGCGGCCGCACGTTGAACGACGCGTTCATCATTCTCGACGAGGCGCAGAACACGACGTCCGAGCAGATGCGGATGTTCCTGACGCGAATCGGATTCGGCTCGAAGGCGGTCGTGACCGGCGACATCACTCAGGTGGACCTGCCTCAGGGCAAGACGTCGGGTCTGCGGGAGGCACGCCAATTGCTCTCCCGGATCGAAGGGATTCACTTCGTGCTCTTCGACGAACGCGACGTCGTCCGACACCCCCTCGTGCAGTCGATCATCTCGGCCTACGAGAGCCTGGATCGGGAGCGCGAGGCAGCCTCGCCCCGCCCGGCCAACGGGCGCTGAGGCTCGCATGCCGACCGAATCGGGCTTTCGCCGCGCGACCGCTTCTTTCCGGCGTCGCTCCGCGCCGACCGGAACGGAGCCGCGTCCCGGGTCCCGGCTGCGGCCGCTGCTCTGGGCCACCGCGTACGTTCTGGCGACGACGGTCGCTTTTTCACCGACCCTCTCCTTCCGCACCTCGCCCCAGAAGGCCGGCTCGATCGCGACGCGCGACATCGTCGCACCCCGCGACCTGATCGTTCCCGACGCGGCGGCGACCGAGCGTCGCCGGGCCGAGGCCGCGGCCGAGGTCCTCGCCGTCTACGACTGGGACGCCGACGCGCCTTCGCGGCTCGAGCGGGAGCTGCGGCGGTGCTTCGAAAAGGCGCGGATCGCCTCGAAGAAACGCGGCGTCGTGACGCCGGCCGTGCGGGAGGCGTTCGACCTCCCGATCGGCGACGAGGCGCTTTCGGCGCTGGCGCGTCTCTCGTTCTCCCGGGAGCTCGAAGGGCGTCTCGTCGAGGCGGGGCAGAAGCTCTACCGCGGCGGGATCGTCGACAACCGGGAGCGCCTCCTCGAGAGCCGATCCAACGGGATTTCGCTCCACGACCCGTCGACCGGCCGCGAAGCCCGTCGAAAGGAAATTTCCGACGTCGTCGAGTACGGAGCGCAAGCGAAGGCGGCCCTCGCGGAAGAGCTCACGGACAGCGAGTTGTCCGCCCGGGAGCGGGCCGAGGTGGCGGCCTTCCTCGCCGCCACGGCGCGTCCCAATCTGACCTACGACGCGGCGGCGACCTCGGAGCGCCGCGCCGAGGCGTCGCGCTCGGTCGAGACGGTTCTGACGAAGATTCCCCGCGGCAAGGTCATCGTCCGCAAGGGAGACGAGATCACGCCGCGCGCCGCGCAATGGATCGACGCAGCCCGCGCGTCGGTCTCCGATCCCGCCTCCTGGATCCGCGTCGCCGGGGTGATGCTCTTCCAGATCGCCTCGGCCGCCGTCTTCTGGTTCGACGCCCGACGGCAGCGCCGCCGCCGGCGCGAGCGTCCGCCCGAAGTCGTCTATGCCTCGGTGCTCGCGACGGGAATCCTCTTCGCGCTGATCACGCGCGGCGTCTTCGGTCTCGCTCAGACGCTCTCGACGAGCTTCGAAGGCTCGGCGTGGGCTTCGCACGGCTACTATGCGATTCCGTTCGCGGCGGGGCCGATCATCGCGAGCCTCGTGGCCGGGATGGGCCCGGCACTGCTCTTCGCCGCGATCCATTCGGTCGGCGCCGGGCTCCTGATGGGCCAGAGCTTCTCCTTCGTCCCCTTCGCGCTCGCCGGATCTCTCGCCGGCATCTTCGGGATCGGGAAGCTCCGTTCGCGCGGCGCCCTCCTCGCGATGGGCGGAATCGTGGCGGTCACCAACCTCCTGTCGATCTCGGCCATCACGTTCCTGAACGCCGAGCCGCGGGGGTGGGCGTTCTTCGGCGATGTGCTCGGCGGTCTCGCCGGCGGGTGGTTCGTCGCGATGCTCGTCGCGGTGATCCTCCCGATTTTCGAGCACGCCTTCCATGTCACGACGGACATCCGGCTGCTCGAGCTCTCGAATCAGAATCTGCCACTCCTGCGCACGCTCGCGCTCGAGGCTCCCGGCACCTATCAGCATTCGCTCATGCTCGGGAATCTCGCGGAAGCGGCGGCCGAGGCGATCGGCGCCGACGCGATGCTCGCCCGCGTCGCGGGCTACTACCACGACATCGGGAAGATCCGGATGCCCGAGTACTTCATCGAGAACCAGCCGAAGGGCGTCAACCGGCACGACCGCCTGGAACCGTCCATGAGCGCGCTCATCATCGCGTCCCACGTCCGCGAAGGGCAGGAGATGGGGAAGAAGGCGCGCCTGCCGGAGCCGATCCTCGCGGCCATCCGCGAGCATCACGGCACCAAGAAGATCCACTACTTCTACCAGAAGGCCTTGACCCGGTCGGATCCGGCGCAGGGACCGGTCCGTGATACGGACTACCGTCACTCCGGCCCGCGTCCGACCACCCGCGTCAACGGAATCCTCATGGTCTGCGACGCGGTCGAAGCGGCGTCCCGCACGCTCGTCGATCCCACGCCCGCGAAGATCCGGTCGATGATCCAGACGATCGTGGACGACTGCCTCCGCGACGGTCAGTTCGACGACTGCGACCTGACGATGCGCGATCTCGCGGTGATCGTGGATACGCTCGAGCGGACGGTCTCGACCGTCTATCACCACCGGATCGACTACCCGGGATTCGATTTCAACCGCGAAGGAACTCGCCGGCGCACGGGCGAGGTTCCGACGGCAGCGGCGGCGGCGGGCGGATCGAGCGAGCGGCTCGGCCCCCGGCCGCTCCCCGGCGGGAACTCCGGATGAGCTCCCTCGGTTCCCCGGAGGTGGGCGTGCGATCCGCCGTCGCCGGATCGCCGGCCGCCACGCGTGTCCGCCGCCTTCTCGCCGACGCGGCCCGCGCCACGCGGACTTCCGAGCGAGAGGTCTCGGTCCTCTTCTGCGGCGATCGGCGGATGCGGAGCTTGAACCGCCGCTACCGGAGAAAGGATCGCTCGACGGACGTCCTCGCGTTCCCCGCCAGTGACGGCGGAGGACTCCTCGGCGACATCGTGATCTCGGTGCCCTATGCGGCGCGTCAGGCGCGGCGCCTCCGCGAACCGGTCCCGCGCGAGATCGACCGCCTGCTCCTGCACGGTTATCTGCATCTGCTGGGCTACGACCACGAGACCGACGACGGCCAGATGGACGCGCTCGAAGCGCGGCTCCGGCGCCGCTTTCGGCTGGAGGAGCGCGGATGATCCTGCTCCTCCTCTCGCTCCTCTGCTACCTGGCGTTCCTCCTCTTCGAGTCGTTCGCGGTTTCTCTCGATCGCCTCTCCTCGATTCAGGTCCGCGGCCTTCTCGAGGAGCACCCGGAGCGGGCGCGCCTCCTCGCCGGGCCGGGCCGGGTCGAGATCGTGCGAACGACGACCAAGGTCCTCGTCCAGATCCTGCTCCTGACGGGACTCCTGTCCGTCGTGTCGGTCCTCGACCGCCTCGAGGTGGATTCTCCGTGGGCCTGGGGCGGCGGGGTCTTCCTCCTCGGCTGGTTCGTGACGGAGATCGTGCTCCTCCGGCGCGCGGCCGCCTCGGACCCCGAGAAGGTGGTGACACGCCTGCTTCCGATCGTGACCGCCGCCTCCTGGCTCCTCCTCCCGCTCGCGATTCCGCTCGGGAAGATCTTCCAGGCCGAGGAGGCGAAGGCCCCGGCCGCGCCCGCCACCGAGGAGGAGGTCCAGGCCTACATCGAAGTCGGCCGGAAAGAAGGGATCCTCGAGAAAGGGGAAGAGAAGCTCCTCCTCTCGATCGTGGACTTCGGCGACACGCGCGTGCGCGAGGTGATGACGCCGCGCACGGACGTCGTCTGGATCGACGCCGCCGCTTCGTTCGTCCAGCTCGTGGACCTCTTCGAGCAGACGAAGTACTCGCGGATCCCGGTGGCCCGGGGATCGATCGACCGGGTCGTCGGCATCGTCCACGTGAAAGACACCCTCGGGGCGATCCGCGCCGGCGCGTCGCCTCCCATTTCGAGCCTCGCCCGCGAAGCCTTCTTCGTTCCCGGAACCAAGAAGGTCTCCGAGCTCCTCCGCGAGTTCCAGCGGCGCCACCTCTGGATGGCGATCATCGTGGACGAGTACGGCGGCGTCTCCGGCCTGGCAACAGTCGAGGACCTGCTGGAGGAGATCGTCGGCGAGATCTCCGACGAGCACGAGGACGAGCGGGAAGCCGTCGCGAAAGTCGGCGAGCATGGGTTCTCGATCTCGGGCAAGGAGGCGATCGCGACGATCCAGGAGCTCTTCGGGCGCGGGCCCGAGGAGGAGGAGTACACGACCGTCGCCGGGTACCTGGCGGCGCGCCTCGGCCACATCCCGAAGCCCGGCGAGACGTACCGGGAGCACGACCTGCTCTTCACGGTCGAGGAGGCCGACCGGCGCCGCGTCCACCGCGTCCGCGTGGAAGCGCTCGAGAGCGCCGCCGTGCCCGTGGCCCCCTCTCCCTCCGGCGAACGGAGCGCGGACCGCGGATAAGCGGCGGCGGACGGTGAATCCGGGCGCCATGCGCGTCGGCGAAGTCGCGGTCGTCGGGCGGCCCAACGCCGGGAAATCGACCCTGGTCAACCGCCTCGTCGGCGAAAAAGTCGCGATCGTCTCCGACAAGCCTCAGACGACGCGCAAGCGAATCCTCGGCGTCGCGCGGGGCGACGGCTTCGAGATCGCGCTCGTGGACACGCCCGGCATCCATCGCCCGGAACATCGTCTGAACGCCGCCATGGTGCGCGACGCGGGGGACGCCCTTGCGACCGCCGACCTCGTCCTCTGGGTCGTGGACGTCTCGGAGAAGCGCGGCCCCGGAGAGGCCTTCATCCGGGGGTTGCTCGAGCGGTCGGGGCGCCCCGCGATCCTGGCGTTGAACAAGATCGACCGGATCGCCAAGCCGAAGCTCCTTCCGATCCTCCAGGAGTTCTCCTCCCAGTTTCCGTTTCGCGAGATCGTCCCGATCTCCGCTCGGACCGGCGACGGCGTCGACCGCCTGCGCGATTTGCTGGCCGCCACTCTTCCCGAAGGGGAGGCCGCGTATCCCGAGGACTTCCTGACCTCGACCCCGGAGACCGAGTGGATCGGCGAGGTCGTCCGGGAGAAGCTCTTGGAGCGCACGCGTCAGGAGCTCCCGTTCGCCTCCGCCGTCCTCGTCGAGTCGGTGCGCGAGGAGGCCGAGAAGAATCTGACCGTCGTCGTCGCGTCGATCGTCGTCGAGAAAGAGGGGCAGAAGGGGATCGTCGTGGGCGCCGGAGGCGCGATGATCCGCGAGATCGGAACGGCGGCCCGGGCGGAGCTCGAAGCCGAGTCCGGGCGGAAGTTCTTCCTCGATCTGACGGTGAAGGTCCGCGAGCGCTGGCGCGACGACGAGAGATTCCTGTCGCGCCTGGTGGCGAATCCCGAGGACGAAAGAGCCTGATGGATTCGGAGCCGGGGTCGCAAAGTCTGGCGACGGGGAGGGATGCGCGCGTTGCCAGCGCGCGCGATCGGGCCCGATTCCGGGGGGAGATCACGCCTCTTCTTCTCGTCGTCGCCTTCGCGCTCGTCTTCAGCGTCGTGTTCCTCGAGTCTCCTTTTCACTGGTGGTACGAGGACGATCCCTGGCAGGACGCGGTCGCCGCGTCGATTCCGAATCCGGTCCAGATCTTCACCGACCCGGTGCGCATGCAGAGCTTCGGCAGCGGAGCCTCTCTCGTTCCGATCCAGCTCTTCTCGTACTGGATGGACCTGCGACTCTTCGGGAACTCTCCCGTCATGGCCAACCTTCGAAGCCTGTTCTGGCTCGTGGCCGCGGCCATCCTCTTTTTTGCCCTCAGTCTCGAGCTCACGCGGGATCGTTGGATTTCCGCGGCGTTCGCCGCTTTCTGGGTGTGCCTCCCGTCGACGATCTCGGTTCACCCGTATCTTTCCGCCCGCCACTATCTGGAGGGCGCCGCCTGGGCGCTCGGGGCGTGCCTGGCGGCGCTCTGCCTCTGGAACCGTGAGGACCTCCCCGACGCTGGAAACGGCGTCTGCCCGCGGGCATCGCCGTCGCCGCCGTTCTGGCGATGCTCTTCAAGGAAACCTACGCCGCGATCGTGCCCGGCTTTCTCCTTCTCGAAGCGAACTCTCGGCGGCGCTACCGGGCGGCGGCGGGCGCGGCGTTGCTCGCGATCGCCTATGCCGCCTATCGCAACTGGATGCTCGGCAATGGCGCTCGTTATCCCGGCCCCCCCTGCCGAAAGGGAGAATGTTCGAGTTCCTCCGGATCCTTCCCTACACGCTGACTTCGAACCCCGCCGGGTATCTGGTCTGCGCCGGCCTCGTCCTCGGCGCTGCGGCGCTTCTCGTCCTGCGGCGAGGGGGCCCATGGGCGGGGATCGCCTCGTTCGGAGTGCTGCTCCTCGTCGGAATCGCCTCGATCTATCCGGCGGCTGCCGCCGTTCTCGAGACCTTCCGGACGCCCGGCACCTGGTACCGGACGCTCGTCGTGGTGCATACCGTGGCTCTCCTCGCGGCAGCGACGCTGCTGGCCGCGGTCGCTTCGCGGCCGTGGAGGATGGTTGCCTGCGCGCTCTTCGCCGCGTTCCTCGTGCTCGTCTACAGCGAGGAAAACGCGGCCTGGTACCTCACGGGGGTGGACAAGCTCTATGGAATCCGCCGCTCCCACTTCGTGAGCGCCGGGCGGCGCGGGGAGCCGACCTCTCGCGAGAGAGCGCGGCAGTTTCGAACGATCCGGCGCTTTCGAGCGGGCCGCTTCGTCGAAGATGGCGCGCTCTACCGCGAGATTCGAGGGGCGCGGGTCCCTAGTCGAGCGGCGCCGGGCTACAGCCCGCGCACCGCGCGGCGCAGTTGCTCGGAGAGGCCGGCCAGAGAGTCGGCGAGGCCTTCCCGGAGGCGGTCCACCTCGGCGAGCAGCCGCTCGTCGGCGACGTGCCGCTGGCCGTGGGCCTCGAGCACCGGCGCGAGCTGCGAGCGGATGTCCTCGGCCTCGAGCCGGCCCTGGCGGGTCTTCTCTTCGAGGGTTGCCTGGAGCGACTGGACCGTCTGGCCGAGCCCGGCGATCTGCTGCTGGAGCTTCTCGATGCGCTCCGTCAGCTCCGTCAGGGCCATGCCCGCGTCGTCCTCCAGAGCGTGCTGGCGCTTCTCCTGCGCGTCGGCGCGCTTCTCGTGCGCTTCGCTCCGGTTCTCCGCAGCTTCGACCCGCTTCTCGTGCGCTTGGAGCTGCCTCTCCTGTCCTTCGAGGCGCTCGAATCCGGCCGCCAGGCGCTGCTCATGGACCGCGAGGCGGTCGGCGACCTCGCCGAAGCGGGCGATTTCGCGGCTGTCGGCCGCGGCGCGCTCGTCCACGGCGCCGAGGCGGGCCTCGAGCGCCTGCCGCGACTCGGACATCGCCCGGGCGGACTCGGACGCCTGCCGTTCCTGGACCTCGAGACGCGACGCGAGCACGTTGCAGGCCGTGTCCACGCGGGAAAAGTCGGTCCGACTCTGCGCGATCTTCGCGGCCATCTCTTCGAGGCGAGCCTCGAGACGCCCCTCGAGCTCGCGGAGCAGGGACGAGGAGACGGCGTCCGACCGAGGCGCGGCGGGAGCGGACGCCGGCGGCTCGGGCGCCTTCGCCGACGTCCGGGGAGGCGGCGCCGCAGGCTCGGCTTCGCGCGCGGGCTCGATCTCGTCCACGACTTCGAGCGGCTCCGGCACCTCTTCCGCGGAGCTCGACTTGACCGCGTCCCGCGCGCCGCCGAACGGCCCTTCCACGACGGACCCCGACTCGGGAGCGGCCGGCGACTCGCCGGTCTCGAACGGCGGCTCCTCCGACGGCGACGGCACGGGGGCGAGCGGCCTCGGCCGCTTCGGCTCCGGTCCCGGCCCGCGCTGGAAGAGGGATTGCCGCCACGACTGCAGATCGTCCTTCGGCTCCTTGCCGGTCGGCAGGCTCGCCTCCTCCGGACGGCGCCCCTGGAGCCGGCGGAGCAAGTCGACGAAAGTGAGCTTGGAGATGAGTTTGAAGGTCTCGGTGACGCCGCGCCCGGCGGAAGCGACCGCTTCGACGAAGGGGAACGACGAGAGGCCGAGCGCCTCCTGCATCGCTTCGATCGTCAGGATGTCGTTCAGGTCGCGCTTGTTGTACTGAATGACGACCGGCATTCCCTCGAACGCCACGCCGTTGGACTTCAGGTTGTCCTTCAGGTTCTGCCAGCTCTCCAGGTTCTTCGGGAGCATCGTCCATTGCGAGTCCGCAACGAACACGACGCCGTCGGAGCCCTTCAAGACCACGCGCCTCGTCTCGTTGAAGGCCGTCTGCCCGGGAACGGTGGCGAGCTGGAAGCGGATCTTGTAGCCCTTGATGTCTCCGAGCTCGACCGGCAGCAGGTCGAAATAGATCGTCCGGTCGGTATGTGTCGAAAGGTTCAACAGCTTCCCGACGGTCGACGGCTCGAGCCGGTCGTGCAGGACCTGGAGGTTGGTGGTCTTCCCCCCGAGGCCGGGACCGTAGTAGACGATCTTGGCCGTCAGCTCCCGCGTGGCTGCGTTGTAGATGACCATGAAACCGGTTTCGCTATTTTACTCCCGTTTTTCCGCTCCTTGACGGAGGAGAGGCTGCCCCATAGACTCGCGCGACCTTGAGCGAAGGGCTCGTCAAGAAGACCCGCATCCTCGACGCCGAGCGCATTGGGCGCATGATCGATCGGATGGCGCATGAGATCGCCGAGCGCCAGCGCGACCTCCCCGGCTTGGCCTTCATCGGAATCCGGACTCGCGGCGTCCCGCTCGCCAACCGGCTGACGAAGCGCCTGGAATCGCTCGGAAGCCAGTCCTTTCCGGTCGGCGTGCTCGACATCACCCTCTACCGCGACGACCTCTCGACGGTCGCGCCGCAGCCGGTCCTGAAGAAGACCGAGATCGACTTCGACCTGAACGGACGCACGATCGTCCTCTGCGACGACGTGCTCTTCACCGGCCGGACGATTCGTGCCGCCCTCGACGGCGTGATCGATCTCGGCCGCCCCCGCGCGATCCGGCTCGCCGTCCTGATCGACCGCGGCCACCGCGAGTTTCCGATCGAGGCGAACTACGTCGGCAAGAGCGTGCCGACGGCGCAGCGGGAGGTCATCAAGGTCATGTTCCAGGAGACCGACGGCGCGGACGAGGTCTGGATCCTGGAGCGCCCCCTCGAGGAAAAGGGTTGACGAAGGCGGGACTCCGCTCCAAGGACCTGCTCGGCATCGAGCCCCTTTCTCCGGAAGAAATCCTCCTCCTCCTCGACACGGCGGAATCCATGCGGGAGATCGGGCGGCGCTCGATCAAGAAGGTCCCGGCTCTGCGCGGCCGGATGGTCGTCAACCTCTTCTTCGAGCCCTCGACGCGGACGCGGTTCTCGTTCGAGACCGCGGAGAAGTGGCTCTCCGCCGACTCGCTGAACTTCTCGGCCAAGGGGAGCTCGGTCGAGAAGGGGGAGTCGCTGCTCGACACGGCGCGCAACCTCCAGGCGATGTCCCCGGACCTGATCGTCATCCGCCACGGCTCGCCCGGCGTCCCCCACTTCCTGGCGCGGCACTTGAAGGCCGGCGTCGTGAACGCGGGAGATGGCGCGCACGAGCATCCGACGCAGGCCCTTCTCGACGCGCTGACGATCCGGCAGCGGCTCGGGCGCCTGGACGGCCTTCGCGTCGTCATCGCGGGGGACATCGCGCACTCGCGCGTCGTGCGGTCGAACGTCTGGCTTCTGACGAAGCTCGGGTCGAAGGTCGTCGTCTGCGGCCCGCCGACGCTGATGCCGCCGCGGATCGGGGAAATGGGAGTCGAGGTCTCGACGGATTTCGACTCGGCGCTCCGGGATGCCGACGTCGTGATGATGTTGCGGATGCAGCTCGAACGGCAGGGGGGAGCTCTCTACCCCTCGGTGCGCGAGTACTTCCGCCGGTATGGATTGACCGCCGCGCGCCTCGCCGTGGCCCGGCCGGAGGCGATCGTGATGCATCCCGGACCGATGAACCGCGGAGTCGAGATCGCTTCGGACGTCGCCGACTCGGTCCGATCGGTGATCCTGGACCAGGTCGCCAACGGGGTCGCCATCCGGATGGCCGTGCTGTACCTGCTGCTCGGGGGACACCCCTGGGAGGGGGAGGCGTGAGCGCAAAGCTCTGGATCCGCGGCGGCCGGATCGTCGATCCGGCGTCCGGCCGCGACGAGACGGCCGACCTCGTTCTCTCCGACGGCGTCGTCGCCGAGGTCGGGCCGGATCTGCGCCCCGAGGGAGCAGAGACGATCGAAGCGTCCGGTCTCTGCGTCTTTCCCGGCTTCATCGATCTGCACGCGCACCTGCGCGAGCCGGGCCGCGAATACGCCGAGACGATTTCCTCGGGACTGGCCGCCGCGGCGGCCGGCGGATTCACCGCGGTCTGCGCCCTGCCGAACACCGATCCGGTCAACGACACGCGCGCCGTCACCGAATTCCTGGTGGCCCGCGGACGCGAGGCGAAGAGCGCACGGCTCTATCCGGTCGGGGCCATCACCCGGGGGCAGAAGGGCAAGGAGCTGGCGGAGTTCGGCGAAATGCGGGAGGCGGGCGCCGTGGCCGTCTCCGACGACGGCGGATGGCTCTCCGATGGTTCGGTTCTGCGCCACGCCTTGGAGCATGCCTCGTTGTTCGGTCTCCCGGTGGTGCAGCATGCCGAGGACCCGTCGCTCTCGGGCCGCGCTCCCATGCACGAGGGCGCGGTCTCCGCGCGGCTCGGGATGCGCGCGCAGCCCGCGGCGGCGGAGGCGGCGGCCGTGGCACGCGACGTCCTCGTCGCGGAGCTCGTCTCCGGCCGGCTGCACCTGGCGCACCTGTCGACTTCGCGCTCGATCGAGATCGTCCGCCGCGCGAAGGCGCGGGGCCTCTCGGTGACCTGCGAGGCGACGCCGCATCACCTCACTCTGACCGACGAAGAGATCGCCCAATCCGGTTTCTCCACGCGGTTCAAGATGAATCCGCCCCTGCGCGAGGCCTCGGACGTCGAAGCGCTCGTGGCGGGGCTCGCCGACGGAACGGTCGACGCGATCGCGACCGACCATGCCCCGCACCACGAGGACGAGAAGGCGGTGGACTTCGATTCCGCTCCGTTCGGGGTGATCGGCCTCGAGACGGCGGCGGCCGTCGTGCACGATCGCCTCGTGCGAAGCGGCCGGCTCTCCCTCTCGAAGTTCGCTTCGCTCTTCTCCGCCGGACCGGCGCGCGTCTTCGGCCTTCCGGGCGGCACGCTCGCGCCGGGCGCTCCCGCCGACGTGACGCTCTTCGATCCCGCCGCGCGGTGGACCGTCGATCCGTCCGCCTTCCGCTCTCTCGCGCGCAACTCCCCGTTTTCGAAGTGGGAGCTCGTGGGACAGCCCGCGGCGACGATCGTCGGCGGACGGATCGTGTGGAGGCGGGCTTAAAGTCTCGGTCGTGACGTTGCGACGTCCCGGCGAAGCGCCCCCGCCCCGGGGAGCTCCGAAGTGAGCTCGCAGCTCCTCGAGACGGCCGTCGCCGCCGCCCGCGCCGGGGGCGAGAGCCTCGTGGCGCGCTGGCGGGCTTTGCCTCAGGGCTCCGTCTCCGAAAAACGGCAGAACGACTTCGTCACGCTCGCGGACCGCGAGAGCGAGGATCGGATCATCGCGGTGATCCGCGAAAAGTTTCCCGAGGACGCTTTCCTCGCGGAAGAGGGGGGCGGCCGGGACCTGAACGTCCTAGGGCGGCGCACCTGGATCATCGACCCGCTCGACGGGACCTCCAACTTCATCGCGGGCTTTCCATTCTGGTGCGTCTCGATCGCGGCCGCGGAGAAAGGGGAGCTCGTCGCCGGCGTCGTCTGGGATCCGCTTCGGGGAGAGCTCTACAGCGGCGAGCGCGGCGCCGGGGCGTTCCGCGACCAAACGCGGCTCCGGGTCACGGAGCGGAAAGGCGTCGAAGGCGCGTTCCTCGCCACCGGTTTCCCCTTCCGGTCGCGCGAGAAGATCGACGTCTACCTGGCGCTCTTTCGCGAAGTGTTCCTCTCGGCGCGGGCGATCCGCCGCGCCGGCTCCGCCGCCCTCGACCTCGCGAACGTCGCGGCCGGGGTTTTCGACGGGTTTTTCGAGTTCCGCCTTTCGCCGTGGGACATCGCGGCGGGCGCCCTCCTGATCGAAGAGGCGGGAGGCGAGCTGACCGATTTCGCCGGAGGGCGCCGATACGTCGAGCGGGGCAACGTCGTCGCGGGCTCGCGCGGCGTCGCGGAAGGGCTCCGCCGCATCGCGTCAGGGATCCTGAGGGAGGAGGAAATCTAGCGCTTCCTCAGTCCCCAGCCTGCATCGTCGCCAGGTATTCGCGGTCGAACGCGGCGAGCAGGCTCTCCTGCTTCGAGTAGAGCCCGGGCACGTAGGCGCGCGAGGAGACGCCCTGCTGCGAGAGCTCGCAGATGTGCCAGTCCTGGCGATTGGTCTCGTCCCACAGCGCGACGCCTTCGGAGGGATCCAGACCCGGCTGCGACAGGGTCTCGGGAGCGAAATGCCATTCGCAGACGATGCGGCTCCTGTCCACGGCGATCGGGGAGAGACGCGTGGACATGACGAAGTCGGGCTGGACCGTCAGGAAGAAGCTGGGGAACATCGAGTAGTAGAAAACGCGCCGGCGTTCTTCGGCCGTGAGGTCGCCGAGCGGCAGGCCGCACATCCGCCCGCTCGTCGTGAGGCTGCCGTCGGTTCCGGTCAGGAGCATGTATCCGCCGAGCACCGGTCCGTCGCGCAGGTCGTTCGCGCCGCTCTTGTAGTCGGAGAGACGCGCGAGCTTCGGGTGCACCGGCGGGCAGTGGAGGCATTCGGAGAAATTCTGAAAGACGAGCTTCCAGTTGGCGGCGACCTCGTACTCGATCCGGGTCACCGTGGCGAGCCGCGCGAGGCGCCAGGGTTCGAAGCGCTTCGCGAGCGGCCCGAGCGCCTCTTCCAGAGGCGCCGGACGCCGGCCCAGATTCACGAAGAGGAATCCCTCCCACTCCGCGGCCGCCACCGAGAAGAGCGGGTAGTCGGCCCGGTCGAACCAGGAGACGTCGCTCATGTTCGGCGCCGCGACGAGCGCTCCGTCGAGGCCGTAGCTCCAGGAGTGGTATGGGCAGACGAACGCCTTGGCCACCCGGCCGCTCTCGTTCTCGCAGAGCCGGGTGCCGCGGTGCCGGCAGACGTTGAAGAATGCGCGGACCGCGCCGTCCTTTCCCCGGACGACGATCAGGCTCTCGCCGGCCACGTCGGCCGCGAGATAGTCGCCCGGCTCCGGAACCCGGTCCGATCGTCCCAGCGCGATCCAGTGAGCGGAGAAGATCTTCTCCTTCTCGGCCGCGAAGATCTCGGGCGAAACGTAGTACTCCCGGGGCAGAGTCGTGGCTTTCTCGGTCAAGACGTGGCTGCGGAAATCCATGGGAAGAGCGTACCAGCGGCCGCGCCGGCGGAGCAAGGAGGGCAGCCGCTAGGTGACGATCACTCCCGCGTAGCCGACGACGCTCGTCGCGTCCCCCGTCTCGTCTCCGCTGTCGCGTCGCGCGACGACCGCGGCCGACCCGGCGTTCCGACGGCGCGCCGCGAAGAGGAGCGCCGTCGCCGGCAGCACGCCGCACATCGAAATGTTCTCCGCGAAGACCGTCTCGAAGAGGCCCTCGGGGTCGAGCGCCTCGACGCGGGCGAGCGCGCGGTCGTCCTTTGCACGGCCGACGCGCCGCGACTCGTAGTGGTTCATGTCCGAGGAAGCGAGCAGGATCGGAGGCTCCGCCTCCTCCGAAGCCGCGACGGCCAGGGCTTCTCCGATCTCGCGGCAGAGCTCGAGATTCCGGGTGCCGATCGAGATCGGTACGAGTCGGACGTCCGGCCGGCGGATCTGGAGAAAGGGGAGCTGCAACTCGAGCGAGTGCTCTCGCGCGTGCGCGGCCGCGTCCTCCTCGAGAGAGGGGGCGAGCTCGAGAACACGCCGCGCGAGCTTCCGATCGACGGCCACGTCGCCGAGCGGCGTGCGCCACGAATCGGAGGGGTCGAGAGCGGCGGGGGAGCCGCGTCCGGTGTGGTTCGGGCAGAGAATGATTGCCACCGGCGGAATCTCGAGGCGCGCGTAGACGGCGCCCGCGACCGGGCCGGAATAGACGTAGCCGGCATGCGGGACGATCGCCCCGATGGCCGGCGCTGGTTCGACGTCCTTCGGAAGCATCGCGCGCACGTCGGCGTCGAGCCGCTCGGGGACCCCTTCGTACCAGCTGCCGGCGAAAGCGGGCGGCCGGATGGCCATGGAGGGATCTTAGCGTCGCTCGGCAGGTCATCCCGAGCGATAGCGAGGGATGGCGAAATCGGCAGGTCCTGAGCCGGAGTGTGGCAGCACCCGTGCACGAGCTCGGGATCCCTCGTCGGAGACTCCTCGGGATGACCGCAGTCTGACGCGGCCGGGCCGCGTGACGTGCGGTCAGTTGACGATGACGGTCGCTTCCGCGGTCTGGTTGCCGACCTGGGCCCGGATCGTCGCGACTCCCGTCTTGCGCCCGGAGGCGATTCCGGCGGCGTCCACCGGAGCGACCGAGGGATCGGAGGAGACGTAGCGCGCCGAAGCGCCCTCGATCAGATGGCCGTCGGGTCCGTAGACGGTCACCTGGTAGTGCTGCGAGTCGCCCACGCGCACGAGTGCGGTGGAGGGGAGCAGGACGAGACGGGCGACCGGGCGCGGATCCACGGTGATCTCCGAGGCCGTCTGGAGATCGCCGACCCGGGCCACGATCGTGGCTTTGCCGGCGCCGACCGACGTGACGACGCCGTCCGGCGAAACCGAGATCACCTTTTCGTCCGAGGAGCTCCAGGAGACGGGGACGACGACCGGCCGGTCCTGAGAGTTCGTGACGACCGCCGAAAGCGGCAGCGTCGAGCCGACCGCTCCGACCAGCTTCGACGAGATCGGCGCCACCTCGACCGCTTTGACGTCGACGATCTCGATAGGAACCTGAGTCGAGACACCCTCGAGCGTCGCCGTCACGACCGACTTGCCTTCCTTCTTCGGCTTCAGCCGGCCGCTCGAATCCACTTCGACCACCTCGTTCTGCGAGGAGGCCCATGTCGGCGCCGGCGCGCCCTCGACCGGCTGTCCCTTCCTGTCCAGGACTCGCGCGACGAGCCTTTGGGGGCGGTCGATGCCGTAGATCTTCACGCGGTTCGGCGACACCTGGATGGACGCCGGCTTCTGCCCACAGGCGAGAAACATCGCGCAGGCGGCGCCGAGGGCTGTCGCGACGAGGCGGGTTCGCATCGAACGGGTCTCCTTGCTGGTTTGCACAAATGATAGCAGGCGGCTGAGGACCACGGTCCCAGGAGTAAGGACTCTTCCGGTCCGCTGTCCTCAGTCCTTGGTCGCCAGTCCCGAGTCGGGGCGTGCCAAGCTTCTTAAGATCCGGCGGGCCCTCATTTCGACCCGTCTCGGGTGCCGAACGGGGTCGAAGATCCGGGGAG
Organism: Acidobacteriota bacterium; assembly: GCA_046735265.1. Lineage (GTDB taxonomy): Bacteria > Acidobacteriota > Thermoanaerobaculia > UBA5066 > Gp7-AA6 > DATBFU01. Next base: position 132 of record JBKPSZ010000299.1, on the reverse strand, counting down.
AAGGAATGACCGCGGCCAGAGTCGCCGCTTCGTGGTCGTCGAGGTCCGCGGCGCTCTTGCCGAAATAGCGGCGTGCGGCCGCCTCCGCGCCGTAAGTGCGCCGTCCGAATTCGACGACGTTCAGATAGAGCT